>CALUZQ010000029.1 GCA_944325225.1 uncultured Elusimicrobiales bacterium
CGCATGAAAGGGTAGAAGGGGGGGAGCCCAGCCCCTGGGCTTGACTCGTTTTTTTTTTTTGATAAATTTTGCGTATGAACAAAACTTATCAAAAATCATTTCCCGACCATAAAAACGCCGGATTTGCGCTAATAGAGCTGCTAGTGGTTGTTTTAATTATCGGCATACTGGCGGCAGCAGCTGTTCCGCAATACCAGAAAGCGGTATTAAAATCTCAAGCGGTATTGGCATTTCAAATGGCGGAAAAAGTGCGTCAATCGCAGGAGATGTTCTATTTGGCGAATGGGTATTATTCACACGGACCGGCTAATTTGGATCTTACTTTCCCGGATTGTATTATGTCCACTGATGATCATGAAGGGCAAATTAAATGTAAAGATTGGTTTCTTACGGTGGATTATGGGTGGCGCGGCGCCGTAGATGTGATGTTTTGCCCGGGCTGGGGACAAAAAAACTGCAATAATTTGTCAGGAACGAATCATTATCAGTCCCTACAAATGGCATTTAGGTTTTATTACAAACATACGGCCTATGACGGATATGCCGGCAAGAAAGAAGTGCGTTGTTACAGTAATAAATTCCTGTGTGAGTTCTTTAATAGCTATTACGGATCATAAGTGCCAAAAACGGCTGTTAAATCCCTCTTTAGTTGGCTTTTTTATTGACAAAATCTTCCAATTTTGCTATAATAAAAACACAATTACAAAGCGCTTAGGCGGTTTGTAATTTTTTTATCCCGGGCGTCCGCCCACTATCCCTTTTACTTTCCGGTTTCCGCCGCGTCCGTTTCTACGGGCCCGGTTTCGTTTGCATTACTGAATTTGATGGAGTTAGTATGGCTTCAAAATCCCGTTCCCGCGGAAAAGAATCCGGCGGGAAATCTTTGCGTTATCAGCCCGAATTTTGCGAGCGGCTGCTCGCTTTTTTTGATGTGGCTCCTTTTACCATTACCGAGGTCGCCAAGCGCGACGGCAGCATCTCTTTGGTAGAAACCGCCGCTGAATTGCCCACTTTTGCGGGTTTTGCCAAAATGCTGGGTACCACCTGCCGCGTGTTGGAAAAATGGGAAGAAAAACACCCGGCTTTTCGGCAGGCCGCCTGTAAAGCGCGCGATTTACAGGGGAATATCTTAATCCAAAACAGCTTGCGCGGCAATTATTCGGCTTCTTTTGCGATGTTTACCGCTAAAAATCTGTTGGGTTGGAAGGACGGTAAAGAAGAACCCGCCCAGCCCGCGCCGCTCGTCGTGCGGTGGGAGGGTGAAAAATGAAGAAAAGCCCGTCGGATTTGCTCATTACAATTCCCTATCACCCGCGGGAGGCCCAGCGGCAAATTCATCCGCAGCTGGAAACGCACCGCTTTTGCGTGTTGGTTACGCACCGCCAGCTTGGAAAAACCGTCTGTGCCGTCAACCACCTGCTCAAAAAAGCCCTGCAAAACACGCGCGCCCATCCGCGTTATTTTTACTTGGCGCCTTTTCTGAAACAAGCCAAAATGATTGCCTGGGATTATTTAAAACGCTATTCGGCCCCGCTGCCCGGCGTAAGCGTAAACGAAGCCGAGCTGTGTGTGCGGCTACCTACCGGCGCGCGGATTTGGGTGTGCGGAGCCGATAACCCGGACGCCTTGCGCGGTACTTACGCCGACGGCGTCGTGCTGGACGAATACGCCCAAATCAAGCCCGATGTGTTTACGGAAATTATCCGCCCGATGCTTTTGTCGCGCGAAGGTTGGGCCGTTTTTATGGGGACGCCTAAAGGCCAAAATGCTTTTTTTGAACTCTTCAACCGCGCCCAAAAAGCCGCCCACCAAGAGCCCGGCGTTTGGTGGGTGGGCGTGTTCCGCGCCGACGAGTCCGGCGTAATCGCCCCGGGAGAATTGGACCGGCTTCGCCGGGAAACGCCGGAAAATATATTCCGACAGGAATATCTGTGCGATTTTACCGCCTCGGCCGAAAATGTATTGATTCCCATAGACGCCGTTTCGCTGGCGTGTGAACGGGAATATTCTTCGGCCGAGCTGCGTTTTTCGCCTAAAATTATCGGGGTGGATCCCGCCCGATTCGGAAATGACCGCAGCGTCATTTTTAGCAGGCAGGGATTAAAAGCGTTTGCCCCGCTGGTCTTTCGCCGAATAGATAATATGGCCCTGGCGGATCGGGTGGCCCGGCAGATAGAATCCTTCCGTCCGGACGCCGTCTTTGTGGACGCCGGCTGCGGCGGCGGGGTGATTGACCGGCTGCGACAGCTGGGGTTTTGCGTGACGGAAATTCCGTTTGGCGGTGCGGCGGCGCGTTCCGGCCAGTACGCTAACAAGCGGGCCGAGATGTGGGGGGAAATGGCCGCGTGGATTAAAGCAGGCGGTGCCCTGCCTGACTGCCCGGATTTGAAGACCGACTTGTGTCAGGTATGTTACGATTTTGACGCCGCCGGCCGCCTGCGCCTGGAAGCCAAAGAAAAAATCAAGGAGCGCTGCGGGCAAAGCCCCGATACGGCCGACGCCTTGGCCCTTACTTTCGCCGCGCCCGTCCGGCCGTGTACCGTCGGCGGAAAAGGGGAATTCGCCAACAGTGAGTATGAAGTGGTATAACAAAAACGGGGGCTGAGATGAACCAACAGGCCGGGGCCTAAAAACAGATAGGTCCTTTGGGGCTTGGAAAATGGGCCCAATGACTCTGTTTTCTTAGACGGAAAAACAGTATAGTATTCATATGAGAAAAATGTTTTGGCTCCCCCTGTTGTTATCCGTAATGCCGCTGTGCGCGCAAAAAAACCTGCTGCCCGCTGCTGGGCGTGCCGCAAGTTGGAAGCCGTCTATCCCGATGGTGCGAGGAGAAACTTGGGGTAAACCGATGGCCGCCGGACGGATTCTTTCCGCCCCAGAAATCCAAATATCCTCGGGATTATTTTCCCCTGTTGGAATGACCAGCGATACACAACTCCTTTTACCCGTTTCCGAGGAAGCAAAAACTCTTTTGCCGCAGAACAGTTGGACTTCCCGCGGATTTAAACTCAAACCCCTTTCCGGTACTCAGGCCACGCAGCTGCAAAATGAATTGCGGCGCCGTTTTCAAGAACGCCAAAATATCCTTTTGAAACAGAAAAACCAGGCCGTCAAACAGCAAATTAATGAATTGTGGAAAAATGTGCCTTTTAAAATAGAGGGCTGGGCGTTGATGTACGAAGTATATCGTCCGCTGGAACAAAATACCTGGTTCGCGCTGCAGAATAATAAAATGATTTTGCAGGCCAGCCAAAAAATGCTGGAAAAATTACACTGGTTGGAACAACGACCCTTACAGGGGAAAAACGAATTAGAAGCACTTTCCGGCTATGATTTGATTGCGCGGCTGGCTGAACAACTTGCTGATGAAAAAATGATTTTTTTAGGAGAGGAACATTATTTCCCCAATATTCACCATGCCGTAGAACGCTTGCTGCTCTCTTTGCAACAACTTAACCCCCAACGGAAAATTGTGCTGTTTACCGAATTTGTGGATTTGCCCTCCGGCAGTTTGCCGCCGGGTAAAACCTGGCAAACTTATTACCGCCAAGCCCCGGCTAACCAACAGCTGCCTATAAAAAAAGAAGAACTGGATAACCGGGATCGGGTGGATTATGCCCCGAATTTATTTAAAAAATTATGGCAGCATAATATAGAAATTTATCCGCTGGAAGATCGGGAACTGCACCAAACCCTTATGCAAGCCCAAGGAACGGAGTTACAAGGGGCGGCTTCGCTGTTGGCAGTTGCTTTGCGCAATAAAAGCTGGGCCCGCACCCTGGAAGCCAAAATGAAAGAAATCCGCCAAACGGATCCGGGTACATTATTCGTCGTTTATGCCGGTATGGGGCATACTTCGTGGATTATACCTTCTTCCCTGCCTAAGTTTTTTGTACCGGAAAATCCAGCCGTGGTGGAAATTTCGTCGGAATTTACTTCCGATTGGAATACCTTGTACCCGGTTTGGACGGAAAATTCTCCTTATTTGGCCTCTTATTCGGAATATTCGCTGTTTTTTTGGGTGGGTAAAGAGTCCCGTTTGCTGGCCAAACAAACCGGTTTTGATTATGCTTTAGTAGTCCCTTTTAACAAGACAGATCCTGCTCCATATGAAAGATATGACTCGTTTGAAGAATAGAAGGAACTTTCCATTTTAGGAGAACAATGAATCAAAATTCTATTTTAAAACCAATGCTCATGCTCGGTTTTATCCTATTCTCCACGCCGCTGTGGGCTCAAAAACAGTTGGCGCCCGTGGTGCGCGGTTTGGGAAAAAACACCCTAAAAGCCATGCCGGCCGTCCCTTTTGCCGGCGCTGTAAAACCCGTACAGGTGGCCGCTCCTTTTTCGTATGTGCCGCCGGTGCGGTTAAAGCCGGAGCAGTTGGAATCCCTGTCGGCCCGTGTGGAGCAACGAGTGCATTTATTGCGCGCCGGAACCGGAACTTTGCGCTCGTTGGAGGAATTGACGAACTTTGCCTTGCAGCCGGGTTCCAAAGAACTTCGTATGCAGGCCCTGGCGTTGGCGACCAATTTTACCGAATCAGAAGCGCGCCTTTTCTTATCCTTCTATCCTTTTTTAACCGGGGCAACCAAATTTTCTTTGGAAAATAACGAATGGCTGTTGCAAATTTCGCCTGGCTTTAAAAAACAACTTATTTATTTGCAACAATATCGGGAAGATATCCTGGCTGCTTTGCAGATTACCCAGCTGGACCGTCCGTATCAGCTGGTAAATACCATCGGGGCGGACCGTCAGCTGATTATGGTGGGGGAAGTGCATAACCGGCCCAACCAGCGCGAACAGTTAGTGGCCTTGCTGAAACAGTACCGCGCGAAGTATCCAAAACGGAAGATGGTTCTGTTCTCTGAATTTTTACCCAGCCGCCATCCGCACTTTTGGCAGCCGGGGCAGGCCATTCCTGCAGATTTCTTTGAAAAAAATCCCGAATTTTCTAACGAGGTGTATCAGTTAGGGAAATCCCTAAATGTAGAAATTTATGGGTTGGAAGATTTAGATTTTACTTACCGCGTTACCCAGGCCATGAGCGGGCTGGATTTTGTGGCGGCGAACACTTCGTTTAGAATAATGCCGGTGCGCAATAAGTATTGGGAGGGAATTATCCGGTATGTAATGAAAGAAACCCGCCGCACCGATTCGGATGCCGTGTTCTTCGTCTATGCCGGAAATGCCCACATAGATAAAAGTATTTTTGAGTCCCTTTCGGCGATGATGAAAGACGAAAACCCTTTCGCACTTGAATTGCGAAACGGCTACCAAAACGGTTTTTTGGGGTTTTTACTGGGGAAAAGTCCTTCGTGGCTGGCCGAATTACCCAATCCTTATTTGATGACATGGAGCAAAGGAAAAGATTTTTCCCAGCAGATTGGGTTTGACGCGCAGGTAATCCTTCCGTTTCGCCCGAAAGAAGAAGAAAAATGAAGATGAATAAGTATATGGGAATTGGGTGTTTGCTGTTGTGGGGAGTGCTGCCGCTGGCAGCCCAAAAAAATCTGCTTCCTGCAGGGCGGGTGCTTGGGCAAAGCGGCACTGCCGGTATGACGGCAAAACGGGCCGCTGCCGGCTCCTCTGCGCGGGCAGATGTTTACCGGGCGGGCACCGCTCGGCAACCGGTGCAAAGCATATTGCCTGAAGGAACTGTGGCCCGTTTAAAACGGTTTATAAATTTTCGGCGGAAAAATATCCCTGCGTCCCGTTATACAACGGCCGATGATATTAAACAGTTTATTGACCCTATGAGGGCAAATCAGGAACCTGTCAATCCTGCCGAGAACATCTCGTTGTTGGGAGTTCCGGCTAGCCGGGTGCCGAAAGATTTGAAACGAGCGGTATATAACAGTTATATAAATGTGATTCGCTTGTGGAACTTGTATTTTAAACAACAAGAGGATTTGATGCCTTTGTTAAAATCGGTTTTTGAACCAACGGTAGCGCCTACTTTTACTTCCCTGCAAGGCAATAAAATGACATTCTTCTTTTCTCGGAATCTGGCCGCTAAAATAGCTTGGCTGCATGACCGCCCGACGCGGGGCCGTATGGAAATAACTTCCGTGTTTGGAGAAACGGCCTTTCAAACTTTTATTTCCCGCTTGGAAAAGGAAAATTTGGTGTTTTTTGGAGAAATCCATCACCATCAGCCCGTGCATGCATTTTTAGGAAAATTGATTCGGCAAATAACAAAGCAATATCCCAACCGCCGGGTGGTGCTCTTTACGGAATTTATTGATTTGCCCCGCAATATACCCGATTCCTATAAAACGCTGGCTACTTATTACCGGCGTGTCCCCCAGACGCCGGTTCAGCGCGTGCAGTTAAATGAATTTTCCCAAAGAGTAGATTATGCCCATGCGCTGTTTTTGGATTTGCTGACCAAAAATGTTGAAATCTATCCGCTGGAAGACCCTACCCAAAAGGTTATATTTTGGAAAGAACAGATGATTGATGAAGATTCGTCTGTTTTTACGCTTACTCAGCGAAATAAAGTGTGGGCGCGCGTAATAGAATATCAAATGGAACAAATCCGTAAAACCGACCCCAACGCGCTGTTTTTAGTGTATGCCGGTATGGGGCATACTTCGTGGCTGGCGCCTCTTTCCCTGCCTAAATTTTTTGCCAATGAACACCCAATGGTTGTGGAAATAACGGAGGAAAAACCGTCTAACTTGACTTTACTGTATTCCGTCTGGGGAAAGGAAGATTCTTTTTTTAATTCCGTCCAGGTGCTTAATTTGCATTTTTGGAAAGGCAAAGACGCCCGTTTGTTGGCTAAACAAACCGGGTTTAATTATGCGTTTGTGGTGCCCAAACAGATAATTGCTAAATGATGAAAAAAAGCGTTTTAGGGATAATTTTTTACTTGTGTTTTTGGGGAGCGTTTATGCCGCTGCATGCTCAAAAAAATCTGCTGCCGGCGGTGCGTGCTTCCGTTAATCCTGCGCGCGCAGTTGTGGGGGTGGGGAAAAATCCTCTGCCTGTTGCTGAGCGCCTGGTCGGGCAGCCAGCAGCCGGCTATGCGCCGGCGCAACCGGTAAACCAGGCGACGGGTGTGCCGGCGGATATTTCGCGTATGCACCATGCGGTGCCGCTTCAAAAACCGCTGTCTGGGGAAGCCCGGTCGCAAGAAGTTTCGTCTGTGTATCAAAGATTTAAAAAATTCTTAGCCCGTTCTTTTAAAACGAAATCCATTGTAAAAGAATCCCGCCAAACAAAAGTAGCGGCTGCGGTGGAAGCAGAAGTAGCGGAACAGTTGAATAATCGTTTGGAAAAAGAGGTGCTCCGTTCTTTTAATGCAGTGCTGAATCTGTGGGGAAAAGAAATTGGTTTTGAGGCAGATATGTCTATTTTAAAGGCGGTATTGTGTCCGAGCAAATCGGCTAGTGAAATTGCTTTAAAAACCAATCAGCTGTGTTTATTTTTTATTCCTAAATTAGCCGATAAAGTAAATTGGCTGCGCAATCTGCCCGCAGAAGGCCGCCAACAGCTGTTTTCGTTGTATGCGCCGAATTCATTGGAGTACCTGAGTGCCCGGCTGGCGCAGGAAAACTTAATTTTTATAGGGGAAATTCATCATATAGACTCCGTACAAGACAGTATAACCAAGCTGATTGTAGCACTTAAAAAACGACAGCCGAACCGAAAAATTGTCTTATTTTCCGAATTTATCAACCTGCCCGCTCGGGAGAACCGTTCCCCGCGGGATCTGGCTACTTATTATCGCCGCATTACCCAGGCCGATCTTGCGCCGATTACAGAAGCAGAGGGTTATAAAATTGATTATGCCCCCTTTCTGTTTTTTGAAATGTTATATAACAATATAGAAGTTTGCCCGCTGGAAGACAGCGCCCAGTTAAAAATGTTTGATGAGGCAAGCCAATCGGATGAAAATATTTCGGTTTTTACTACCGTAGAACGCAATAAAACCTGGGCCCGGGTTATAGAAGCCAAAATGGCGCAAGTTCGTAAAACAGACCCCGATGCCCTGTTTGTAGTGTATGCCGGTATGGGGCATACTTCCTGGATTATGCCCTATTCGTTGCCTAAATTTTTCGCTCGGGAAAATCCCGCGGTGGTGGAAGTAACCAAAGAAAAACTTTCCAGCTTTACTTCTCTGCGGCTGGTATGGGGGGAAAACGATGTGTTTTATGTACCTTTCCCCAATTATCAGCTGCATCATTGGCGCGGGGAGAACGCCCGTCTGTTGGGGCGGCAGACCGGGTTTGATTATGCTTTAGTAGTGCCTTGATCAAATTAAAAACTGGGAATTGATATATGAATAAAACAGCTTTCTCTCTTATACTTATGGCGGGCTTGCTCTTGGCTGCGTTACCGGCTAAATTGGGCGGGCGGGGGTTTCGCTTTTGGTATCAAGCCCTTATTATTTGGAATTAAATAATCCTTTTTTCCGTTTTATCCAGGAAGACGAGGCCCAGCTGCAGCAATTTGATGCTTCGGCCCATGCCAAATTGGTAAAATTTTGGAAAACCCCCACCAAGGCCGCCGAAGTAATGGGTTGGGATTTAATTGTGCTGCGGCCAGAAGCCAACAAGCCGTTGGAAAGATAGCCGATACGAAATAGGAAATTATTGATGAAATATTGGATTGTAGCATTGGTTTTTTGCAGTGTTTGTTATCCGTCAGCCGGGTGGACGCAGGCCGGAAAGGCGGTCAAATCCCTGGCGGGGGCTTCGTCGTCCCGACTGTATGAAGGGGGCTTAAAACTGCCGGCTTTTCAGCTGGGGAATATGTATTTAAAAATTCCGCCGTCCGTCATGCGGGCGCATGGGTTGGATTTGCAAATTTCCCATTTGGAGTCCCAGTTGGATCCGGCGCTCTATTCGCGCATCTCGGCTAAAAATGACGCGCAAATCCTTAAATCGCTGCAGCGTTTTTTGCGCGAGTATGAAGATTTCCGGGCGCACGCTCCTCAAATTGCGGCCCACATAGACAGCCGTGTTTTTACGGAAGAAATCCCGTATGGCTCGTATCTGCCGACTGATTTGCAAACGCTTTATTTGGGGGAAGTACACCATATTCCCGGGTTGGCGGGGGAAGTGGAAAGTTTAATTCGCCAGCTGCCTAAAATTTATCCCAACCGCCGCATTTATTTGGCTACGGAATTTTTGCCCGCTTATGAGCGGATTCCACTTTCTATGGACCGTACGGTTACCCGCCCGGAAGAAATTGCCGATTTGCTGCAAGGGGTTCCCCGTATGTCCACACCGGTTCTTTACGCGGCGTTGGAAAGCGGAATCCCTGTGCTCGGGTTGGAGCCCGAATGGGCCATTTTTAAGCAGCTTATGCGCGAAACGGGCCTTTATCCTACGGGGCAAATGTATGAAGACTATGCAACCTCGTTTGAAGGCATGCGTTTTCGCAATCGGATTTGGGCGCAATCCCTGCGGTCCTTGCGCCAGGCCGATCCGGACGCGCTGATTGTGGTATATGCCGGGTTTGGCCATGTGGGATATCACCGGGATTTCACTTTGGCTTCTAAATTAGGCGGCCGCTCGTTTGTGGTTTTGTTTACGGTACCGGAGTATTTGCCGCTGAATAATCCGCTTTTTCGCTATATGCGCGAAAGCAAAACGATTGAACAGCAATTTAATGCTTCTATAGAAGCGAAATTGGTGGAAAACTGGAAGAAAAACACCCGGCTTAAAAAAATTATGGGTTCCGATATGACCATTATCCTGCATCCGCGTGAGGAAAAATAACGAAAGACTGTACTATTATGTTTTCTAAAAAAAATTATATTTGTGGTTTGTGCTGTTGTTTGATGCTTTTAATTCCGCCCGTCGCTGCCGCCCAGGGCGGTAAAACCGTTAAAACGCTGATGGCTGCCGGCTGGAAACCGGGGGATTCTGTCAGCAAGGAATTTATACTTGAAAATATGAAAGTCAAGCTCCCTTCGTTTGTGATGCACAAGCACGGGGCGGATGTTGTTCGCCGTTATGTAGAACGGCAAATTCCGCTGGCGATGTACCGCCAGGCGGCGCTTCGCAATAACCGGCGGTTACTGGGTTCGCTGCAGCGGTTTTTGAAGGAAAGAGAAGTATTTTTAAAAAACAAAGAGCAAATTCTTGCCAACAGACAGTGGCACCTGTTTGAAAGCAAACTCCCGTATGCGAATTATCTGCCTAAGGATTTGCAGGTACTGTATGTCGGGGAATGCCATTACGATTTGGAGGTGGCTCGGGAGATGGAATCCCTGCTGGCCCAGCTGCCGCAAATTTATCCCGGCCGCCGCATTTATTTAGCCACGGAATTTTTACCTTTCGGCAGTGTAATTTCGTCCCCCGCGGAACTGGAAAAAGTGGTTTATTATAACCCGCAAGTGTTTCAGACCGCGCTGAAAAACGGCATCTTTTTGCTGGGGCTGGAGAATGATCCCGAGCTGATTTCCATTTTGCAAAAAGAAATCAAGCAAACCCCCAATTGGGATATGTATTATGCTTTTTCTACTTCTTTTGAAGGGGTGCGGGTGCGAAATGGGCATTGGTCGCGCATGCTGCAAGCCCTGCAACAGGAGGACCCCACGGCCTTGATTGTGGTGTATGCGGGATTTAGCCATGTAGTATATAACGAGGTGGACAGCGTTTCCTCCATGCTGGGCGGCCGTGCATTTGTAATCTCTATGATTAATGCGGATTTTATATTGATGGAAAATTCCTATGCGGGTTATTTCCCCATGCCGTTGGATTTGGTTACTCAATTTAATGAGCTCTCCCACGCCAAACTGGTGGCGAGTTGGAAAAAGAAATTTCCGTTCAAAAAATTATTTGGTTCCGATTTGACGGTCATTCTGTAGTTGGAAAGCGCGGTGCATAAGAAATGAAAAAAATGCTTGTTGGGCTGATTTTACTGTTTCCTCTGGGGTTGGGTGCTCAGCCCGGTAAGGCGGCGGGAAAGCTGGCGCCGGCGGCTTTTGCGGTGGAGAATATAAAAGTCAAACTGCCCGCGGCGGTTATGGAAGGGCACGGAGCCGAGCTCTTGCAAACCCATATTGGCAGGCAGCTGTCCTTGGCTGTTTACCGGCATTTGGCCGCACAGAACAACCGCCGTTTGATTGGCTCGCTCAAGCGTTTTTTAAATCAACGAAATACTTTCTTAAAGCATAAAGCAAAAATACTCGCCAACCGAAAAATCAAGGTTCATTCCGGTACGATTCCGTATGCCGATTATTTGCCCAAAGATTTGCAAATGCTGTATGTGGGCGAATGGCATGGGGTGCCCCGTATAGCCGGCGAAGTGGAATCCCTGCTGGCCCAGCTGCCGGCGATTTATCCCGGCCGCCGCATTTATTTGGCCACGGAATTTCTGCCGGTTCCGCGGAAGATTACCGATTGGAAACAACGCTTGATTACCCAACCGGACGAACTGGAAAAAATCTCAGCTTACAATACCCCCGTATTTGCCGCGGCCCTAAAAGCGGGAATCCCGGTGTTGGGGCTTTCCGATCAAAACAGTATATATGCTTTCTTGTGGAAAGAGTTGGACCGCTTCCCCACGGATCAAATGTATTGGGATTTTGCTATTTCTTTTGAAGGGGTGCGTCAGCGCAATTTGCGGTGGGCTGAAATCCTGCGGCAGGTGCGGCAGGCGGACCCGCAAGCCCTTATTGTGGTGTATGCCGGCAACGGGCATGTGTCGTATTACTGGGATTTTAATTTGGATTCTATGTTGGGGGGAAAGTCGTTTGTCCTTTCGCTGCTGCGGCCCGATTACCCCAAAATAGATAATCCGTTTGCCGATTATTTTCAAGTTCCGCCGGACAGTCGCTCCCTCTTTGAAGCTTCGCCTGAAGCAAAGCTGGTAACCGGTTGGAAAAAAGATTCCCCGTTGAACAAATTAACCGGGGCAGATATGGCTGTTTTTCTTCATTGGTAGAAATCAATCCATTCGTAATAGTTGAGGCGGCCGCCGTGCCGGGCGGTATCTGTCGGCTTTTCTTAGACGGCGCTTTCGTTTCTTTTTAAAAAATACTTGACAGAAGAGTTGTTTTTATGCTATAATCAAAAAATAGCAGTAATCCTACCGAAGTAAATCCTTTATTTTCCTACAAATTTCAGTTGTGTTGGCCACGACCTTGTTGCGCCGGTTGGGTTTTATATAAAAAAACCCGCCCTGGCGGACGGGTTTGTAAAACTATTTTTGCCCTACACCGGCGTAGCCGCCGTTACAAAAGCCAAAATGGCTACCAACAGCACCGTCAGCAAAACGGAAATCCACATCGCTGACTTTTTGCTTCCTCTCGGAAATACTTTCCTCGTAATAATATAAAACCCCGGTACGGCTAGAAGTACCACAAAAATCAAAATCGTAATAATACTGATCATAAAAATCCTCCTTCTTATTCCTATCTTAGTAAATTTATTTTTTCTTCGCACGATAAACTTGCCGTTATGCTCCCTATGAAAAATAATACACAACAAGCAACCGATTATTTGCGTCTGTATGACGAATTAAAAAGCGAGCGCAGCTCGTGGACGCCCGTCTGGAAAGAGTTATCCTCTTACCTGGCGCCTACCCGCGGCTTTTTTGACGGGCAGACCCCCAACCAAGGCCGCCGGATTGACCATAAAACCCTGCTGGATTCCGACCCGTGTCTGGCGGTAGAAGTGCTGTGCGCCGGTATGATGAGCGGACTGACCAGCCCTTCGCGCAGTTGGTTTGATTTAACCCTGGCCCCCGAAGAATTGATGAATCTTCCCGGGGTGCGGGAATGGCTGTTTGAAATCAAAAAACGGCTGGAAGATGTTTTTGCCAAAAGTAATGTCTATAGCGTGCTGCACGGGTTTTATCAGGAAATTGCGGTATTTGGCACGGCGGCTTTTTTGGTGGAGGAGGACGCGCGGAAAGGCATTCGCTGCCGTCCGTTTACCATTGGCGAATACTGCCTGGGAACCGACGCCGCCGGTCGGGTCAACCGCTTTGGGCGCGAGTTCTTTATGACGGCGGAACAAATGCAAAGCGCATTCGGCGCCGCGCATCTGCCGCCGGCTGTTCGCCGGGAGTGCGAGGATAACCGTCAGTTTCGCTGGCATAAAATTATCCATTTGATTTTGCCCAATCCGGCCTATAATCCCGCCAAGCAGGACCAGGCCCATATGCCCTATGGTTCGGTTTATTTAACCGATAACGGGCATCTGCTTCGCCAAAGCGGCTACCGGGAGTTTCCCGTTATTGCCGCCCGCTGGGAAGTGAAAAACGCGGCCGACGCTTATGGCCGCGGACCGGGGTGGAAGTGCCTGGGCGATACGAAAATGCTGCAAAAAATGCAGAAAACCAAACTCGTTGGCTTGGATAAAAGCACCAATCCGCCCATGATGGTTTCTTCCAATGTACAGGGGGAAGTGAATTTATTGCCCGGCGGCATTACCCGCTTTAACGGTACGACCGATGCCGCCGTTAAACCCGCCTATCAGGTCCAGCCGGATTTGAAATCGTTAGAGGCGTCCATTCAAAGCGTGCGCGATACGATCCGCGCCCAGTTCTTTGCCGATGTTTTCCTCATGCTTTCCACGCAAAATTATTCCAATATGACCGCCGCCGAAGTGGCCGAACGGCACCAGGAAAAACTTTTGGTACTGGGGCCGGTGTTGGAACGGCTGAAAAACGAACTGCTTGATCCGCTGATTGACCGGGCGTTTAATGTGCTGTTTCGGCAGGGACTGCTGCCGGCTCCGCCGGAAAGTATTCAGGGGCTGGAGATGAAGGTGGAATATGTGTCTATGATTGCCCAAGCCCAAAAAGCGGCGGGACTGGCGGCTTTGGTACAGGGACTCAATTATGCCGCTTCGCTGGCGGCGGCCCACCCCGAGGTGCTGGACCGCATTGATTACGACCGCGCTTTGGAAGAAGGACTCAACACCCTGGGCGTAGCCCCGGCTTTGCTTCGCAGTGAACAGCAAACCGATCAAATCCGTGCTGCCCGCCGCCAACAGGCGCAGGAGCAGGCCCTTCAAAGCCAGCCGGCTTCCCTTTCACAGCCGGCGGCTGAAAATCCGGATAAGTAAAAACAAAGCTGTGCGGCGGGGCGCGTCTTTATAAGCGGTACGGCCCGGCACAGCACGGGAATAAACCGTCCGGCACGGTTTGCTCCCGTGGATTTTAAAGGTTCCGCCGCAGGCGCCTACATAAGCGAGCGCTGGGCGGACGGGGAAGAAAGATCCCGCCGGAAAGGACTTTCTTCCCAACATTTCTTATGAACGAAAAACAACTTAAAAAACGCAACGCCTGCGATTTGCAGGCCGTCTTAAAAACTGTACAAGGCCGCCGCCTGCTGTGGCGGATTTTGCAGGCGGCTCAAATCCGCCAGCACGGTTTTGTACCCGGCGATCCGTATGCTACGGCATTTCACTGCGGCCAGCAGAGTATTGGGCTTTTTCTGCTGGCGGAAATAGAGGACGCCGCCCCCGCCGCCTACGCTCAAATGCGGGGGGAATACCTCTCGCAGGTGCAGGCGGAACAAAATGAAATCAACCGTTTAACAGAGGAGATGAACCCATGAACCCAACCGAAACCGCGGCGGCTGAAACGGCCCCGCAAAAAAATACCGATTTGAACGCCCCGTCCGGGCCGGCAGCTGCCGCTTTGGCGGCGGAGCAGGAGCATAATCCGGCTCCGGCGCCGCAAGACCCCCGGACGGACCCCGCCCCGGACCCGTCGGCTTACCAAAACCTAAAAATGCCCGAGGATATTTCTTTCCCGCAAGACGCTTTAGAAGAATTTAAAGCGCTTTCGCAGGAAATGGGGCTTTCGGAAGAACAGGTCCAGCAACTGCTGGATTTGGAAGCCCGCTATGCTCGTTCGGGCGCTCAGCGCGGGGCTGAAGAAAAAAACCAAATCGTTGCGCGCTGGGCCGAGCAGACCAAAGCCGCTTTCGGCCCGCAGACTGAAGCCGCCGTCGCTTTGGCGGTGCGCGCGGCCGACGCGTTTGGCGGCCCGGAACTGCGCGAACTTTTGGAAGCCACGGGGCTGGGGAACCATCCCGTTATCGTCCGTACCTTTAGCGAGATTGGCAAAAGTATCAGCGAAGATGTACTCCCCGGCGGCAAACCCGCCGCTCCGCAGGATAAAACCTTCGCCGAGGCGTTGTACGGAAAAAACAATTAAAGGAGAATTAAATGGCAATTATTGCTGATAAACATTACAGTTTGGTGGATTACGCCAAGCAATTTGACCCCTCCGGCCAGGAACTGGCCATCGCCGAGGTATTAAGTCAATCCAACGACATCATCGCCGACGCCCTGGTTACCGAAAGCTCTTTAGACAGCGGCCACGAATACGCCGTGCGCACCGGCATTCCGGAAGGCACCTGGCGCCGCGCTTACCAAGGCATTGAACCCGCCAAAGCCACGACCAAAGTGGTGGTGGAATCGTACGGCACGCTGTCGGCTTATTCCGTGGTGGATAAACTGGTGGCCGAAAAAGGCGGCCATGTGGAAGCCGTCCGCACCGGTCAGTCCCGCGCGATTATCGCCGGTATGTCCAATACCATGGCGTCTAACTTAATCTATGGGAATGTCGGGCAAAATCCCGAACGCTTTACCGGGCTGGCCGCTCGTTATTGCGAATTGGACGGCGCCGAAAGCTCCCGCAATGTTATTGACGCCGGCGGCGAAACCGAGGGGCAAAACTCCTCCATTTACCTGGTCGTGTGGGATACCGATAAGGTGTTTACCTTCTTCCCCAAAGGGTCCAAAGCCGGTATCCAGCGCGTGGACCACGGGCTGGTCAACCACATTGACGCCGACGGCAACGAATACCCCGCCTACAAAGAATACTTTGAGTGGAAACTGGGGCTGGCCGTTCAGGATTGGCGCTACGCGGGCCGCATCTGCAACATTGATGTAAAAAATGTGCCGTCGGACTTGATTGACCAAATGTGCGAATTGGAAGAACGAATCCAAAGCTTGTCCATGGGCAAACCGGTGTGGTATATGAACCGTACCGTAAAGGCCGCACTTAGAAAACTGACCAGCAACCGCACCAATGTCCAGTACACGCCGGATCAGATTACTTCCCGCCCGTTGATGACTTTCAACGAAATCCCGGTGCATATCTGCGACGCTATCACGGACACCGAAGCCGTGGTGAAATAGGAGGAACTATGTTACTTGATCAAAACGCTATGATGTCCGATAAACAGGCCGTGAAGGCCAGCGGGGCGTCCGAAAATATCATTGATTTGGGCGCCGCCGGAAATGCCGTGCCGGGCGGATTGTTTGCCGTGTGCCGCGCTGATGAAGCATTCAGCGGGGTAACCCAGCTGAAAGTGGCGCTGCAAACCGACGATTCCGAGCAATTCTCGGACGCGGAAGAGTTGATGATCGCCACCTTCGCCCAGGCGGATTTACAGGCCATTAAAAACTTGTTCGCCTTGGCCTTGCCGAACGGCGCCAAACGGTTCCTGCGGGCTTATTACACCGTCAGCGGTTCCGGCACGGCGGGGAAACTCTCCTGCTTCTTGAGCGATGCCGTAGATATGAAATAGGGCCTTTCTGTCCATGGGTGCGGCGGCGCGTATTTCGGCCGCCCAAGCGTCCGGGCCGTTTGGTTGGCAGACGGCCCGGCACCCCTTCCCATTTTACTCCACGCTTTTACGAAGCAACACCTTTAAAAAGATTTTGCACAGCAAACTGCTTAAACTCAATAAAAAACCTCAATTTACCCAGTTTTTGGAAAAAATAAGGGGTTTTATGACTCTTTTCCCCGCCAAAAGATACTTTAGCGGCAAGGAAAATACAATTTCGTCTGCTTTAAGCGGAATTTTGCATGGCTTTCTCCCTGGTTTTAAGAGGACATTTCCCACTCTTTTTTATTTTTGAAAGTACTTACAATTAAATTCTTTTATTTTTTTAAAAATATATATAAAAATAAAATAGCTTAAAATATAAGTATTTTTAAAAAAGCAATTAAAATTGTTTTATTTTTAAATCTACTTTCTTTTGAGGGAGAAATAATAATAAAAATATATTGAAAATAAAAACTATTAAAAAATAAAAATAAATAAAAATAAAAAATATTTTTGATATAAAATTCTGCTTGA
The DNA here is from genome assembly GCA_944325225.1 of uncultured Elusimicrobiales bacterium. Classification (GTDB taxonomy): domain Bacteria; phylum Elusimicrobiota; class Elusimicrobia; order Elusimicrobiales; family Elusimicrobiaceae; genus Avelusimicrobium. Next base: position 17,075 of record CALUZQ010000029.1, read on the forward strand.
AAATATTGCTTTTGATAATTTTAAAAGTATATATAAAAATAAAAATACTTAAAATTTAAATAAAAATAAAATAGGAGTCAAAAAAATGATATCAAAAATTACTATATGCAATTTGGCTTTGGCGCAGTTAGGCCAAGCCCCGATATCCTCCTTAGAACAGGACGATGAAAGGGCCCGGCGTTTAAATTTGTTTTATGAACCGGTTCGGGATGAAGTCCTTCGGACCCATAATTGGGGGTTTGCCGGGGCGGAGGAACCGTTGATATTTATTGAAAATGATTCGGCCGATACGGCCCGGTTTCTTTATAAATATCCAACCGAAGCGCTGTTTATTCGCCGGGTTTTTACAAAAGCTGCCCCTCAGCAGCCGCTGAAATTTAGAGAAATCTTCCGCACGGATTTGCATTGCCGGGTGCTGGAGGCAAATGTCCCAGAGGCCTATGCGCAATATACCCGCCGTATTTTAGACGAAAATTTGTTTGACCCGGCTTTTGTAAAGTCCTTTTCGCTGGCGCTGGCGTGTGATCTGGCCGTTGCTCTAACGGGAGACAGCGGTTTGGCTTCTCAAATTTTACAGAAATACACCCTTAGTTTGGACGAAGCCCGCCGCAGCAATATGACCGAAAATTTTTCCCGCGCCGATTTTCCCGACGCTTTTACCGAGGTGCGCTAATGCCTATTCATCATTTACAGCCGTCTTTTTCTGGTGGGGAAATCAGCCCCTCTCTCCATGGCCGCGCCGACAGCTCGGCCTATGGCTCTTGGCTTAAAACCGCCCGGAACTTTTATGTCCACCCGCAAGGTGGGGCTTCCAACCGCCCCGGAACCTTGTTTATGGGAGAGGCCAAATACGAAGCCAAAGAATGCCGCATTATTCCGTTTGTATTGGGGGAAGAAGAATCCTATGTCTTGGAACTGGGGGACAAGTATATGCGGGTCTATTCTTCGGCCGGGCGTATTGCCAGCACACAGGGGGACCCGTATGAAATCGCCACCCCCTACAGCAGCGCTGAGGTGCGTTACCTCAATTATACCCAATATGACCAGAAGCTTTTTCTGACCCACCCCAAATATCCGCCCAAGCAGTTGGTGCGGGTAGAAAGCGGTTCGTTTGAATTTACCGATGTGTCTATTAAGTACGGTCCGTTTATGCTGACGAATACCAACGAAACCAAACACCTGCGCGCCGTGCAGTATCAGGATACCCAGGTGTCCGAAGGGGTCAGCGCTACGCTTTCTTTCCAGCCCATTTTGTATCCCAACTGGGCCGTTTACGCCACTTTTGATGACATTATTTTCTTCGCCGGAAGCGACTTCGGGCTGGATGTAGCCGCTATGGTGGCGGCTTTTAACAACACTTTTGGCCCGCAGGGATACCGGGGATATAATTACGGCGGACTGGTAAAGATAGAATCTCCCCGCGATACCGGCGGCTCGTGTAACGGCAAACAGCTGATTATTTATTACCTGGAAGGTTTTACGGTCCCGCCGGCCGTTATTTTTACTCAAACGCTCAGCGGCGGATCCAACAAAGGCGAAATTATCGCCCAAGGAGAAAACAAATACTTGCTGGAAAGCGATTTTGATTGTTTTAAACCCGGGCATGTGGGCGGGTGTTTCTCCTTAACGCATCGGCTGCCCAGCCAGCTGCAGACGGGCACCTTGGGCTATGAGGATGTTTCCACCTTTATCAAGAGCGGCGGCGATTGGAAATTGCGCACCACCGGCCAGTGGAACGGAAAACTGGCGCTGGATGTATCTACCGATATGGGCCAAACCTGGGAAGAAGTTAAAATCTTCTCCCGCGAAACCGCCGATGACAACCTAAATACTTTCGGCCAGCTGGAAGATACCGCCGAAATGTATTGCGTCCGCCTGCGGGCTTGCCAGATCAGCGGGGAAGCCGGTTATGAGCTGCAGTCCGATTCCTTTGTGCAGGAAGGGGTGCTGCGCGTGAGCGATTTCGTCAACGAGCGGAAATTGGCTGTAAAGGTGGAGCGCTCCTTTGGAGCGCAGGACTGGACGGCCGACTGGGCCGAAGGTTCATTCAGCCCCGCGGCCGGATATCCCAGCTGTGTATTCTTTTACCAAGACCGCCTGGGGCTGGCCGGCACCCAAGCCGAAGCGCAGACCATTTGGTTTTCCAAAACCGGCGAGTACGATAACTTCGGCCATGCCCGCAATACCTTGGAAGATTCCGATTCTATCAGCGTCAATTTATCCGGCAAAAAACTCAATGCCATTCATTCGGTGGCGGTATCCAACAAACTCTTAGTATTTACGGCCGGCAGCGAGTGGACCATCAGCAGTTCCGGCGCGCTGACGCCTTATAATATCCAAATCCAACAGCAAAGTGAACGCGGCGCCAGCCGCACCGCGCCCTTGATGGTGGGAAACAAGGCCCTGTATGTGCAGGCACGCGGCGGCGTATTGCGGGATTTTTATTACGACTACAATTCCGCCTCTTACACCAGCAACGATTTAACCCTGTACGCCAAACATATTTTCTTCAACCGGGAAATTCGTGAGGTTTGCTATCAACAGGAGCCGGATAACCTCATCTGGTGTGTGTTGGATAATGGTACGCTGGCCGTGCTGACTTATTTGGCGGAGCAAAATGTCTGCGCCTGGACCCGCCACGATACCCAGGGCAATTATAAAAGCATCTGCACAATCCCAAACCGCGGCTACGATGAAATTTGGTTTGCGGTAGAACGCAACGGACGCTGTTTTATTGAACGGCTGGCCCAGCGGCTGGCCAGCAAGGAACCCGAGGACCAGCTCTTCCTGGACGCGGCTGTTTCCCGCAAAAGCGAAACCGCTTTTAGCGAACTGGGCGGGCTGGAGCATTTGGAGGGGTGCGAAGTTGGCGTTCTGGCCGACGGAAGCCCGTTGGCCGGGTTGGTGGTGGAAGATGGAAAAATTACTTTGCCCCGTCCGATGAAGTGCGTGCATGCCGGGCTGGCTTACGAAGCCGAACTGCAAACCCTGCCCGCCGTACTGGAACAAGCAAACGGAACCATGCAGGACCGCCGCCGCCGATTAGTGTCCGTAACTGTTAAAATGCTGGACAGCCGCGGCGGAAAAGTAGGCACCGATCCCAATCAGCTGGACGAAATTATCCAGCGCGGAACCGAAAATTTCAACACACCCATTACGCTTAAAACGCAAGATTATGTGCTGTCCCTCTCCGGCACACATTCGCTGGTGCCTTCGGTTATTTTTAAACAAACCGAACCCCTGCCCGTTACTTTGCTGGCTTTCATCAGCCGCATTGTCTAGCGTAATCCAAAAGAAAGGGGGCTTCCTTTCAGAAGCCCCCTGCAGCAGATAGCCAACCTGTTATAACGAGGCCGCCGCGGGCTGAGGTTCAGCCGGCAAGGCAGAAGAATCGGTTGTCCCCGGCAGAGCCGAGCCGTTTTCCAGCTGCAAGCTGCGGGCCGTTTGCAGGGCGTATGCTTCGGCCGTCGGATTTTCCTGTAAGGCAAAAGTAACCACATAGAAAACCTGTTGGTACGAATCGGCCACGGCCGTCAGCCAGAACGGGAGAACTACTCCTTGGTTGGTGAATACTTTTCCCGCCACAAACATAGCCGGATAGCCGTCTATGGTTAAATCTTCCTGGGACGAAATTTCCACATCCCGCCGACGGTTTGCGGCCGAGGCCAGCCCTTGCCGTAAATCCTGCAGCGGGTGCCCTTCATCCACATCGCTTTGGCGGATTAACAGGGCGGCTATGGTTTTTTGGTCGTTTGCTTCTTTTTCTTCTTGGGATTGATTGTCTTTTAAGAAGTTAGTGTCTAACCCTAATTTTATATCTACATCGTCAAATTCCATCCATTCCGAGAAGTCCATTCCGTCAAATACATCCAACTGGAATCGGTAAACCGGGTCGGTATAGACCCGTTCGCCATACACCGGGGCTGGATTTTCGGAAAAGCGATCCATCATACCGCTAAACGGCGATATGACTTTGTAAATGCCCCAGGCCGCCAAGGCGCTTAATACAATGCCAAACAGCACCGTGGAAATGCCCGCCCAAATAAGCGGCCATTTGTTGGAATCTTTTTTCAAAATGACCCACAACAGCTTAAACAGCAAAAAGAACACGGCGTACATAGCTGCTACAGCCAGTAAGCCCAAAAGAACCAGTAAAGTCATAAAACGCTCCTTAAATAAAGATGTCTATTTATTATAGTTTTTATGCACATTTTTTACCAGAAAAATAAATTGAAATTGCGCCGGGCTTATGGGGAAGACTGCCCGCGGCTGGCCGCGCGGCTGCGCCCGGAGGACCGGGTAGAACTGGCGGCGGCTTTTCTGGGCCAAACGGCGGAGTCGTTATTGCAGGGGTTTTTGGCGCAATCCACATCGGCCTTTGTTTTGGAATACGCCGCTGAGCCGATTGCTATGTTTGGCCTGGCGCCGGACACTCTGCTGGGAAGGCGGGCCTGTGTGTGGCTGTTGACCGGACGGGGCGTGGAGCGGGTGGCTAAAACTTTTCTGTGGCTGGCGCGCCGCTGGCTGAGCACCGCTTTAACGCAATACGAAGAATTGTATAACTTTGCCGATGAACGATACGGGGCGGCTTTGCGGTTTATCCGGCGGCTGGGCGGCAAGTTTGACGGCCGGTATTGCCGCCGAGGTTGTGTTAAATTTTTACATTTCACATTCAGGAGGAAATAATATGGGAGGAGTATTTAGAGCGGGGGGAAAAATAATTTCCAGTGCCGCTTCACTGTTGGGGGACCGTAAATCCGATATGGACTACTACGAGGATTTAGCCCGCGACGCAGACCGCCAAGCCCAATATACCGCAGAAGCGGCCCAGCGGCAAGGCGAGTATTTGTTCAAATCCGCTGCCGAACGCGGGCAGGAACTCTACGACAGTTATCGTCAAACTCTGGGAGAGCAAAAAACCACGCTGGCCGCTTCGGGGCTGACTTCCAATTCTGCCACAGTGCAGACGCTGTTGAAAAACAGCCGGTTTAATGCCCTGTTGGATCAAGAAGCCCTGGAGGAGTCTTTCCAGGACGCACTATATGAAAATAATATAACCGCCGCCGAGCGGATTTATAACTTGAGTCAAACCGCTTCCCAATACCGAAGCGCGGCCAAGAACCGGGGTTCGTTCTGGAAGCTTGGCAATAATATCTTAAATCTATTCAGTTAGGAGGAAGCATGCCAATCGTTCCCATTTACCGGCGGCAGGAAAAATATCAGCCGCCGTCCGTACAGACCAGCTCTTCGGGGGTGCAGCGGCTGAAGGCCAGTTATGAAAATACCTTGCAGCAGGTTGCTCCGTTTGCTCAGAATTTTTTGGATCATATGAAGTCCTCTATCCCGGGCTTTGAGGAGAATCCCGAAGAATCCCAATTGACGCAACGGGCCCGGAAAGCATTTTCCAACCCGGAAAAAACAAAAACCGCCCGTCAATCTGCCGGCTGGCAGGAAAGCGCCGCCGTGCCCGACGAAGATTTGCAAATCCGTTCGGAACTGGCTCAAACCGTGCGTCAGCATATATCGGAAG
>CALUZQ010000030.1 GCA_944325225.1 uncultured Elusimicrobiales bacterium
CAAAGTGTTTTAAGAAATTTTTAGTAGAGTGCGACATTACATAAACAATGTGGCCAAAACTAATCGTATGAACGGGCCTAGAGTAGGGAGCTCCTGCTCGCCTTTTATAGAAACATCTCCAATTGGTTCTTCCCCACTTGTGTTAGCACCGTAAGTTGCAACCCCCTTGGCCGGGGGCAGCCCGTTTGGCCCCGGCCAAGGGGGTTGACTCGTTTTTTTTTTTGATAAATTTTGCGTATGCACAAAATCTATCAAAAAACATTTCCCGGTGAAAAAAACGCCGGATTTACGCTAATAGAGCTGTTAGTGGTTGTTTTAATTATTAGTATCCTGGCGGCAGTGGCCGTTCCGAAATATGAGAAAGCGGTAGAAAAATCCCGTGCGGCGGCGGTATTTCAGAATATAAAATCGCTGGCCGACTCATTAGAACGGCATTATATGGCCAATGGTTCTTATCCGCACGACACCATGGACGGTTTAGACCTTTCATTAACGGGCTGTCAGCCCGATAGTACCGGCCGTTATTATTGCGCGGATTCTTGGTATGATTATAACGGCGGCGGATCCAATCAAACGCGGTTTTCTATTATGGGAGTTACGCGGGTGTATGGACAGGGGGGAGGAACTACGCTTCAATTATATTTAAATCACGATGCCGAGCCGGGAAAAATTACTTGTTCCAGCGGTATCAGCGGCGTTTGCAATTCGTTAGATTTTGTTACAAAATAAATACCCGTTGCTGCCGAGAATGCTCCGTCCAATAAAAAACCCCGGAAAACCGGGGCTTTTTAGCACTACTCTTCGTCTTTTTTAAATTTAGCGGCAATTTCATCTTTGCGGCGGTTAAATTCTTTTACCACCTTGTCTTTCCCTTCGGAAATCCGTTCCCGCGCTTCTTCGGCATGGGCGGAAATCCTTTCTTTTAAATCTGCGGCGTGATCTTTGATTTTTCCTTTCAAATCTTCCGCGTGTTCCAATACATATTCTTTCTTTTCTTCATAGGTATCATCGGCCCAGCGTTTAAGTTTGCGGCGCGTGGTTTCTCCTTTGGCCGGCGCAAACAATACGCCCGCGGCGGCGCCTACAATCGCCCCTAACAGGAAAGCCGCTAATCCTTTTCCGGCACAATCACATTTATGGCACATAATATCCCCCTCCTTTTGCTTTGCTATAATGTTATATATATTGTACAACAAATACAGGGAACAACCGTTCCTAATCAATAGTATAGCCGTAAAATGCTTTTTTTACTCTCGTTATTTTGAATTAGATGGAGGAACCGTATGCCAAATCCGTCCGCACCGCGCCACAATGGGAAGCAATTAGATCCCGAAGTGCGCAAACGCAACTTTGAAGAAGTCGCCCAAATTTTTACCAAAGAAGAAGCCCTGGCCGAGGCCGACCGCTGCCTGCATTGTAAGAACGCCCGCTGTCAGGCCAACTGCCCGGTAGGGGTTCAAATCCCGGATTTTATCGCCCTTTTAAAAGAAGGAAAAGTGGGCGAAGCCGCCGGTAAAATTATGGAAACCAGCTTGCTGCCCGCTATTTGCGGCCGCGTCTGCCCGCAGGAAAAACATTGTGAAGGAAACTGTATTTTAAAAGATCGGTTTGGGTCGGTCAATATCGGTATGCTGGAGCGTTATACCGCCGATACGGCGCGCAAAGAAGGGCTCTTAAAAACCCCGCAGACGGCCGCCCCTACAGGTAAAAAAGTGGCTTGTATCGGATCCGGTCCTTCCTCTATTGCGGCGGCGGCGGAACTCGCGCGCGCCGGGCACGAAGTAACCGTATTTGAGGCCTTGCACGCGTTTGGCGGGGTGCTTCGCTACGGGATTCCTTCTTTCCGTTTGCCCCGGGAAGTGATTGATCATGAAATTGAAACGGTCAAATCCATGGGCGTAAAGTTTGTTACCGATGTGCTCGTTGGCGCTACCGAAAAAATTTCCGACCTGTTAAAACAGTTTGATGCGGTTTATGTGGGCAGTGGAGCCGGGCTTCCTACGATGACGGGTATCCCCGGGGAAAATGCCGTAGGCGTATATAGCGCCAACGAATTTTTGACCCGCGTGAATCTGATGCAGGCCTATAAATTCCCGGAAACGGATACGCCCATTCAAGTCGGTAAACATGTGGCTGTGTTGGGCGGCGGGAACAGCGCGATGGACGCGGCCCGCTGTGCGATGCGCCTGGGGCCCGATACGGTAACCATCGCTTACCGCCGAAGCACCGCCGAAATGCCCGCCCGCGCCGCCGAAGTGGAACACGCTAAAGAAGAAGGCGTACAATTTGAATACTTGGTAACCCCCAAAGAAGTGGTAACCGACGAAAAAGGCCATGTAGCCGGTTTGAAATGCACCCGCAACGAGTTGGGCGCGCCGGACGAAAAAGGCCGCCGCCGGCCGGTGGAAATCCCCGGGTCGGAATTTGTGATGCCGGTGGATACCATTATCGTGGCTATCGGGCAAAAACCCAACCCGATTATCGCCAAAACCACGCCGGAACTTAAAACTACGGACCGCGGCGTGTTGGAGCTGGACGAAGCAGGCAAAACCACACTGCCGGGTGTTTATGCCGGCGGGGATATCATCCGCGGCGGAGCCACGGTGCTTTTGGCGATGAAAGACGGCATTGAAGCCGCCCGCCGGATTAATGACTATTTGAAAGAGGAAAAATAATATGGAAGAAAATACCATTTTAGTCAAAGAAAATTTAAACGATGTGGTGGTAAAATTTGTACTTTATAAACCGCTGATTGCCGCTTCGGCCAAGCCAGGCCAGTTCGTCATTTTGCGCGGCCGCGAAGGCGGCGAACGCGTGCCGGTTACTCTGGTGGACTGGGACAAAGAAAAAGGAACCATTACCGTGATTATCCAGGCCATTGGCAAATCTACTTCTATGTTTAATTCGTTTAAACAAGGAGAGAAGTTTTTAAATGTGGCCGGTCCGCTGGGAACGCCCGTGGAAATTAAAAATTACGGTACGGTAGCGGTGGTTGGCGGCGGCGTGGGAATCGCCGAGGTATATCCCATCGCCCGCGCGTTTAAAGAAGCCGGCAACCGCGTGATTGCCGTGCTGGGTGCACGCACCAAAGATTTACTGATTTTGGAACCCGAAATGAAAGCCCTGTGTGATAAAACCGTCAGCACTACGGACGACGGCAGCTTCGGTATGAAAGGTATGGTAACCGATGCTATTCAAAAATTGCACGACGAAGGGGAAAAAATCAATGCCGGGTTTATCATTGGCCCGATTCCGATGATGAAGTTTACCTCTCGTTTAATGGATAAACTGGGTATGGAACCTCACGCCAGTTTGAACCCGATTATGCTGGACGGGACCGGTATGTGCGGCTGTTGCCGGGTAACGGTGGAAGGCAAAGTGCGCTTTGCGTGTGTGGACGGCCCGATGTTCCCGTCTAAAACCATTGACTTTGACGAACTGATCCGCCGTACCAGTGAGTACCGCCCCTTGGAAGCGCAGAGCTTGCAGCTGTATGAAAAAGACCATGTTTGCAAGTGCGGGTTGCATTAAATTAAAAACTTATTAAAGCCCGTTGATTTTCAGCGGGCTTTTTATTGGGGCCCATTCTTTTGGAATTTGCGGCCGCATATACGCGGTTGGATTAAGGAAGGGTAAAATAACACAAACCCCGACATCGTCGGGGTTTGTGTGGGAAATGCGAAGCTTTTTCTAGAATTCAGGGATATATTCCTCTTCGGAAATTTCTTGTTCCTTTTGTTCTTGCAGTAATTCCGACATTCTCATATATTCCTCCAATTTCTGCTGGAGTTTTAACGAGAATTTTTCCTGCAGCGGGGTGATCTGGGCATATTGCTGTTCCAGCGACTGCGGCGAATCCAAAATGGTCATCATTTGGTTTCGGTAATCGTTGAACAGGGCGGTAATTTCGTTTTTAGCCGCCGGGCCGAATTGTTGGAAGAACATTTCATACATTTGCTGGTCTTCCAGCAGTTGCTGTTTCATCATTTCCCGTTGCTGGGCTTTGAATTCTTCTTCCATTTTTGCATATTTTTCCTGGCGAACTTTATTCTGTTCGCGCAGGGAGCGGTTGAGCTGAATGCGTGAGGCCATTTGTTTCAAGACTGCCGCGTCTTGTTCGGAAACGAAAGACATCTTGCCAAAACCCTCCGGCATCAGATAATAACGGGCGCTCAAAATCGGGAACACAAGCAGGGCCCCTTCGGAAGTTTCTTTGGTATTACCGGACACATCGGCAAATGTGCTCATTGTATTATCGTTCACGGCCACACCGGCTTCTTTCAGAGCTTTCTGTTCGGCTTGCGCGGCTTGGTTATCTGCTTCCAATTTTTTGGGATCAAATGTGTCGCCATGTTTATCCATTTCTTTCTGCTGGTCCTTTGCGGCATTGTTGGCCACCCAGGATTTCATAAACGGATAAGTACCCATATCCAAACCGGCCCAGGCCGTAAAGAAAATCATATTGGCTTTGAACCCTTGCCAGAAGCGGGTATTCCCAGCTACGGCCCGGCCTGCAGTGAGCCCAAACCGCCAGTTGGAGCCAACCTCTTTCCAATAATTGGCATTCGGTACATATTTGGGCAGCAGATATTTGCTGATTCCTTTGCGTTCCACCTCATTGAAATAATGTTTAATTAACGCTTGCTGCCACGAACCGTTTTGAATTTGCTCGGCATATAATTCCACCGCATTGGGCATTTTCGTCGGGTCCAACGCGCGTGCGCGTGCCGCTTGGCTGCTGACAGTGGGCGTAATCAACACATTGTGGGCTCCTTCCCAAGCCACTTCATTTCCGGGGCGGCCCAGCCGGGTAAAGTTCCACCAGGTTACGGCTTCACTTTCTGCGGCGGTGGCGGCACCATAGACCGGGGTCTTTACAGGTACCCATAAGTTGAACGCGCCATTTTTGGCCGCTTGGGTCATGGCCTGCGTCAAGCGGACTTCCTGCTGCAGGGCCTTGCGGGCGGCATAGTCAAAAAATTGAGGGAACGCATGCTGGGCTGGATCCTGCAGCGATTGGAAACCCGCGCGCAGTTTGCGCCAGTCGTCCCAGCTGTGCACGCCTTTGCTTAAAGAGGTTCCGGCTACTTCCGCCGTTCCGGCCTGCCACCCAAATCCCGGCGTAAACTGTTGGAACGAGAAGCGCGTAATCTGCGGCGGTTTCATTCCTACCCAGCGTTTGGGATTCCATTTAGAATATTGGCCTTTTAAGGCATGCTGGGAAGTAATCAATTGGGTTTTATCCACTAATTCCGGCGCATAATCGGGCTTTGCCGGCAGTTTCCTGCTGGCTTTGCTTACCGGTTTTTCCGTGGTGCGTATGGCGGCCATGGTTACGCCGTTGCGAGCCAATGTTTTAGACAGATTGGCAAACCGTACGCCTTTTTGAATTTCTACGCTAAATGCCAGGGCACGGCGGCCTTTATTGGCTGTGGCCGCGGCTTTTACCGCTTTTGGCAGGGCAATCATCGCGCCTTTGGTGGTGCGGTAAGCGGTGCCCAGCAGAGCGAAAATTTCTCCGCCGTAAATCCAGAAAACGGCATTTCCTACAAACAGCGCAAATTGTGCGGTGTATTCATCGCTTACTTTTTTGGAGTTTAAGCCGTTTTTCAGCTGCATTTCCACCCATTGCCCGTCAGAAGTGCGGCCAAAACCGCTGATGGTTTTTAAGGAACCGTCCGGCAGTTGGAATTGTTGGCCCCGGTTGACCGGCACCAGGCGCGGTACGGAATTTTTATCATTCAGAATCAGCGATTTGCCGTCTTGTCCTTGGTCCAGCGCATAGCTGTTTTTCATACGCGGGCGGCTGTAATCCATTTTCAAATCGTCATTGGCAAAACCGTTGTAAATGTAGGCCAGTTTATCGGCCAGCATTTGCATTTGTTTGGAATCCAGCCCGTAATCTTCTATAGACAAGTAATGCGTACGGGTAAGCGGGGCGTATAAATCCACCGTGCGCTGGGCAAACAGGGCGCGGTATTTATCGGCCGCTTGGGAACTGCCGCTGTTGCAGCGCACAAATACGGGATAATGGGGAGCCGAAGCGTTGCCTGCTTGGCAAGTGCTGGGAGAACCATAGAGCAAGCCGGCAGCTTCCAGGGCAAAAATCCGGGTAGGGACGGAGTACTTTTCCGGATTGGAGAAATCCGCCAACATCGTAATTACCTGGTCCCATTCGCTGGAATCTGCCGTCATGTATTTGGTGGCTTCAAAGACGGTGGTAAAAATGTTATTTAAAATGGCGCTGTAGGGCTGTTGGAAGTTTCCCGCAACCACTTTCCCTTTAAGCGAGCGCTTGGCCCCTTCATCAAACAAGCCCACGATATTTTTAATTTTGGCCGGATCCGTGAGCATGGCATAAGTGGCGGCGTATTCCGCCAGCGACATCATCAGCTGGTATTCCAAACTTCCTTCCGCTGGTTTTTTGGCTTTCAAGGCCGACAGTTCCGATAAAAATTGCTCCATAATCCGGGCATACAAATTCGGCGGCAGGGAAGCCAAATCGGTTTTGGAAGAGTAAAAAAATGCGACGGGGCTGTCTTTCATGGCCCGTTCCCAGCGGTAGGTTTCATCGGCGCTGGCGGCAGATTCTTCCATTTGAATTGGATCGGGCTGTTGAGTCTGCAGGTAGAAATTATGCATTTTCCACAAGGCAATACGCAGCGTGCCTACGGCCATTACATCGTCTATGGACGAGTAGGATTTGCCCTGCAGCTGGCTGAGCCGGTACATCACGCGCAGCTGGATGGACGGCAGAAACCAACTTAAAGAAGCAATGGTTTCATAGTCGGGTTGGGCGATGAAAGAGTCCAGCGAGTTGCCTAAAATTTCACCCGCGTAAATGGCGTTTTGCGTTTTGTATTCGGACGGATCAAACGGATCAATATAATTAATTAAATCTTCTAAGGGCAAATCATCCTTTTCCAACCGGGCAAGTACTTCGTTTTTAGCGAATTTCACAAAGGCATTCGGGTTAGCGCGCGGCGCCACATAAGTAGAGGAACGCTGGGCTACAAAGCGTTCTTCCATCTGTTTTTGTTGTTCCTGCAATCGTTTCTGCTTTTGTTCGGCGGCGTGTTTTTTATCCATGGCTTTGTGCATATCCACAATGGCCTGTTTCATTTCGCTGATGGATTCGGCATAAGCCAGCTTTTCCGCCGCTTTGGCAACGCTTTCTTCCAGTTGTTGGGATACCGTCTGGCCCAGCCGTTCTTGGATTTTGGCGGAAACATCTTCGCGCGAAGCGGCAGCTGCCTGTGCACAGCCGGGGGCAGGCGCCAGACAATTAAACGCAAATACAACGGTCATAACGCGGCAAAGGAACGATTGCATAAATTTCTCCTTATAGGTAAAGGGTATAGCCCTTCTTATTATATTGTACCGCTTTTGGCCGGTTTTTCCAGAGGCCAAAGGTCCTATGTATAGCGGCCGAAAGGGCCCACCCCGGGGTAGGCCCTTTCCCAAATTGGAAACCGTGTTATAACAGTTTGGAAGCCAAATCGGCCAGGTGACTCCGTTCGGTTTTGGTAAAAGTAATATGACCGTGGCTTTTTTGGCCTTTTAACCGGTCCACCAAATAAGTCAGTCCGTTGGATTCCACATCCAGGTAGGGGGTATCAATTTGGTAGGGGTCCCCCGTTACAACGACTTTGGTGCCTTCTCCCGCGCGGGTGAGAATGGTTTTCATCTCGTGCGGGGTTAGGTTTTGCGCGTCATCTACAATCATATACTGCCCCGGCAGGGAGCGCCCGCGCATATGGGTAACGGACGCAATTTCTATTTTGCCGCTGTCCAGCAGGTAATGGGCTTTTTCTTCGCCTTCGTCTGGATTTTTGCGGTCGGCCAGGAAGGCCAGATTGTCGTAAATGGCGCCCATCCACGCTTCCAGCTTTTCTTCCTTGGTGCCGGGCAGGAAACCCAAATCTTTCCCTACGGGCACGATGGAACGGCACACCACCAGCCGGCGGTAAGCATTTTCGTCCATAGTTCGCTGCAGCCCGGTGGCCAGGGTGATAAGCGTTTTGCCCGTACCGGCAGTACCTACCAAGGTAACAATGTCCAAGCTGTCGTCCAGCAGCAATTCCATGGCAAAGCGCTGTTCTTTATTTAATGGCTTTATGCCCCAGGCCGTGGGTTCCTGCGAAGACAGCGGACGCAGAACAAATTCCGCTCCGTTGGACACCCGGCCCATGGCGGATTTTTTGCTGCCGTCTGATGATTTTAAAATAATAAATTCATTCGGGAAATAAATATCCGGATCTACCGGCAGTTTTTTGTCGCGGTAGAAGGCGTCTATTTGCTGGGGAGAGGCCTCCATTTCCGCCACGCCGGTATAGAGTTCGTCCACATTCACTTTATCGGTGGTATAGTCCTGGGCGGAAAGACCCAGCGCCTCGGCTTTAAGCCGCATATTGATATCCTTGGTTACGACAATGACCGGCGCCGTATTTTTTTTGTAAGAGCTTTCTTTTTTGCTGAGGGTATAGGCAATGTTCAAAATGGAATTGTCGGCTTTGTTAAACGCCAAGGACTGCGGCAAAGAATTGGGTTTGTCCAACTCAATTTTAAGTATACCGCCTTTGGCCAGTTTGACCCCTTCGTTTAACCGCCCCTGCTGGCGCATTTCGTCCAGCGCGCGGGAAACCATACGGGCGTTTTTGCCGCGGGTGTCGCCTTCGCTTTTAAAAGCGTCCAGCTCTTCTATGACGGCCATGGGGATAATAATGTCGTTATCCTCAAAGGCGTGCAGACAGTTGACATCGTGCAAAAGCACATTGGTATCCAGAATAAAAGTTTTTTTCATAGTGCGCCCCTTGTTAATTGGTCCGTTTTGTGGGTCTGTTTATAGTATAACCGCTTCTGCGCCGCCGTCAAGCCCTGGCGGGCGTGCATATGGGTTGTGCATATTTTAGCATTAATTGCTATAAATATATATATGAAATATCTTTGCATACACGGACACTTTTACCAGCCCCCGCGGGAAAATGCTTGGCTGGAAGAAATTGAAATCCAGGACAGTGCGGCGCCGTTTCACGATTGGAACAGCCGTATCTGTGCGGAATGTTATTCGCCCAATGCCCTGGCGCGCGTGCTGGACGGCAATAAAGATTTAATTGATTTAACCAATAACTATGCCCACATCAGTTTTAACTTCGGGCCGACGCTGCTTTCCTGGATGGAGAAACACGAGCCCGAGGTGTATCAGTCCGTGTTGGAAGCCGATAAACAAAGCCGGGAACGCTTCGGCGGGCACGGCAGTGCCATCGCCCAGGTGTACAACCATATGATTTTGCCCCTGGCCAATGCCCGCGATAAAGTAACCCAGGTTAAGTGGGGAATTGCCGATTTTGAAAAACGGTTCGGCCGCAAACCTGAAGCCATCTGGCTGGCCGAAACCGCCTGCAATACCGAAACGCTGGAAGTGCTGGCCGCCGAAGGAATGAAATTTGTGATTTTAGCGCCCGGTCAATGCAAACGGATTCGTAAAATCGGCGAAGAAAAATGGCAGGAAGTGGGCGCCGGGGTGGATCCTAAACGCGCGTACCGCTGTAATTTGCCCAGCGGGAAAAATATCGCGCTGTTCTTTTACGACGGGCCTATCTCCCAGGGGATTGCTTTTTCGGATACGCTTTCCTCCGGCGAAAAGTTCGCCTCCCGCCTGCTTAGCACCTATAACGCCGGCGAGGAACCCCAGCTGATGCATATTGCTACGGACGGGGAAACTTATGGGCATCATCAGAAATTTGCGGAAATGGCCATGGCCTATTGCTTGCGCAAAGTAGAAGAAACACCCGATGTGGAACTGACTGTTTACGGCGAATTTTTGGCGAAATATCCGCCCGTGTATGAAGCGCAGATTGTGGAAAATTCCTCTTGGAGCTGTTTTCACGGGGTGGAACGGTGGCGTTCCAACTGCGGCTGCAATTCGGGTATGAAGCCGGGCTGGAACCAAAAATGGCGCGGGCCTTTGCGCGAAGCGCTGGATTTCGTGCGCGACGAAATGATTAAAACCTTTGAAAGCGTCGGCGGACAGTACTTTAAAAATCCGTGGGACGCGCGCAACGATTACATTGACCTGGTGTTGGACCGCTCGCTGGACGCCCAGCATAAATTCTTCTTAAAACACGCCACCGAAAAAGCGTGGAACGACCGTTCCACCGCGCTTTCGCTGTTGGAAATGCAGCGCAACGCCATGCTGATGTACACCAGCTGCGGTTGGTTCTTTGACGAAGTAAGCGGCATTGAAACCGTGCAGATTATGCAGTATGCCGCCCGGGCCATAGAACTGAACCGGATGATCAGCGGGGTGGATTTGGAACCGGCTTTTGTGGAAAAATTGGCCGCGGCGCCCAGCAATTTAAAGGAACTTAAAAATGGGGCGGTGGTTTATGAACGGTATGTAAAACCGCAGGTAATGCCGCTTGAAAAAATTGCCCTGCAGCAAGTGGTTTCGCTGTTGGCGGACGATACGGTCAATCCCCAAAAAGCGTATGAGTGCGATGTGCTGGCGTATGCACCGCAGAAATTATCGGCGAAAGGGTTCCATTTGTGTTACGGGGATATTACGCTCAAGTCCCGTACGACGCTGTTGGAGCGGAAGATGTGCTTTGCCGTTTTCCAGCACGGATCTACGGACTTTTTGTGCGCCGCCGGAGCGGAAGGGGCCTTGGACCGGGCGGGTGTGTTTGGAAAGATGGAAGAATTGTTCCGCGCTGAAAAATATGACGAGTGTGCGGCCCTGATTCGGCAGTCATTCCCGCAGCAATATCCGCTGGTAAGTATGTTTTTGGATGTGCGCCGCAAGGTGGTGGACTTGGTTCTGCGGAAAATGGACGAAGAAACCGATAAAAAATTCACGCAGGTTTTTGAAGAACAATATCCGGTCGTGCGCGGGCTGCAGCTAGTCGGCGCGCCTATTCCCAAACCGTTTTTGACGGTGGCGGATTTTGTGCTTTCCGTAGATTTGGTGGCCGAGTTCCGCGCGGCGGAAGTAGATGTAAACGCCGTAGAAGAACTAATGGAAGATGTCAAAACCCTGGGGTTAGATGTTTCCAAAGGCCCGGTGCGCGACGCTGTGAGTGAAAAGTTAACACTGTTGGCTTTTGCCTTTGCCCGGAACCCGGCGGATAAAATTTGCGCCCTGAAGTTGGTGGAATTGCTGAACTATGCCGATATTTTTGGCTTTGAACCCGATACCGTGCGCGCCCAGGAGTTTGTGTTTCTCGGGTTGCGTTCGCTGGGAGAGGACGCCCAAAAGAAAGATATTTTGCGCGCCTTGGCGCGCAAATTAAAAATTGCGTTATAAGGGTACTTTTATTGAACAGGCCGCCGGAGTAACCGGCGGCCTGTTTGTATGTTAAGCCAAAGTTATTTTTTGTGCGGAGCTTTTTGCTGTAATTTTTTAATTTTTTGCTTAGCCAGGGGTTCGCCTTGTTTGGCGGCCAGCAAATAAAAGTGCAGGGCTTTTTTCTCGTCTTTTTCCACACCAATTCCCCGTTCGTATAAGTCCCCGGTAAGGGTTTGGGCAATGGGGCTTTTGGCATCGGCGGCGGCTTTCATGAGTTCAAATCCTTTTGGTTCATTTTTTTCAATGCCAATGCCGTTGAGGTAACAAACGGCTAAATTTACGCGGGCTTCAAAATCACCGGTTTGGGCCGCCATGTGGTACCAGAAAAAAGTTTTTTCCAAAAGGGGTTCTTCGCAACCCTGCCCGGCGTTATACATGCCGGCCAGCGCTTTCATTGACGGAACATGCCCGTTTTTAGCAGCCGTATCAAACCAGGTCAGTGCGGTTACATAATTTTGTGCTACATGTTTCCCCCGGTAATACATGCGTCCCATTTCATACTGGGCCTGCGGATCGCCCGCGGAGGCCTTTTCCAGCGTTTTTTTAAATGGATTATACGAGTGTTTCCGCAGGAAAAAAAGGGCAATAGCCAAAATAAAGATAATGGCAAACCCGGTGCGGGTTTCTATGATTTGTTCCATTTAACGCGAACTCCTGTTTTGATTTTTTTGTGCTTCTTCGGCCCATTTTTTAGCAAGTTGGTAATTGACGGCAGTGCCGATTCCTTTTTCATACATTTCAGCCAGCCGTTTTTGGGCGGCCGCTTCGCCGTTTTGGGCGGCCAGCCGCGTCCAGCGGAAGGCCTGATAGGCGCTCGGTTCGGTGCCGTATCCCTGGGCGTACCACTGGGCCGTTTGCCATTGGGCCGGGGCATAATGCTGTTTCGCCGCCAGCAGCATATATTCAAATGCGCGGTTGGGGTCGGGTTCGGTGCCCGTGCCTTCCTGGTAGCAGAGTGCCGTTAGGTATTGAGCGCGCATATTTTCCAAATCGGCCGCTTGTTTTAATAGGAAAAATCCTTCTTCGGGGTTTTCTTCCAGCGTTTGTGCGCCTAAATAAAGCAGTCCGGCCGGCAGCCGATAATTCGCGGCCCGTTCCAGCCAGCGGCGCGATTGAACGGGATCTTTTTCACAGCCGTTTCCGTCCTTATACGCCCGGAACAATTCCAGCGCCGCCGGCGGAAACCCGTTTTCCGCCAGCGTGGTGAACATATGGAACGCCTCTGTTTGGTTTTTTTTGACGCCTTGCCCGTACATCAGCATAAACGCTTGGGAGTAGGCGGCGTATTCGTTGTGCAGTTTGGCCGCTTTTTTATAATACTTGTACGCTTTTTTATAGTTTTTCTTAGTGCCGATTCCGTCGTAATACAGGTCCGCCAAATCCACCAAAGAATCTTCAAAGCCGGCTTTTACTTCGGCTTTGATTTGTTTGAAAGTTTGTTTTTCGGCCGTCTGCCGGACTTTATGGCTCTCCGCTTCGGCGGCGGTTTGCTGCCAGTCGGATAAGCTGGCGGCGTTCAGCGGCAGAAGAAGAAACAAAAGCAGTACTTTTTTCATTTTGTTTTTACCAGTTTGCGGTTTTCCAGGGTATAGACTTCGTCGGCATATTCGGACGCGTGCACATCGTGCGTTACCATCAGCACCGTCAGTCCTTTTTCCCGGCTCATACGGGCAAAATCTTCAAACACCTGCAGTTTGCGGGCGGCGTCCAGGTTGCCGGTGGGTTCGTCGGCCAGCAAGAGCGGCGGGTCGTTTCGCAAAGCGCGGGCGATGCTGGCGCGCTGTTTTTCGCCGCCGGATAAATCAGCCGGCAGTTTGTGGCTCATAGCGCCCAGCCCTAAGTTTTTCAGTAATTCCAGCGCTTTACGCGGATTCGGTTTGCCGCGCATGAGGGCGGGCATATCTACATTTTCCAACAGAGAAAATTCCGGCAGCAGCCCGTCAAACTGAAAGACAAATCCCATTTTTCTAAGCCGCAGAGCGGAACGGACGGATTCACTGCGTATGGCGGTAATGTTTTGCCCGTCCACGCGAATCGTGCCGGAGGTGGGTTTATCCAACATAGCAATTAGGTTTAACAGCGTGCTCTTGCCCGATCCGCTGGGCCCTAAAAGCACGGTAAATTTACCGCGCGGAATCGTTAGCGTTACATCTTCCAGCACGCACAGATTTTCGCCGCCTTGGCCGTAAATTTTGGTTAGGTGTTCCAATTCAATCATATTTATCCGTATCGTATGGCGTCCGTCGGGTGTACGCGGGAGGCCTTCAAAGCCGGATACAACCCCGCCGCAAAACAAATCAAGCAGCTGCCGCCGATGACGGCTACAATATCCCACAGCTGCATGCGTACCGGGACTTTGGTTAAATAATAAATATCGCCCGGTAATTCTACGATATTAAAAGTAGCAATAATCCAGCACAGGAGGCACGCCAATAACAGCCCCAGCACAATGCCTAAGCCCGCAATCACCATGGCTTCCCACATAAATACTTTGCGAATCATGCGCGGGCTGGCGCCCATGGCGCGCATAATGCCGATATCGCGCAGTTTTTCGGTGCCCAGCAAAATCAAATTGCCGGCGATATTGAGCGAAGCCACCCCAATAATTAAAAACAGGATAATAAACATCATGGTTTTTTCCAATTTTAAAGCGGCGTAGAGCGTGCTGTTAAGCTGGGCAAAGGTACGCACGGAATACCCATAGCCAATGGCGTCTTGAATTTGGGCGGCGGCTTTTTCGGCGTCGTTGATGTTATGCAGTTTGACGGCGATGCCGGTGGTGCCTTGTTTGAGTCCTAAGAAATCGCTGGCGTGGGAAAGCAGGGTATAGGCGATGGTATTGTCAAACTCATAATACCCGGTGCGCAGGAGACCGCTGATGCGGAATTTTTTCATTTTGGGAAACATGCCCGCCGAAGTGGAAATGGATTGGGGAGAAATCAGCACCACATCGTCCCCAATATCCGCGCCCAGGTTGGCGGCCAGTTCGCTGCCCAGTACTAAGGGCGGCGGGGCGTCTTGCGGCCAGTCGGGCGTGAAAGAACCTTCTTCCACCGAATCCGCCAGCGTATTAATTTTTTTCTCTTGTTCCGGGTCCAGCCCGCGCACGATAAGCCCTACGCTTTGGCCGGCGTAAGTAATAATCCCTTGACCGTAAATATGCGGGGCGGCGGCTTCCACCAGCGGCAGTTTTTCAATGAGCTGTATATTCTTTTTATAGGTAGGTTCGCTCATTTTGCCAAAAACGAGAATATGGCTTTGCGCCCCGATAATTTTGTCTTTAATATCGGTTTGAAAACCGTTCATAACAGACAGTGTGGTAATTAAGGCCGCTACGCCCACGCTCACGCCCGCTACGCCAATTAGCGTAGTGATAAAAGCAAACAATCCTTGGCGGCGGGTTAAATAGCGCACGGCTACAAATCGTTCAAATTTCATAGTTGTATTGTACCTTATATGGAGGAAATTGTCCCGCTGGCGGCTGGCGTTCTTTTCCGGCGTCGGGAAAAAGGACGGAAAAAGAAAAGGCGACCGCGCGGCCTGTTTAGCAGGAATGGATCCCTCCTTGATTTGTTTTTTTTTTTTGATAAATTTTGCATATGAGCAAAAAATATCAAAAATCATTCTCCGGCGAAAAAAACGCCGGATTTACGCTAATAGAGCTATTAGTGGTGGTTTTAATTATCGGGATTTTGGCGGCGGTGGCGCTTCCCAAGTATGAAAAGTCGGTAGCCAAGACCCGGTTCGCTTCCCTAATGCCTATAACAAAAGCTATAAAGGATGCGCAAGAAATGTTATATTATGCCAACGGGACCTATAATTTGCCTTCCTCACTGGAAGACAGTGGCGTGGTGGGTGTTTTCCCTGAAGGTTGTGTTTTTGGCAATCAGCAAGTGCAGTGTGGTGATATTACCTACAAGTTTGATCCGGGAGGGGTAGCCGGTTGGACTCAAGATATGGGATATTATATGGCCTATGATCATTCTTCTACACCAAACCGCAAAGAATGTTGGGCCAATGTTCACAGTCGGCTGGCGAATAATTTATGTACCAGCATGGGAGGACGATACTTTACTACTTTTGCCGGGTCAACACAGAAATATGTGCTTCCGTAAAGAGAATGTTCACAATGGAAAACCCCGCTCTTTCAAGGAGCGGGGTTTTGATGACGAAAGCGTCGGTCTGTTTATTTTTCTTCTTTTTCTTCCAGCTTTTTAAGCGTGGGGAAAAGAATAATCTCGCGGATAGAATCCTGCCCGGTCAGCATCATAATAATACGGTCAATGCCAATCCCCATTCCTCCGGTAGGCGGCATACCGCTTTCCATGGCTTCAATATAATCGGCGTCCAAGATATCGGCGTTTTCGGCGTCCTCGCCTTTGGCGATGGCCTTGGCGGCGGCTTGGTCTTTTAAGCGCTGCAGCTGGTCGGCCGGGTCGTTGAGCTCGGTATAGGCGTTGGCCAGTTCCTGCCCGTTGACGAACACCTCAAACCGTTCCACAATTTCCGGGTCGCCCGGTTTGGTTTTGGAGAACGGGCTGACGGCCGTCGGATAATCCAATGCGATGACCGGATTGTGGTAATCGGCCAGCAGTTTGCCTTCAAAAAGTTCGTCAAAAATGTCCGAGTCGGAATCGTCGGCCGAGAATTTAACGCCCTGCTCTTTGGCGACTTCTTCCAATTTGGCGCGGTTAAATTTGCGTCCGTCTAACACTTCGTGGATATCGCGGCCGAATTTTTCCTGCCAGGCCTGCGGAATGTAAAGCCGTTTGTAAGGCGGGCGCAGGTCCACATCATAGCCGCGGAAATGGATCGTTTCCACCCCGATTGCTTTGGCGGCGTTGCCTAAAATTTCGTCAAACAAATCGGCCATCGTGTTTACATCGCCGTATGCTTGATACAGTTCCATCATGGTAAATTCGGGGTTGTGGGTTGTGTCAATCCCTTCGTTGCGGAACATATGCCCAATTTCGTAAATGCGGTCCATTCCGCCGATAATTAAGCGTTTGTGGTACAGTTCCAGCGCAATACGCATAAACAGCGGCATTTTAAGGGCGTTGTGGAAAGTTTCAAACGGACGGGCAATCGCGCCGCCGGAATCCGGGTTTAAAATAGGGGTTTCCACTTCCAAAAAGCCCTTGGCGTCCAAGGTTTTGCGGATAGAAGAAATAATTTTAGCGCGCTTAATAAAAATTTCTTTTACTTCTTCGTTGGCGATTAAATCCAAATGGCGTTTGCGAAAGCGCACTTCCGTATCCTGCAGCCCGTGGTATTTTTCCGGCATGGGCCGAATGGCCTTGGACAAAAGCGTCAGTTTTGTTACTTTTACGGTTTTTTCGCCCGTTTTGGTTACAAAAATATGCCCGGTAACGGACACAAAGTCCCCTACGGCAATGTGCTTTTTAAAGAACGCATACGGCTCGTCGCCCACATTATCTTTGGCAATGTAGAGCTGTACGCGGCCCGAAAAATCGCGCAAGTGTGCAAAAGCGGCCTTGCCCATCAAGCGCAGCTGCACTAAGCGGCCGGCGGTAACGGCTTCGGCTCCTTCGGCGGAGTTTTTAGCGTCCAGGCAGGAAATTTGTTTTTCACAGCGGTTGGGATAAGGGGCTATGCCCTGTTGGCGGATTTCATCTACCTCGGCGTAACGCTGGGCGATGATTTCGTCCAACGCGTTATTGTGTGTGGGTTGCGTTTTTTCGGTTGACATCGTAAAACCTCGTAATTGGTATTAACTCTATTTTAGCAAATTGAGAAGGACCCGCGCGGCGGGATAAATAATTGATACAATAAATCACGGGGGTTTTAAGCATATGAAAATAAGTACGGTTTTGACGGTTTTAATAGTGCTAGCAGTTTTGTCCGGCGGGCTTTATCTGCGGTACCACAATAAAGATACGGACGCCCGCGGCGCCACCCGGCTGATGCGTTCCATTGAAAATCATGCCGAATTGCAGGACACCCTTAAATTAATTGAACACAGCGAAGATATCAATGCGCGCGATAAATCCGGCCGGACGGCTTTGTTTTATGCCGCGCGGAATGCACAAAATCCGCAGGTGGTGCGCGATTTGCTGGAAGCCGGCGCCAATTTGCATATTGCTGATGAAAACGGCCAAACGGCCCTTATGGTGGCGGCTCAGTATAATCCGTCCGTCGGCGTTTTGGAAGAATTTACCAAAAACGGGGCTCATGTAAACGCGGCGGACAATGCCGGCAGCACGGCGTTGTTTTTGGCGGCGCAAGGCAATACGGCGCCTGTTATAAAAGCCCTGCTTCGGGCCAAGGCGGATCCGGATATCCCCGGCCCGGAAGGAAAAACCGTGGCCGAAGCCCTGGCGGAAAATCCGCAGCTTTCCGACCAGGAAAAAACCGACTACCGGCAAGCCATGTTAGTTCTTTCCATTTTGCATTTTTCCCGCTAAAAACAGATTGAATGAGAAAACCCTTCCTGCCGGAAGGGTTTTTGTTATGTATAAAAACCCGCACCGAGGCGCGGGTTTTAAATACTGCGCCCACCAGGACTTGCCTTCCGGTAGTTTTCCTGACGGAAAATTCCTGCAGGCCGGTCTCGCGGTTTTGGCCTTGCGTCTTGTCAGCGCAAACCAAAACATCGCTCCGACTTTCAAGTCCTGCCGCACACCAAGCAGTTGGTGTGCTGTGGCCGCAAAAAACCCGCACCGAAGCGCGGGTTTTAAATACTGCGCCCACCAGGACTTGAACCTGGAACCCACCGATTATGAGTCGGTTGCTCTAACCGATTGAGCTATAGGCGCTAACTCTTTTTTTATTATAACAAATTCCAACACACGGCGGGGAAAAAGACCGTAAACTTAGAAAAATTTCCCCTTTTTTTAAAAATGTGCTAAAATATTTATGTTATTCCGGGATGGTGTAATGGTAACACGGATGCCTCTGGAGCATTAATTCTAGGTTCGAGTCCTAGTCCCGGAACCAGATTTTAAACCGCCATGGGGCGGTTTTTTTATGCTTCCTTGGCGTCCTCTCGGCTAGTTGCCAAGCAAGTTCTTTTTTTCGTTGGGAATCGGACGCAAAATTGCTACAATATACACATTCGGGGCATGGCTCAAGTGGTAGAGCGCCCGCTTTGGGAGCGGGAGGTTCCCGGTTCAAGTCCGGGTGCCCCGATAAGGTTTTCTTATGGTTCAGCATGCGTCTTGGCGTCCGCCCGTATTTAATTTAACCCATACCCCCGCCGATGTGGAGGCGGAATCCTGCGCCGACGGAATCCGAACCAAACTGTCTTTTCCCGTTAAAACTTCGTTTCCTTTTCGTTCTTTGGTGCTGTCGGCCAATTACCGCACCGGGGCGGACGGCGGCGTCCTGCTGGAAGTGCAGGTGCGCCAGAACAATAAATGGAGTGATTTCTTTAAACTGGGGTTGCTCAGCGCACAGATTAAAACCAGTTTCCCGCCCCAGCAAACACCGGCCGGGCAAGTAAACACCGACGAGCTGACACTCTCCCGCCCGGCAGACGCATACCGTTACCGGCTGAAATTTTACGGGCAGGCGGAACTGTCTTTCTTAGCGGCTTCGCTGGTGCGCGATCCGTTTGAATACGACGGAAAACATGCCTCCCGGCTGCCGGCGGGTTCTTTTGAAAAAGAGGTGGCGCCTCTGTCGCAAATGGAAATGCTCCACCCGGACCGCCGCCGGATTTGCAGTCCGGTTTCGCTGTGTATGGCGTTAAATGCGCTGGATATTGTCATTCAGCCGGAAGAAGTCCTGCGCGGGGTGTTTGATCCTTCCGCCAATATCTACGGGAATTGGCTGTTTAATATGGCGTATGCGGGTTCGTTGGGCGTTCAGACCTATGTGCGCCGGTTCGCGGAACTGAACGAACTAAAAGATTTTGTGTTGCCGGATTCGCTGGTAGTTGCCAGTATTGCGTATGAAAAAGGCGAATTGGCCGGAGCCGCTATAGAACATACCCCGGGCCATTTGGTGCTTGTGCGCGGCTGGAAGGACGGCAAAGTGCTGGTGGCCGATCCCGCTGCTTCGGCCCGGAACACCGTGTTGTGTTCGTACGACGCACGGGAATTTGCCAATGCGTGGCTCAACCATAAACGGGGAGCCGCTTATATAGTGAGGAAAAAATGAAAAAAATTTGGTTATTCATCGGACTGGCCGTTTTGTTTGGGGCGTGTGCCCAGCCGGAAACAAAAGATTCGCTCATCGTAGCCCACAAAGGGGAAATGGAATCGTTAGACCCGGTTTATTCCTACGACGGGGTAACCCATGGAATGCTGATTAATGTATATGACACTTTGCTTAAATTTAAAGGCAGTTCGCTGACCGAGCTGGAACCCTCGTTGGCGACGCAGGTCCCCAGTAAAGAGAACGGGCTGATTTCTGCCGACGGCCGCACCTATACTTTCCCCATTCGCAAAGGAGTAAAATTTCACGACGGGACGGAACTTACGCCCGAAGATGTGCGTTATTCGTTGCTGCGGTTTATTTTGTCCGATGTTTCCGGCGGGCCTTCCAGCTTGCTGTTGGAGCCGATTCTGGGCGTTTCATCTACGCGTGATGAAAATGGGGAGATTATTGTAGATTTTAACGAAGCGGCCCAAGCCATTCGGGTAGAGGGAGATAATGTGGTGGTTACGCTCAAACGCCCGTTTGCGCCGTTTTTGTCTATTGTGGCACGGTGGAGTTATGTGGTCAGCAAGAACTGGGCGGTTGCCCGCGGCGGGTGGGACGGCACGGAACAAACCTGGAAACAATTTAATAATTTTGCCAAAGACGCGTCCCCTTTCTTTTCCGCTTCCAACGGAACCGGACCCTTTCAAGTGGCGCGCTGGGATATTGCCGCCAAACGCTTGACGCTGACGGCTCATGAAAATTATTTCGCCGGCGCACCCCAATTAAAAACGATTCATATGATGACGGTAGATGAACCTTCTACCCTGCGTTTAATGCTGGAAAGCGGCGACGCGGATGTGGCAGAAATTTCCACCAAGTTCGCCGCCCAGTTGAAAGGCAACCCGGATATAACGGTATATGACAATTTGCCCCGGCTCCGCACGGACCCGGTTATTTTCTTTACGCTGGATATCAATATGCAGGGCAATCCGGATGTTGGCTCCGGCCAGCTGGACGGACAGGGAATCCCGTCTAATTTCTTTGCCGATAAAGATTTGCGCAAAGGGTTTGAATACGCCTTTGACTACGACGCTTTCCTGCAGCAATCTATGGAAGGCCGTGGCGAAATGGCCCTGGGCCCCGCTCCAGCCGGGCTTGTGAAATACGATGACGGATTTAAACGCTATCATTTTGATTTGGAAAAAGCCAAAGCTCATTTTCAAAAGGCCTGGGACGGCCGCGTGTGGGAAAAAGGATTTAAATTTACCATTACCTATAATACCAGCGGCGATATGCGCCAAATTGCCAGCGAAATTTTAAAACGGAATGTAGAAAGTTTGAATCCGAAATTTCAAATTGATTTGCGCGGCGTAACTTGGCCGGCTTTTTTGGAAAAAACCGCCAAACGCCAAATGCCGATGTGGGCGCGCGGCTGGGTGGCCGATTATGCCGATGCCCATAATTTTTATTTTCCGTTTATTCACAGCCAGGGGCGCTATGCGCTTTCGCAGGGGTATAAAAATCCGATGGCGGACCGTTTGATAGAAAAAGCCGTTTCGGAAACAAATTTGGCCAAACGCAATTTGCTCTATCGCCAGGTGCACAATTTTATGCACGAGGACGCTATGCAAATCTATACCGTGCACCCTACCGGGCTGTGGGCGATGCGGACTAATGTAAAGAATTTTGTGGATAATCCGGTATATATGGGGATTTATTTTTATCCGATGTATAAGGAGTAAAGATAAAATCTTCAGCTGGTTTGAAAACGGACGGATTTTCTCCGTCCGTTTTTATGTTTACTTTAGCTTTGATTGGGAATCTTTAGAAGTATCCTTCCCATTAACAGCGGATTGTTTTTCCATAAGAGACCCGTATGGATTTAATGCATTCTGCTAACGGGCATGGAGTGGGGGAGGGGCGGCTCGCCCCTTGTAGAAATATCCCCAACTTGTTGTTCCCTTTTTGCGTCAGCACCGTATTTTGCAAAACTCTGTCCGAGGCAGAACCCCCCCTGGCTGGAAGGCCTTGACTCGTTTTTTTTTTTTGATAAATTTTGCGTATGCACAAAA
>CALUZQ010000031.1 GCA_944325225.1 uncultured Elusimicrobiales bacterium
AGCGTAAATCCGGCGTTTTTTTCGCCGGGGAATGATTTTTGATAGATTTTATTCATACGAAAAATTAAAAAAAAAAAAAAAAACGAGTCAAGGGGCGAACCTCCCCTCCCCACTCTATGCCCGTTAGCGAGACTGGTTTAAGCCACACGATAGACACGCCCACAAAACAGCTCGTAATCCGTCGCCCGAGAATACGCCTCTCGCCGGTATTATGCCACTGCACCTGGGCAAAGCGATACAGTCTTATTGAATGCACGGCCTTAAACCGAGCGCCATGCTGCCCTAACCTAAAAATCAATTTGATATAATAAAGTATGGGATTGGAAGAAATTGAGGAAAAAGAGTATTTCTCTATCGGTGATGTAAAACGCATTACCGGTGTGCCGGAGTATTCAGTGCGGTATTGGGAGGCAGAATTTGGCCTCATTCGTCCAATACGGCTGGAAAGCGGGCACCGCCGTTATACAAAAACGGATGTTTACACCATTCTCAAAATTAAAGATTTAATCTATAAACACAAACTGACGCTGGAAGGCGCCAAAAAACAGCTCTCCAAGTATCAATTCCCGGCTGCGGGCGGACACGAAAAACCCCGCACCGATATCAAACTTCTGACGGAAATTAAAGAAACGCTGGAAGATTTGTTAAAAGAATGATAAAATATATGAGTAGCCGGAAAGACGGCTGCCGATTTCGGGGAGTGGCTCAGAGGTAGAGCGCTCGCTTGGGGTGCGAGAGATCGCGGGTTCGATTCCCGCCTTCCCGACCATTTCAACTATTTATCGGGGCGTAGCGCAGATGGTAGCGCGCACGGTTCGGGACCGTGAGGTCGTGGGTTCGAATCCCGCCGCCCCGACCATTTAGAAAGACACTTCTTACGAAGTGTCTTTTTTGTTGGTCTGTTTTCCTTCCGCTCGTCGGTGTTAAGGGGCTGGTTATCTCCATACTGGTTTTAGAGACCTTTTAGCGGGGTGCAAAAAAGGCCCTCAACGGGCCTTTTTCTCTACCGGGCAAAATTGCAGGATCGCAACTTCTATTCGGTACGCCATATTTTTTCCTGTTTTTCAAAATTTACCGCTTCGCTTGCCAAGGTCATAAGTTCCTTCAAACTCATATTTCGCGGGTTTCTATACTCTAAAATATCCGCCACTATGCGCGGGGACAAATAGCACAAATTCAAATATCGGGCAAAAGTGCGCTTATTCATTCCACTTGCCTTTTCCCATTCGCGGGAAGTCATGCCGCTTTCTATCATCTTCTTACACTGCCACGCTCGCGCGAGCCCTCGCACTAAACTTTCGTTTAATTGCCGCACCGTCAAAATATTATTGGCAGTGCCATTTTGTAGCCGCGTAGAGGATACATTATCTATATAAAAAGTGGCCCGCAAGGTGATTGTATTTTTCCCTATATCCGGCACAAGTAGATCATTTTGCCGCTGTTGCTGCATGGGATTCTTCCGGCAAACATCCCAAAACGCCTTCTTGTCCAATTCAAGTTGTAAATAGCAGTCTGTACCCGTTTTTATACAAACGGCTCGTTTTAGGCACGTTTTAGCCTCATTAACGCCAATCTGGCTGCTATCCGTCTGTAAATCTAAACTGCTCAAATCAGTTCGGCAAATTGTATCCAATACAAAACCGTCCAGTTGCACCATCGGAATATGAATCCCATTTCTAATAAAATAATATTGGAATTTCTGCCCCTTTTTAGTCGTACTGGTCAATTTATAAGGATTTCCTTTATCATCAAACAATTTATCCGCCAATAAAGCCTTTTGACGGATATATGAGCGATATTCCCGTAATCCGTTCTTAGAATTCCCTATTTTGGATTGCACCTGTTCAAAAATTTCACAAGGTACAAGAGCCGCTTGTTTGCCGACATAGACCTTATTAGCCGCCAAATGCGGCATTTTGCCTATATAGACCGGATTTCCAAGGATTCGTTGTATAGACCCGTACCGGAACAAATGCCCGCCACGTTTATCCCCAGACGCCGTTTGCCAACATTTACTGCGGTATCCTTGCTGATTCATCCAATCGGCTGTAGCTTGTATATTGCCCAATTCCAGATACTTGGTAAAAATCAGGTTTACAAGCTCGGCTTCTTGCGGATTAGGAATAAGTTGCTTGTCTTTAAGGTCATAGCCCAACGGCGGTGTTCCCCCCATCCATAGACCTTTGGCCTTACTGGCGGCAATTTTATCTCGTACACGCTCCGCCGATACTTCCCGCTCAAATTGGGCAAAGGATAAAAGCATATTAAGCGTCAGTTTCCCCATAGAATTACTGGTATCAAACGATTGGGTAATGGACACAAAATTGCACCCGTATTTATCAAACTCCTGCATCATTTTGTGGAAGTCTATAATAGAACGCGACAGCCGGTCCACTTTATAAACGACAACTACCTGTATTTGTCCAGTCCGGATATCATTAAGAAGCGTTTTTAAGCCGGGGCGCTCCATCGTGCCGCCGCTGATGCCGCCGTCCGAATAGGTTTTGTAGTATTCCCATTGGTTAAACGCTTGGGAGAGGATATAGGCCTTGCAGGCTTCCTCCTGGTTTTGCAGCGAGTTAAACTCCATATCCAGGCCGTGTTCGGTGGATTTACGCGTATAGATAGCACAGTTGATTTTGGGCATATTTGGTACAATTCTCCTATACACATTACCGCTTACTAACGGGAGAGAAGTCAAGGAGATAAATATTTATGCCATATAGAAATACAGAGAATTGGGATAAGGAAGACCAAGAAAAAGATGGACAAAATAATCAATACTACATCTTTCCCAAAGATAAGCAAGAGTTTTGGAATTTGGCTGAAAAAAACGGAGCAATTATACTGCACTTTGTCGGTAGATTTTCTCAGCAGCTTCCCTATTATGAACATATTATACGAGTAGGAAAACAGCACAAAACGGACTATACTGTTACCAACTTTATTCGCCGGAGCACAATAAAAAGCCATCGTATTTCCAAGCTATTTAGGGATACCTTTATTATCGCAGTTCCAAAAGGTTGGGAAAGGGCTTTGCAATATAAAGAACGCTATCTCACGCATGAACAAGCCTTTAAACAAAACCCTAAAAAGCCGGCAAAAACCAATAAAAACTTTTCTCTCAAACAACTCTGTCAAGAATATAAAAACTGGAAAGCAACAAATGATTACCAGGAAGGATATAAATGGGATTTTATTTCTCAATTTAAGGATACCTTTGCTCAAATTGACTCTTCCGAAAGATTTTCCACCCAATATCTAAAATTACTTTCTTTTACGGAAAATTTTACGCCTCGCGATATGATGATGAGTTGTAAGTTCTTTAAGGATATTTTTATTAAATATCCCCAAGAACATATAAGCCATTTACATCATTTATTTGATGAGGATGTCCCCCTTAAAAAGCGTATTAATGATTTTACGCAATGGCTAGATTCTGTTAGAATTACAGAAAAGAAAAAACACCCTATTCACTATCAAGTAGCATTGTTCTTTTTATTTGTACAAAACCCGACTAAGTATCCATTAGCTACAACTAATAGATTTATTCGTAACTACTTTGTCTATACAAATATCCCTGCAACCAATAAATTAAAGGGGACAGATTTGTATGTCTTTTTTTATCAACATATCCACGAGGAGCTCCTCCCTTTCTTGCAACAGGAATTAAACAGCCAATGTACGGTTATGGATGCCCAAGATTTCTGTTGGTTCGTTGGTAAAAGAATATATTATGGCTACATTTTTCCCAAAAACAATGCTTTAGCTTATACGCCACGAGAAATCCAAGCACTTAAGGAGAACCCTGCAGAAGAAATGGACTACTTGGAAGCGATAAATCATACTTCTTTAACAAAAGAAGAAATAGAAAAATTGGCGCATAAAGCAGGGGAACAACCGGCGTTTAGTCAAATTACCCAAAACAAGTTAGTAAGAGACCCTAAAATTGCAAAACTAGCCCTGATAGAGGCTGATTTTCATTGTGAGGTGGATGGAAGCCATCCTTCCTTTATTTCACGCACTTCAAAATTACCCTATATGGAAGCGCATCATTTAATTCCAACCGCTTACTCGAGGACTTTTTATGAGCGTTATCATATCAATTTAGACTGTAAAGAAAACATTATATCTTTATGCCCTACCTGTCACAGGGCCCTTCATTTTGGAACGGACGAAAAAAGAGATGAAATTCTAAAAATACTATTAAAAAAGAGAAAAGAAGAATTTCGTAAGCTTGGACTTAACATGCCATTATCAGAGTTAATCAAGTTTTATTAACTTTAACCAGTCCAAAAAACTTGGGGCCACTGATGTGGCCCCGTGTTATTTTCCCGGCAATGGCGGATAAGTTATCATACACCTCGCCTTCCCACTCGTAGGAGCGCTCTCCTTTTACGGTAACGTGATATATCTTGCCATTGTAGGTTTTGCTAATCACTGTACCGATCGCCAAACTGTATTTTTTCTTGTTGGCGCGCTGAATGTATTTTTCCGGATTAGCGGCATAGCGGTTCAAGCGGGTAATGTATTTATCCGCCAGTTTGGTGCCAAGCAACTCACACTGAATCGCATACCACAACGGGCGATATTTCCCTTTGCGCCCCCATAATTGATACTGATAGAATATATCCCAATAAAATTGGAGTTTTTCGTCTGGCAAGGCTTTTAACTCCTCAAAACTTTTAGGAAGATAACATTTATTTCTCATTTAGCACCTTCCGAATGCGGTTTATCTTATGAACAGCATTTCCCTTACCATAATAGGCACGGGCCAGTTCGTCAAAGAACTTAATGGCAGTTTGTAAAAGTTCTATTTCAAACATTTTCTTGGGCCGCCCCAATGGATTACCTGACCGGCCCTTTACAAACCGGTGTTTAACGGGTGGTAATATACGCGGTGTCATTTGGATAACCCGAAGAACACATACCCGCTGATAGGCCGTTTGACGATTTCCATAGCCACGCGGGATATGCTTTTATAGATTTTTCCTTGGTATTCAAAGCCGTTTTCAAGCACTTTTACTTCAATGCCTTGTCCATGGTAGGTTTTCTTGATAACAACGCCAACAGCAGGTAAGCGGCCATCCCGTTCTTTGGGTGTCGGTTCAGCTACATCTGCGACTTTTTGCTTGGCAACTTTTACAACTACTTGTTTAGATTTTTTCTTCATAAAAACTCCCGATAGTATATTGGTTTAGTGGGCTTTTTGCCCATTCCTATTACCGCTTACTATCGGGAGCAAAGTCAAGTAAATGAATGTTAGGACTATCTAGCAGTTCGATTCCTGTTGGGCGCACTTTTAGAAAAAGAGCCATTCTCAGACGAGAGTGGTTCTTTTTTATGCTTTTCCGACGGGGTTTTGTGAGCAAAATGAGCAAAATTAGAACAAAAAGTATATATTGTTAGTGGACCCTTTTGGGACACTATAAAATCCCCATTTTCCCCGTACATTTCCACGGGTTGAAACGCACACTGACGGCCGCTTTCTGCGTGAGTGCCTGTTCATATTTGGCCCAACGCTCCGCCCCAAACAGGGCGGAAGTATAAGCTATAAATTCTTGCGGTAATGGTAGCATCACAAAAAGCTTTCCTTTATAAATACCGTCCCGTTAGGCTTTGCGGGCATTGTTTAATCACTTCCACAGGGCCGCACGCCACTACAGTTCCCCCCGCATTGCCGCCGGACGGCCCCATATCAATCAGATAATCCGCGTGGCGTAAAACGTCCAAATCGTGTTCAATCACTATCACCGTTGCGCCGTTTTGAATGAGCATTTGGAACACCCCCAATAGCGTGCGCACGTCTAACGGATGCAGGCCGATGGTAGGCTCGTCAAACACAAACACGGTGGAATGTTGCGGCTTGCCCATTTCACTAGCCAATTTTAAGCGCTGGGCCTCTCCGCCGGAAAGGCTGGGGGTTGCTTCGCCCAATGTTAAATATCCCAACCCTAAGTCTTGCAAGATTTGCAAGCGTTGGTGCACCAATTTCCAATCCGCGCACGCTTTCAACGCAGTGGAAACGTCCATAGCCATCAGCTCCGGCAGTGAAAAACTTTCCCCGCGTTGGTTGGTATATTTTACATCAAACGCTTCCCGTGCATAGCGCGCCCCGCGGCAAGTGGGGCAAGGCACGTCCACATCCGGCAAAAATTGCACATCCAAACTGATTTCTCCGGTTCCGTCACACTCCGCACAACGCAAACGGCCGGTATTGTAGGAAAAATCCCCCGCTTTATACCCCCGCTGTTTGGCATCCGGCAAGCGGGCAAACAGTTTGCGCAGTTCGTCATGCACATTGGCATACGTTGCCACGGTGGAACGCACATTAATCCCAATAGGGGTGGCATCAATCAGCTTTACCTGTTCAATACCTTGCGCTTGTACGGCGCGCACATGGGGAGGAAGCGGCGCATGGCGCACATGCGCCTCTAAAGCGGGCACTAAACTTTCCAACACCAGCGTGGTTTTGCCGGAGCCGGACACACCGCTTACCGCCGTAAGCCGCCCTTTGGGTATTTCTATTTCCAACGGTTTTACCGTATGAATGGGCCCCGTAGATAAACGGATTTTGCCTTGCGCAAACAACTGTTCCGCCGGCACTTTTTTCCATACATTTTCCGGCATTTTTCCGGTTAAAAACGGCCCGATTTTGGAATTTTTATTGCGGCTGATATCCGCCAATGTGCCTTGGGCAATTACATAGCCGCCGTTGGCGCCGGCTTGGGGCCCCATTTCCACAAACCAATCGGCCGCAGATAAAATTTGGGTATCGTGGTCCACCAGCACGACGGAGTTGCCGTCCGCAATTAAATCCTGCATAACCCCTTTTAAGCCCACGATATTAGACGGGTGTAAGCCGATAGAGGGCTCATCTAGCACATATAAAACACCGGTGGTGCGGTTGCGCACCGCCCGCGCCAACTGCATACGCTGGCGTTCTCCGGTGGACAAGGTGGCGGAGGCGCGGTCTAGAGTCAAATACCCTAGGCCCAAATCCATCAGGCGGCGGGAGGCGGACAAAAAGGCCTCCGTAATGTTTTGCGCCATTTCGCGCATTTCAGCAGGCATAGTAGCGGGAACGGCCGCCACCCACGCGGTTAAATCCACCAATGTTTTTTGGCAAACGTCCGCCAAGTTTAGGCCGCCTACACGCGGGGCGCGAGCCGCAGCACTCAAGCGCGAACCGCCGCAATCCGGACAAGGCTCCTGTTTCAAAAACTTTTCCACCCGTTTCATGCCTTGCTCGTCCTTTACCTTTGCCAACGCATTTTTTACCGTATAAACGGCATTGTAAAAGGTAAAATCCAACTCGCCCGCTTGATTTGTTTTTTTGGCTTTATAAAAAATGCGCTTTTTTTCTGCCGGACCGTGATACACAATTTCTTTTTCCCGTGGGGATAAATCCTTAAACGGCACATCCGTCCGCACGCCCATGGCGCGGCAAACGTCCGTCATTAAAGACCACATTAGGCTGTTCCACGGAGCCACGGCGCCTTGGTCTATGGTTAAATTTTCATCCGGCACTAAGGTAGCCATATCTACATTCCATACCGTACCGGTACCGTCGCAAGTAGGGCAGGCGCCTTGGCTGTTAAAAGCCAGTTCTTCGGCACTGGGGGCATAAAACTCCGCGCCGCATGTTGGGCAGCGGAGCATTTTTCCGGCCGCAACCGCTAATGAAGGCGCCACATAATGCCCATTGGGGCAGCGGTGGCTGGCTAAGCGGGAAAACATCAACCGCAAACTGTTTAGCAGTTCCGTACCCGTGCCAAAAGTGCTGCGCAAGCCGGCCACGGCAGGGCGCTGGTGCAAGGCCAACGCGGCGGGCACATATAAAACTTCTTCCACTTGCGGGCGGGCGGCTTGGGTCATACGGCGGCGGGTATAGGTGGAAAGCGCCTCCAAATACCGTCGCGAGCCTTCCGCATACAACACGCCTAATGCCAAAGAAGATTTGCCGGAACCGGAAACACCGGCAATACCCACTATTTTATTTAAGGGGATATCTACATCTATATTTTTGAGATTATGCACCCGCGCACCGCGGATTTTGATTTTCTCAACCATAACAGGCTCCTATCGGACGGGCCGCCGGAAAATTAAGGTTGGAGCATTTTGGGGTCCGCGGTTGCCTTTTTGGGGGCCGGCAACAGGGCAAATATCAGATAAATTTTGAATAGTTCCAGCATAAAACAGGCCGACACAAACACATATTTATTACTACACGGTTAAAACGTGGAAAGTATAATACATTCTACCCACAAACGCACTAAAAGAGAAAATGTATAATCCGCATTACTGCACAGGGGCAAAAACTCTTGCCAATATTTTCCACCGCCCATATTTTTTAGGAAATCATCGTTTAATGTGAACCCTTTAACAAGATATTCCCGTAACATTTAGGTAGCCCATATACGAAAAGTGTATCTTGCACAGTCCGCACTCTATAGCCTACGGCTGGAATTACATCTAAATTGTAATAAGTAACTTCGCGCTCGATTTGTCTATTCCCCTCTTTTTGAACTATTCGGAATTTCCGAACAGTTGCCGTTTCATGCAATTCTCCCTCTTCGAAGATATGCTTAATGCGCTCACTAATATTAGCTTTACTTGACTGGAATAACTGCTTTGGTCAGCCATACCGTTTTATCGGCCAATGTAACTTCTATCTTCGGTTTGCTAAATGATAATGTCAGTATCTTGGGGCACAGTTAAATCTCAAAAAGTCCTTTTATTTATGTTACCATAATTTGGAATACAAGTGGCATAGACTAAAATATGGCAGGTTTGGGTATGATTTTCAATAAAAACTCTTTTTATATGCTAGTTTGGTGCACCTTTAAACCCCAACCTTTGAGAAGTAAAAAGGAATTAAAAATGTCCTAAAATGTACACCAAAAGGATGGTACACTATAACGGACTTCTGCTCGTCGGTAGTTTTATGCTTTTCCGACGGTGTTTCTGGAGCAAAATGAGCAAAATTAAAACAAAAAGTATATATTGTTCGTGGACCCTTTATGGTGCACAGTAATTGCTAGTTTTCTTCGCATTTCTCGTCGGTAAATGCCGAAATATGCCCACAAAATATGGCGCCATTATCCGCACCGCCCAAAATTCCGGAAAATTTTTTTACATACTATAATTATTACTTCTCGTCGAGAAATAATAAAAACTACTAAAAAATTCTTGAAAACTATGAATATACTGGGCACAGTTTGGACACTATATCCTCTAACACATCTGCTACCAGAGCGCATAGAAGTAGCCAAAATATATGGTCCTTTCTACATACTTTTGGCAGAGAAAATCAGGGTGCTATTGTTAAATAGCAGTGGTGTATTCCCTACAAAACCGGCGGGAGATTTCTTAATAATGAGTTCCATGTTTTCATTGTCTGGGTTAGAACGATGTAAAATTCCGACAAAATCAACACTCTCAAATATTTCTTTATCTATATCCTTAAAATCGGACACACATGGAGTTCCTTCTATATCTTCTTGACAAACACGTGAACGGGAAATTTGAGATAACACTAAGACTGCTATATTAAATTCTTCGGCAAGCTCCTTTAACCCAAGTAGGATCTGTTTAAAAATGGCTGTTCTATTGACAGTTATATCATGGGGTTGGATAAGTTGTAAATAATCCACAATCAATAAATCTAACTGCATATTTTTACTACGTAATTCCTCTAGAAATTGGATAGTATTCATGCGGATTTCTTTCACACTTTGGTGGGGCTCATCATGGATTACAAGGAAAGCATTATTCTCTTCAACTGGTTTTTTGCCAACACAATGCGTATAAGGCACATTGTTTTGCACGGCATATAATCGCTGATAAATACGTTCTTTGCTCATTTCTAACGAAATAAACAAGATATGAAATTTCTCATTTAGGCAACTTTTACCGATAATATTTACCGCAAAAGCCGTTTTCCCAATAGAAGGACGGCTTCCTAGTAAAGACAAACTTCCTTTTTTTAATCCTCCTACCTTTTTATCAAAAGTCTCTAACCCTGTGGCGACATAAAAATCATTTCCGTTCTTATGCATATATAACTCCTTGTATAGCATATTTTTATATCATATATTAAATTATAATATACAGTATCTTATAAGTTAGGGGGGAGAGCAGAATGGCTATATCTGATATAGAACTAAGAAATAATTACTACCACGTTTTTGACGAAAGCGGGCATAGAATAACACAATATCAATCCTCTGTTGGACAGTTGCAAGGATTTAATTCACAATATATAGTTCTTTTACGCGGGAGTTACTATGTAGTGTGTGATGAAAAATTCAGGCAAATCAGTCAGAGATCGCAATCGGCAATCGGCGAATTTTTAAATATAACAGATAAGATTCATTGTAAAAGGGGTGGATATATAATTACATACGATGAACACTTAAATCAGGTTGCAAGCAGAACATCTTTTTCGTAATATGTCCGAAAAAAATCTTGTCCAACAGCTTTTTCAACAAACTACCCAAATCCGTCAGAAATATGAACAAACAATATGGTCGAGTGGAGAATGGTGGAATGTTTTTTATGCCGTTGGAAAGAGATTGTATAAGGATGAATTATTCCACTCTCATTTTTTAT
Organism: uncultured Elusimicrobiales bacterium; assembly: GCA_944325225.1. GTDB lineage: Bacteria > Elusimicrobiota > Elusimicrobia > Elusimicrobiales > Elusimicrobiaceae > Avelusimicrobium. The sequence goes on from CALUZQ010000031.1 coordinate 10,615, forward strand.
CCGTTTTGCTTAAATACCAAGATAAAAAAACGGGGCAAAATATCTTTCTGCAAAAATTTTTAAAACTTCTCAACTCAGAGAATAAAATTTTGTGGAATTTTTCTCCCTTTTATACAGGAACAGTTGTAATTCATACAGAGAAATCTATCGGACCAATCACGCCAGATTACGAGGACGGCGGACGCGTTGATATTTTGCTCAGTAAAGGGAACCAACAAGTGGTTATTGAAACAAAGATTTACGCAAAAGACCAACCCAATCAACTCTACCGATACCATAAAAGATATCCGAACGCCGCGATTGTTTATCTTACTTTAAATGGGACAGAACCTTCCCTCGAAAGTAGAGGTAGATTGATGTCAGAAAATTACTTTTGTTTATCATATAGAAGTGATATTTTGAAATGGTTAAACGATTGTCTGTCCTATACTGAAAACTTACCAGAGTGTTGTTTCCTACACAGTTCCATTGCGCAATATATAAATGTTATCAGAAATTTAACGGGACAGGGGAGATACTTGCAAATGAATCAAGAAATTATAAAAACAATATGTGCCGATAAAGAAAATCTTTTAAGTGCGTGGAATATATGGCAAAATTTTGTAGCTGCTAGCAATGAAATATTGAGGACGAATTTTTTAACTCCACTAACTGACTGTTTAAGAGAAAAATTCGGAAAGAACATTTCCTTGAAAGAATTAGCCACAAAAGAGGGGCAAGTGGTTGGATTTGATGTGTTAGTTCCCTCCTGGCAGAACATTGTGTTACGTTTTAGTAACGAGTTATTAAATAATCAGCAGGGAAATAGCATTTACGGACTATGTTTTCGATCTGAGAGTGCCATTAAAACATTTCCCGAAATAGCAAATTTTATTAAAGCAAATATAGCACAACCTATACAGACGGAATGGTGGCCCCTCATCCGTCTAATAAATCCCGATTATCAATTTTGGGATTTTAATACTGTTGTTTCTTTACTAGATGATAATCATCCTATTCTAAACTATTACAAAGAGAAAATAGCAGATTTGTTTGAGCTGACAAATAAAATGCAAGCCGTTGGTGTGACCTTATAAGTATCACACTTTGTATTTCTGATACGCTAGGGCTGTAACATCCATTCCGGAAAGAAAGATTATTTTTAGTAACTCTCTAGAGCAGCTAGTAGGAAGATGTCCTCTTCTTGCACCTGCACCTTTTTAGTCACAGTATTTTGCGGTCATTACTAAGCAAGATAAGCAACAAGAACTATAATAAGCAAGGACAGAGTTTGGACACTAAAACCCCCCCTATACTTAAGTAAGGGGCTAGGTATTATCTTTTGGAATGAATTAACTTGAACTTTATACATCCTTTCGGGCAGGCAGTTAAACACTGCATACAGTTAATGCAGTTGGGATGACGTACAAATGCTGTCTTAGAAACTTCAATATTCATGGGGCATATTTGGTCGCATTTGGAACAATGCACACAGGATTTTTCTTCTCTTGTGATTCCAATGGGGCGTAATACGCTCCATACCCCTAACGAGGCCCCTTTCACACAAAAATAATTGCAGAAAGGGCGGTCCGTAAATAGCGTAGCCAATAAAAAAAGTGCCATCACGCTACCGCTCACCCACTCCCAGGCACCGGCTACCACGCTATGCTCAAAAAAGAAGCGGCTGTTGAGGAAAAAAAGCACAATGTTTATCACGCTTAAGCCGTACAAAACGTAGCGCAGGAGTTGAACATATTGTTGTAACTTTTGCGGCAGTTTGTAGCGGGGAAAATGTAATTTTTGGGCTATCCAACCGAGCCAATCCTGCAAGGCTCCAAATGGACATATCCATCCGCAGAAAAACACCCCCACAAACAAAATAGTTATCCAAATTTTCTGTCCGATGTTATCCGCAAACGGGAATATAGGCAAAAACAGGCCCGCCATAAAGCAGGTCTGTACAAGAAGACGTAAGGGTTGGATGAGTTTTTTCATCTAAAAACCTAGTTTTTTGAGCCAAGCATCCACTTTGAGTTTGGCACTTTCACGTTCGTTTTGGGCTTCGTGTCCGTAAAGTTCCTATTAGGCACCGAAGAATAAGGTAGAATTTAGTCTGAACAGAATGTGGACGCGCCGGAAACGTTCCTATTAGGCACCGAAGAATAAGGTAGAATTTATTGTGCGTTAATGGTTGCAGCTATTGCCTGGTTCCTATTAGGCACCGAAGAATAAGGTAGAATTTAAGGCTTGCACCCCGGAAGAGTGCTAATTTTGTTCCTATTAGGCACCGAAGAATAAGGTAGAATTTAGTTTTTTCTTCCGGGAACTCCCCACTTTCAGTTCCTATTAGGCACCGAAGAATAAGGTAGAATTTATCAATAGTGTGGTTAATAACAACGAGTTCAGTTCCTATTAGGCACCGAAGAATAAGGTAGAATTTACCCAGACGCCCGATTTGCTCTCGGCTACTAGTTCCTATTAGGCACCGAAGAATAAGGTAGAATTTATTTGTTTTTTGCGGAGGATGTGCGCCGTGTGTTCCTATTAGGCACCGAAGAATAAGGTAGAATTTAAATTCGCAGCAAAGGTGGTAAAGCGAGCGGGTTCCTATTAGGCACCGAAGAATAAGGTAGAATTTACATATCCAGCCACATTTTAGACCGCTACATGTTCCTATTAGGCACCGAAGAATAAGGTAGAATTTAGAACGGATTGGTAATTTGGGCACATAGGCAGTTCCTATTAGGCACCGAAGAATAAGGTAGAATTTAAAAGCGGCGGTGCTATGGACTTAAAAAGCAGTTCCTATTAGGCACCGAAGAATAAGGTAGAATTTATTTAATCGCTTCGTACCCAATTTGGGATAAGTTCCTATTAGGCACCGAAGAATAAGGTAGAATTTATATCGCAGAATTTTTGCCTTGGAGATGCGGGTTCCTATTAGGCACCGAAGAATAAGGTAGAATTTACGCAAAGTAAATTCTGTTTCCCAGTTTGCAGTTCCTATTAGGCACCGAAGAATAAGGTAGAATTTATCGTCTTTTTCTTCATAAGGGACATTGATAGTTCCTATTAGGCACCGAAGAATAAGGTAGAATTTAGTCAAACGCATTCGCCTTACTGTGATGTAAGTTCCTATTAGGCACCGAAGAATAAGGTAGAATTTATTGCCGATTGGTTTGTAAATTTTGTATTTGTTCCTATTAGGCACCGAAGAATAAGGTAGAATTTAGTCAAAATCCCACTGGACTTTGTCAGATGTGTTCCTATTAGGCACCGAAGAATAAGGTAGAATTTAAATACCGCGCAACATAAGCAATGCTGTGCGGTTCCTATTAGGCACCGAAGAATAAGGTAGAATTTAGATTTTCTTTTAATATATTAATTACTTCTTGTTCCTATTAGGCACCGAAGAATAAGGTAGAATTTAAGGCATTACAAAAAATTGCTAAAAAATAAACATTTTTGGTAGAATAATTACAGAAACCTTATTCTTTTTGTGCCTCAGCTTAGGTAACAAGGGCATTAAAGCCCGCAAAGGGGTTTACCCCCACTTACAACTTTATAAATCCTCAAACAGTATGAGTTGATCATACGGCTTGGGGATTTTTGTTTGCTGCAAGGCAGGCCCGTAGAAATTTTTGATTAAGCTATATTGTTTGTCCGTAATAAACAAAAAAGCACATTTGCCCTGGGGCGGGGTTTGTTCGCCCATTTGTTTTACCAGCGCCTGCGCCTGGTGCATAGTGGGCAGGTGCCGCACATATACCGAAAACTGCAACATACTAAAGCCGTTGCGCAGCAACAATTTACGAAACCCGGCGTACCGTTTGCGCTGGATTTTGGTATGCGTTGGCAAATCAAACACCGCTACCACCCACATAATGCGCCAACTATTGGGTTTCATCGGAAAATGAGTCGGCCTGCCACAGCACAGCGGAAGGCGTTTTGCCCGGGCGGGCGGGTTGATTGGGCAGGATTAATTTACGGCGGGGGTCTTCCAGGCTTAAGCAAAAGCTGTTTACCGCAAAGTCTACGCCGTGGAATAAACGGTAATTTTTTCCGGCGAGGGGCACTTCGCTGGCCAGCAAGGAAGACAACAGTTGTTTTTTTACTTCTTTATCAAACCTTTCCAACGGGCTATCCTGCGCCAAGCGCCAAACAATCATATCCGCCAAAAAACGGAAAGGTTCTATAAAATCATCCGCCAAATTGAAGGGATTATCTTTGCGGCAGTGCCCCACGCCAAAATTCAGGCACAGCCCGGCGCAAGCCAAGCTGCGGGCTATCATCGCCCGCAAAATCGCATAGCCGTAATTCAGGGCGATATTGGCAGGGTCTGTGGCGCCTTGTTTATCCCTAAAATCTATGGGGTTGCAAATCGCCGCAAAGAAGGCGGGCCAATAGGCTTGAGCGGCTTGTGCTTCCCGCGCGGAAGAATCGCCCGGTTCCACGTGGGCGGCCAACAGCCGCAGGCGTTGCGCTAGGGCTACATCAAAATGTTCCGCCACAAAGGCTTGACCCCGGATTTTGGCCGCTACCAACTGTTGCCACCATTGCTGGGAGGATGCCGCATTTAAGTGTTTGGCTTGCAGGAAGGAACGCTTGGCCCCTTCCAAATTGCTCCCCAGCGGCAGGGCCATACTGCACGGCAGGTATTTTTCCCCCGCGCATACCACCACGGCGCCTTGCCGCGCCAATTCCTGAAACACCGCCAAGGACACCCGAATACACGGATGAGCCAGCACCAGCACCGCAATATCGCAGGCGGCTATAAAATGCGTTTCTTGCGTTTTGGCAAAAGAAATTTTAAGCCGCCCTGTATCCACGGAAAGCGAGGCTTCCCGCTCTATGCTGATCAGATGTTGTATGCTCATTCGCGTTTTAATTTTGAGATGTCTTGGCGCGAAGATACCACCTTATAATTTTTGATGTTAGCCGTGCGGGTGTCGGCTTCGTTGACTTCGGTGGTCAACCGCAATACCAGGCCCGCCTGGGCGCTAAATTGTTTTATCCGATAAAACTGTTTGGTAACGGTATCAAACAGCGTATCCCCGATAAACACGCGCGTCACGCCTTCCGGTACGGTTTTGCAGGAACCATACTTCCAGATCGGTATCAACGCCACGCGCTTGCCGGTTTTGGCGTCAAAATCCATACAGGCATATCCATAGTTTTGGTAGGCTTTCTGGTGTGTTTTTCCGCCCTGGTCGGCCGTAGTGATTTTTTTGTCGGCATTCGGGTCAAATTCCCGAATTCCGCGGCCCACCAAATACATATACTTCACCTGTTTTACTTTATGGCCGCGGTAATAAATGCCGTCCTGCGGGTCGTTTTTGCGGCCACAAAGGGCTTCCTCCGCCGTCATTCCCTGGTCCAAGCGCTGTTGGAATTGTTCCAATATCACTTGCTTAATCGTATCGGAAAATAACAGTTTATCCAAATTGGCCTTGGTCTTTTGCGCATCGCCTTTGAGAAAACTGCTTAAAGGCGCACGCTTTACAAAACGTTCCGTGCCGTCTTTTTGCTGCACGTTGTAGGCGGTTTCGTCAAAGAATTTGCCGGCAGGCAAACGGTCCGGCTTGTGCCACACCACATAATCCGTCAGGCGTTTTTTTACTTCCTCCCAAATGGCCGCATACTGGGGAATGTTTGCCGGCATAAAGCCGGGGATGTCTTTGGTTTTATCGTGTGTGCCGTCGGCATTTATCCACTCTATGGTATGCAGAGTACCGTATTTAGCATTGTGCCGGGCCGCCCGCTGCACCAGGGACAAATTGCACAACCCAATCACAGCCGCATCCACCGCGTGGTGGCGGTGGTCGCAACGTTTGTTAAATTGCAGCTGGGTGCGTTGCTCGCGGCAAAAGGCCGCAAAGCATTTTTGTTTGTCCTTGGGCGTCAGCGGCGGCGTGGGCAGAGAAGCGCAAAATTTTCCGAAATCTTCCTGCAAGGCCGGGGCCTGGTCGTACGGCATGGGATGGGCGGCATAAAGCGCCTGCCATTTGGCGGGGTCTATTTCGTTGTCGTCTTTATCATACAGCGGCTTATGCTCCGCAATCCGCACCAGCGGCAAAATGCGGTCAAAATGCAACTGGGAGCGCATATACGCCGTCAAGCCGCCGTAGGAAGGGGTGACTTTCGGGCAGATGTCCTTGCACCAATCCAACACGATTTTGCCAATCCAGGCGGTTTCCTGGTTTTGGCGGTTGGAAAAATCCTGCTTTACTTGGGCGGGTGTGGCCAGCAAGTTATTAATTTTGCGCAAAATCCGCGCGCCCTTTTGCGTGGGCTTGCGTTTGTGTTCCCGCGCGGAATAGTAGCCGCCTTTTTCTTTATTGTACAGCATCCATAAATGCGAAACGAAATTAATCAGCGGGCTGTGGTTGCCAAAGGAGCCGCCGGCGTCTTCGCCTTTTTTGCGTTTGGCCTTTTTGTCTTTTTGGAACGCCAAATAGTCTTCTATATCCTGCCGGAATTTCCATTCGTAGGGCAAGCGGTTGGATTTATCTTTGTTCTCCTGCGTGAGTGCCAAGACTTTATTTTCAAATACGTTTGGCCCCGGGATTTCCCCCCGCTGCGGAATGATGTGGTCCACTTGCGTCTGCCGTTCGTCAAACGCCTGCGCGAACGAAATGGGTTGGCCGCTGTATGGGCACAGGTGGTTTTGCTCCTCCCAGAGCAGGTATTTTTCTATATTGCGCGGGCTGACCAACACGTGGCCTTGCTGCAGCGCGGCAATGGCTTTTTTGCGTTCGTCGGCCTGCAGCCTGTTTTGGCCTTCCAGCCACTGGCGGCGGCGCAGGGAGTTTTTGATTTCCCGCGAAAGTTCTACCACGATTTCGTCCGGTTGGCCGTACTTGTGGACGATGTAATTCAGCACGCGGTAAAATTCGGCCAGGGCACGGCTCATTACCGGGTCATTGATAGATTCCTGCTTTTTAATAGCCTCTACCGATCGCAACTTGCCCCGCAAAGCCGCTTGCGGCGGCTGGATACGGGCCAGCAAATCGGTTTCGTCCTGCCCTTGCAAGATGCCGTCAGTCAGCAAACGCAAAGCTTTTACGCTGTAAGAAGCCCGGCCCTTTTCCAACGTGAAGGACAAAAAGACTTGCTTCTTTTTCAATGCGCAAATAAAGTCTATCCCGCGCTGTCGCTCGGATGCGTCGGCCGAGATATTGCGGGTTAACTCTACAAAACTTTGGCCGATATATTCGTCCGTATTGTCCTCAATATCCGAAAACGTGGTAATGTTGGCCAAAAATTCGATCACCAACTCCTGCACTTTATCCGTCAAGTTTGCCCACTCGTTCAGCACGCCGGCCTGTTCAAAAGCAAACAGTGTGGTGTTGCCTTTTAACCCTTGTTTGGTGCCGTTTTTGCGGTCAATGGTAAACGAAACATCGGCAGGCAGCGACAAGGCTTGATAAATTTTGGCAAACGGGATCACCGCACTGTCCGCCGTATAATCGCCGGTGGAGCTGTCCACATAGTTAAAAAGCTGCGTTTGCTGGGCCAAGGTAAGCGGATAGGATTCCTTTTCGCCTTTTTTGGCAAGCCGCAAGTTGGCAATATCTTTGGCCAACCGGTAATGCTGATAGGCCACCTGGGCGCAGGCGGCGCGCTTTTCCTGCGGGAAGAGCGGACAGGCGCCTACATTTTCCAGCTCCCATTTAATGGGGCGTTGGTAAAACAGGGCGGAGTGGAAGGCGTCTTTAAGCGGAATTTCTTTTTGGCCGGGGAAATCGGGGAACATATTTTCCCCCCACACGGCGTAAGTACCGCGCAGCTGCGGGTGGTAAGAGCTTTGTTTGTCGTAAATGCGGTTAAATTCTTCTTCCACCATTTGGCGGTAAATAAATGTGCCGTCTTCTTCTATTTTGCGCCAAGGGTTCCCTGCGCTGGCTTGTTTACGCTCATAGAGCAACTGCCCCAACGTTTTGCCGTTGGCCAGCTGGGCCGACGTTTGGCTTAATTTTTTGCCGATGACGCCTCTCTCCTCCGCGCTTAACGTGCCTTTGTAGCCGCGGTTTTTAACGATATGGCAAAACACTTTCATCAGCTGCGGCAAGGTAAGTTCTTCTTCCACCGCTTTGGCGCGCAAGGCAATTACATCCTCTTTATCCGCCAATAAATCATCCCGCGTAACACCCAACGACTCGGCCATATATTTGATTTTGCGCAAGCGGGCCGCTTTACGCTCAATTTGCTTGCGCATGAGACGTGCCGCGCGGCGGGCCGTATTGAGGGTAACCATTTCTTTGGGTGCAATGGGTTCGCCAAAGATATAACTATCTAAATGGAGTAAACGCGTGATATTTTTATCTTCGTCCAATTCATATACGGCCGTACCAATGGAAGATGTTCCCAAATCTATACCTAAGCGGTAGGATTTTCCCACCGGACTTTTGCTGATTGCCATAATTCAATTCCCCCTATAAATAGCCATAAAATAATATTTATTTTATATTAGCATAATTTAGCTTGATAACTTGCTTGTGTCATACAGCACCTAATTTAATATTTTTTACTATGCTCAATTTTCTACTCATTAAGTTAAATCCACGATTAATTCCCTGCTATTTTAGAAGAATTCCCTGTTATTTATTTTAGGGAATTGAATAAGTCGGAAAGGATTTTTGAGACGAAAGGTTAATAACCGAAAAGCATTAAAATCCGTAAAATCAGCTTAAAATGAGGCAAAATTCCCTGTATTTTCCCTGATAAGCAGGGATTTTACTTTCCCCTCTTACAGGGTTGGGCAGTCTGCACGCCATGCCCGACCATTTGAAAAGACACCTTTTGCAAGGTGTCTTTTTTGTTGCCCTTGTGCGCAGCTCCGGCGGAGATTTATCCTCCTCTCCGTCCAACATATTGAGCAAGTAGAAAAACGGTTCAATTTTTTAAGATTCTGTTCTGTTATCGCGCGTTCAATTCTATATTTGCTGATATCATACACACATAAATGTTTTATTGCCGCTTTCGTCTTTTACTCTTATAAAAACTTGACTTTTATAACTATTTTATAGTACAATATATATTATTATCCTACCTTTCTATTTGTCTTTCCCTTCAAAAAGATGTTTCCCCCCTCTGTAGTATATACCCACCTAAGGAGTTCTTATGAAAACCTACCACACACGCCGCAATACCGAACCTTACCAAACCATGGAATACCAAAACAAACTACACAAGAATCCTCATATAGAGGTTTTGTACTCCGATCCCCCTCAGTTACGAGTAAACGGGGAAATTATTCCCTGGCCGCAGGGGAAAACGCCCGAAGAGGCATACCGGGATTATTTAGAGCGAGAAAGTAAGCCCGTACCTCTTAATCAACTATCAGAAGAAGAACCCTATCCGGCTGAAGAACAATATTTTGTTCGCCAGCAAGAACATTCTTTGCATCCCTTGCGCCAGCAGTATTTGCAAGACCGGTTGAAACAACTGGACTATTTGGACCGCCAGCAAACCCGCCAAGATGACTTTACCACCCGCATGTACGGGAAAAAAGATTACTCTAAAGAGCAGAAAAAAATTCGGCAGGAATTGCAGCTAGGTTCTACTCCCCAAAAGCGCCAAGCAGAAAAAAATTCTCTTGGCAAGATTTACAAGCTGGCAGGCGTTCTCAACTACCCGGCACCCAATCCCCCGCGAAACGGTTCTGGGATATTGCGGACGAACAGACTGGCCAGGAAAATTACCCCAACACCCCTACCGCCGTCAGTCAAGAAATCAGCCGGTATAAACATGAAAATCCCGATGAGTATGCTTCCTATTTGAAAAAATGGCAAGACGACCAAAAAAGCTGGCAGGAAATAGACCAGG
>CALUZQ010000032.1 GCA_944325225.1 uncultured Elusimicrobiales bacterium
GTTGCCCGGCGTGGACGACTTCGGGTTGCAGTGTATGCCAAGCGCCTGCCGGGGAACCGACGACGCAGGCGTGCCCTACTGGTTATAGCGGAACCAAAACGCGCACCTGGAACACAAGTACTTGTAGTTGGAACGCGTGGCAGGGGACTTGCCGGTGTGAGCCGCCGGCCGGGCAACCGACGAGCCAATCGTGCCCGTCTGGCTATACGGGTACACAGACGCGCACCTGGAACTACAATACCTGCAGTTGGAATGCGTGGCAGTTCGGGACTTGTCATCCTGTGTGTCCCAATCCTCCTTCTGAAATTTGGAAAACAGAACAATGCAATCAAGGTCAAGGATATAGACAATATGTTTGGGAAGGATATCCAACTTGTGATTGGCGGAAAGTATCGGATGGCTGTGTCGTTTCTCATTATTGGGTAAATTCAGGACCAAAGGAATTCGTGTATGACTACGGGAATTGTAGCCCAAGTGGTGTAACTTGTAACAATTATTATAGTAGAGCTGGTTTATCTTCTGGGAGAGTGTCTATAGGGACGGTTTGTTCTCCTTCAGGAGCTCGTGGCTATACTTATTGCGAGGAATATTCTAACAACGGGAGATGTTTTATGACTTATAATACTGCCTACTGTAAATAGAATTTCCTGCTTAGGAGCAGAGTTTTAAGGGAGTCAGCTGTTTTTCCTAACCTGCCGCAAATAGCGGGCGGTGTGTGCCAAACAAGCTGTTTGGCTGGGTGCAAAATCCAACAATACCGCCACCTGTTTCGGCAGGTATTTTTATCCTTTCTATCAAAGTATCGCGAATAAAAAGGAGAGACATTCCAAAAACCTTTGGCTAGCCAAGGATTTAGTTGTGTGATAAAACATGCTTCTAGTGTATCTGATATTGTAGTTGCTGAAAGAAAAAGTACCAAAAAGCGTGTCTGTGCGGTTCTCTTTTACAGAAATATCCTTAACAAGTCGTTTCCCTTATGCGTCAGCATCGTAATTTACATAACCCAGTTTGAGCCGGAGCTCCCAGGCCTGGAAGGCCCCTGGAAGACCCAAACTGCCTGCTCCCGGCAAAGTGACGGTAGGGAGCGACACCGTATAAATAGTGTGGCCCAAACTAATCGTGTTAACGGGCATAGAGTGGGGAGGGGCGGCTCGCCCCTTGATTTGTTTTTTTTTTTTGATACAGTGGGGATTAAGCCAGGGTTGATCCCCGTCGTGTAGCCGTTATAAAAACGCTTCTAATCGGAGATTATCCCTATTCATTTTTGTTTTAAGGAGCACCTTATGAAGCGACTGTTATTTTATATGTTGTTTTCCTGTTTTCCACTGGGTTTAATGGCAGAAGATTTGCAATTTGTAACTACTTTGTCTTCCCCGGTAGGAACCTTCTCCCAGTTGGAAACGGCCGACCCGGAAACAGCGGTTGTATCTCCGGCAGTAAATTTTTGCACAACGCACAGCAGCACCGGGCGAATGGAATTGAGAGGGGCGAATGCTTATTTGCAAAGTTTAACTTTAAAAAACGGAACGAGTTTAGGGGGAACGGTAGGAGAATATCGCCTGAGCAGTGCGCTGAATGTGAATAGCGGAGGGACCTTGAAAGCGAAACGGATTATGGCAAATACGATGAGCTTATCGGGTGCTATCGATATAAATAGCCAGGTAAACAACACCTTATATATGAGCAGTATGGGAGTGAAAGGTGCGAAGACGGGTTCGTTGATGATTCCTTCTAAGGTGCAGACGAGTAATACGGGGAATAATGATGAAATGGAATGGAGCAATATCTACTCGCGGGATTATACATCTGGCGGGAGCGCTACGGGGAACAGTTATACTTCGTATTTGCTTAAAAGCATTCCTGTCGCGGATTGTAATGATCCCAGTTACAGTCAAGCCAATCCGGATGAGTGTTGTAGAGAGTATGATTTCTTTGCACAAAATAAACAATTTTGTTGTGTTAGTGTGAATGAAATAACCCTTGATTTTTATTTTAACGAGGATTTTGAATGGTACGACTGCTGCCGCTATTCTTCTTCTTTTAATAAGAAGGCAGAGCGTTGTTGTCAAGACGGAACCGCTCCCGATTATGAGAAAGATTGTTATACTGAAACATATGATTGGGTTCCATTTCATCAAGAATTTACAATTTCTTCTTATACCACCCCAGACGATCCTTACGGGGAACAGAATCCTTGTTGGGACCGTTATCCGGCTTCCGAGTATAGGCCTTGTACTTTTTCCTGTAACAAAAATACGGTAGGAGAAGTTTGCTGGGAAAACAATGGCGATCCTCTTTCGTGTGGCTTAGAAACCACGGTAGAATATGCACCGGGTGTAGCCGGAGAAGGTTTTTACACTTTTCGCGGCAATCCTTTGGAAAGATGTGAAAGAGAATTGACTCCTATTTATTGGTAAAAAAGGAAGATATTCAAATCGTTCTGTTTTAATTAGGTAAGGATGGATAATTTACCGGTCGATAAGCCGGTAGGAAAGAGGTTTTCTGCTTCTATCAAAATCCCCGGGTGTAAGCCCGGGGATTTATAAATAGCTCGTTTCATACGCTCGGAGATTCCCCGGGCGAGTTGTTAAAATAAACTTTTCTGTTTGGCGCGGCGGTCTGCTTGTTCCTGCAGCCGGAAAATCTCTTTTTCCAAGCTTGCCGGCGGTACATTTCCCGCCTGCAGCATCAAGTTGTGAAACTGCGCCAAGTCAAACTTTTTACCCATTTTTTTTGCATATTTCGTGCGGGCTTGTTCTATAGCGGCAAGCCCGTAGATATAACTGGCTTTTTCGCCGGGACGGAAAGTAATTTCTTTTAAGATGCGCTCGGCATCCTCCTGGCTAAAACCGTTTTCGGCTGTTAAAAAATTAAGAGCGTCGGCATAATCGTACTGTTTGGTTTGCAGCCGTACCTCGGTCAGCGCCGCGGCCGCACGGCGGTATTGAATCCATGCTAAAAACAGGAGTTCGTCGTCCGTGGCCAAATAACCGGTTTCCCGGGCCAGCTGTTGGGCGTAAGCGCTCCAGCCGTTTGCCGTTGCGGCCGCCGGATATAAGCGGCGTATGGACGAGAGTTGCTGCCCCGCAGCTGTTTGATAATACCGCCCCGGAACTAATTCTCCGGCTAACAGAAGTTTGCGTACCGGTAAATTGAAATCCCGTTTTAGCTGCTCTTGGCGGGCCAGTTTATTGCCGGCCGGCAAGCGCAAAAACAGGTCGCTTTGCGGAAAAAGCTGGTTCCCGTACGGCGGTACAAATAAATAGGCATAAAAATAGGTGTAGAACCGCGGCATGGCTTTTACGGAAAAAGAGATACGCTGCCCGGCGGGCAAGGCGGCTTGCTGTTCAAAAAAGGCCATTAATTCCTGCGCATCGTGGGAAAGCCCGGCGGCGACATTGATTCCTTCCGGGGCCGCCGCCACGCGCTCTGCCGCTTTATAAAAGTCCTGGGCGGAGGGGGGAACAAACTGCCCTTTTTTGGTTTTCTTCTTTTTTTCTGCCGAGGTCGGCTCTACGGTGGGCAGGTCGTTTAAATCGTCTATAACGGTTACTTCTTCGTCGGCAGTTTCCAAGGTAAAAGGTTCCAGGGCGGCGGCTAGATTTTGCTGGGCGGACAGAAATTCTTTTTCCAGGCGTTTTTCCAATTTAGCCGGTTTGTCGGTTATTTGATAGCGGTCTTTAAGCAGGCGGGCATATTTTTCGGCGCCCAGCCGGAAATCCTGCGAATCTTTTTCCTGGGATAATTTTTTGAATAAATCAAACATTTGTTTAATGGCTCGTTTGGCATGTTGGGCATTTCGTTTGATTCGGGCGGCAGAAACTTCATCCTCGGTATTTTGGAGTAAAAACTCAGTTATTTCATCTAAAGATAAATAGGCGTAATAAGCCCGTTCCATCGCCAGCTGAGATAAATAAGCCGGCGGCTGTACGAGGTTTTTTTCCGCTTGTTGGGCTACAATCGGCAAGGCGCTCAGCCGGGCCGACAAATCCGCTGATTGCTGGGCGGAAGGCGTTGTCTTTTTGAGCCAGACTTCGTAAATAGCATCAAACGCTTCGGTATAATACAGCGGGTCATTCTCGCTGCGGTTTTGTTCTAAATCCCAAATGGTGCGGCTGAGGGCGCTTTCCAGCAGTTGCAAGTCCGCTTGATTAGCGGCTGAAAGGCGGGCTGGGGAAATAGTTTCCGTCATTTCTTTAACGGAGCGCAAAGCATTTAAAGCCAGGGCGTTGTTGGCCGAAGAGCGGTCGTTAAGTTTGGCATTGGCGGACGCATAACCCAGCCGGGTGGCTTGTTCCGGAAAAGCGGACAGCATGACCGAGGCGTAACGGTTGGCGGCTTCGGTTAGGGCGTTGTCCTCCATGAGGGTATCTATATTGGCAAAATCAAAATCTGCCTGGGCGCGGGCCGCACCGGAGAAAAATAAACCAAGGATAAATAAACCAAGCGGAACGAAAGAAGTTCTCTTCATAACTCAACTCCGCTTACTTTTGGGTGCGCAGGAAATCCAATTCCGCATTCAACTGCTGAATTTGGGAAGATACTTCTTTTAACTGGATTTCGGCTTTCAGATATTCGCGGTGTTTTTGTTCCACTTCTGTCAGTTTTTGGTTGGCCAGTTTTTTGTCGCTTTTAAAAGATCTCATTAAGTCAAAGGTGGATTGGGTGCTGGTATAGCGGAAGCGCAAATCCGAAACGGCTTGGGTAAGCAGGTCTTGCTGGCGCAGCAGGTTAGCTAATTCTTCTTCCCTAAAAGCAATCCGGCGTTCCCGGGAGGGGGTGCGGAAATGGGCGTTTTGGGTATCGCCGTTGGCGATGGTTTGCGCGGCGTGGTGTTTAAAGTAGGGATCTAACGCCACGATTTGAAGCTGGTCGTATTTTTTTTCCAGCAATAAATCATAAAAAATCGGGCGGGTTTTGTTGGGCAGCATGGTGCTAAGCACATTGATATTCAGCCATTCTGCGGGGGTGGGATCCTGCTGCCCTTGCGGGCGGGCCAGCATTTTGTCCAGCAGGGCGCCTAATTCTTCGGAAGCGTAAAAAGTCAGCATCCGGCGGGCTTGTTTGCTGGTCTGAAAAGAACCGTTTTCCGCGAAAGTAGGCATAACGCCTTTATGACTTTTAAGATATTCCGCCAAGGCCTCATACCCTTGGGTTTGGGTCATAAAGGCGGCGTGCTGCAACAATCTGTTTACTTCATAAAAATAATTGCGGTCCATTTTTTTGGCTACGGAACGGCTGTTTTGGTGAGCATAGGAAATTTGTTTAAAGAAATTGTAAAAATCCGGTGCGGGCTTAGCTAAAAATTTATGCAGTTTTTCTTGGGCTGGCGTATCATTTTCGTTGACAACCGAATAAATTTTCGGAGCCGTGGGATAGACAACGCCGGGGATGTTGTAGTAAATCCACCAGTCCGGCTGCGGAGGAAGCATCGGCGTTTTAGGCGTAACGGCCGGGGCGGCGGGTTTGGTATGGAGCAACGAGTTTTTAGGGGTTAATTTTTTAAGAAGATTGGAAATCTTTTCGCTGGACAACATTTTAGCAACTGAGGGGTTTTTAATAATTTGTCCGTTGGCTTGCAGAGAAAACAACACAAACAGACCGGTGCAGCAAATGATTTTAGCAACATCAGAGGGCGTATTTTTTTTCATAAGTCAGGTTCCGTTTATTATATAAGGATAGAAGCCGTTGCAGCGGGGCTCTACCTGTATTTTATTGCTTGCGGGGGCTGCTTGTCAACCCGTTTACAATGGCCGAGGGAGGTTTACATAGCTGCCGGAAATTTGTTACAATAAATCATCTTCCTGCGGGGGATCTTAAAACGGCCGGGAGCCGTTTACCCGCTTCTTTGTTTTTTGCTATAATCTAACCATAAACCCTTTCGGGCCATTAGCTCAGCTGGTAGAGCAGACGCCTCTTAAGCGTAAGGTCGTGAGTTCGATCCTCACATGGCCCATTTTGTTTTCTTAAATAGAATAAGTAAGGACGGATGGCGGAACTGGTAGACGCGTACGCCTTAGGAGCGTATGGAGCAATCCGTGAGGGTTCAAGTCCCTCTCCGTCCAGAAATTCGGCCTGGCCGATATGAATAGGAGTGAAATTAAGTATGTCCATTTTTAAAACTGCCCAGAGCGGGGAAGTAAAAACCCAACAATTAAAGAAAGAGGGCTGCCGTGTTACTTTATCGGTAGAAGCCGCCCCGCAGCTGGTTACCAAAAGCTTTCAAAATGCGGCTGTTCAAGTCCAATCCCGTGCGCAAATGCAAGGTTTCCGCGCCGGAAAAGTACCGCTGGACTTAGTCAAACAAAATTTTGCCGGACATATTAAGGAACGCGCATTGGATTTAACGGTCAAAGCAGCTATCAACGCTGCAATTGCCGACGCTAAACTGGACGCGGTAGCCGTTCCTACCTTAACCAAGGCCGATTTTATGAGCTTTGCCGACGGTAAACCGTTTACCTTTGAAATAGCCGTAGATGTGGCTCCGGAATTTGAGGTAAAGGACTATAAAGGAATTGAAATTGCCAAAAAGCCCGAAACCGCTACCGAACAAGATGTAACCGACAATTTAAACCGCGTGCTGGACGCCAACGCCCGCCTGGAAAGCGCCGCCGAAGGCGCCGTGATTGACGACAAATGCTATGCCGTCATTCATTATTCCGGCAAACGCAACGGAACGGACGATTATAAATTAAGCGCCGACAGCGAACTGGTGGATATGTCCGCCCCGCAAACCATGCCCGGCTTGGCCGAAGGTTTAAAGGGACTGAAAAAAGGCGAAGTAAAAGACATTGAAGCCAAGGAAGGCGACGACACCCTTTCCTATCATGTAACGGTGGACGATATCAAAACCAAAATCGTGCCCGCGCTGGACGATAATTTCGCCAAAGATATGGGCTTTGACACGCTGGACGCGCTGAAGGCCAAAGTAAAAGAAAGCTTGGACGATGAGGCCAAACAGAACGCCCGCCGCGATGAAGTCGCCCAGATTGAAAACCACCTGGTCAAAATGAATAATTTTGACTTGCCCCAAAGCTTGGTGGAAGAATATACCGAATCTTCCTTGAATAATTTTGTGCGCAGCATGACCCAGCTAAAACCCGAACAGCTGACGGCGGACCAGAAAAAAGCGTTTGAAGAACGCATCCGCCCCAGCGTAGAAAAGGATTTGCGCATCGGCTACATTGTGCACGCGATTGCCAAAAAAGAAAACCTGGAAGCCACCGAGGCCGACTGGAAAGCGGAATTGGAAAAAAGTATTTCCGCCAATTCCCAGAACAAAGAAGACGAAAAGAAAATCCGGGCTTTCTTTGAAGAACGCAAAGCGCACATTTTAGCAACGCTGAGCGAACGCAAAGTCTTTGATTTCCTCAAAGAACAAGCGAAATACAAATAAATTTGTCGGAACGAGAAACCCCGTCCGCAATCCGGGCGGGGCGTTTCGTCCCCGGACGAGCCGTTTTCCAAGTCGTATGAATACACGGCATATGGCCTGGACAAACGGTTTTAACCTCAGGGAGCGGGCTTTTTAGCCCGCTCCTTTTTAATAGGGCTCCTGCCCTATTCCCGGCCGCTTATACCGCAAAGGGGTTCTCCTGGGCCGGCCCTGGCCGCACTTACTCATCAACTACCCAAGCAGGTTCCCGTAACCTGGAGGGTTTTGCTTAAATTCTTTATTCTATCTATTCTGCCGCGGTTGGTTGGGGGAGCGGACCTAATCTTAGCGCGTATTTGGGGAGTTCTAAGATCCATAGCAGGAAGGGGAATTAAAAACGCCTCTCCAGCAAGCTGTTTAGCTAGGGTCCCCAACAAATTGCAGCCCGTTCGGTCCAGCTGTCCGAACGGCTTTTTCATATGCAATTTGGTATAATTGGTATATGAAGAAATGTTGGATTTTATCTATTTTTTTCGTGGGGGCGTTGGGAACGCCGGGAACGGTGCTGGGCGCGCCCGAAGATTCGGCGCCGGCCGTTTCTGCCGCACCCCAAGCGGCGGCTGAGTTGCCGGCGAACGCGGCGGGGCAGACAGTCAGCAAGTCCACGCTGGCCGCTGCGCGGGTGGACAGCAAACTCAACGAAACCATATTGCATAAAAGCGTGCTGGATTATTATCTGCCGGCCGATATCGCCTCCGTAGCCAAAAAATGTGCGGCGGGCGAAATAGATGAATGCTATTTTTCTTTTAAAACTTTTGAAAATTCTCCGGATAAAAAAACCGCTTCCGCGGCGAATTTGGAATTGGCGGTGTTGTCTTTGCAGCGGGGGCTGGTCAAACAAGCGGTAAAATACATAGACCAGGCCTGTGCTTTAAATCCGGATGATCCGTTTGCAGAGCTGACCCGCGGCTGGATTTTGCTTTCTTCCGGCAAATATAAAAAAGCGCGCCAGTCCTTTCAGAACCTGCTGTATTTGACGGCGGATTTTGAATATGTTTCTTCCGCCAAATTGGGTACGGCTTTGGCGTGGTACTTGGACGGCGATAAAGAAAAATCCGCCACCGAACTGCAATACCTCTATACTTCCAATCCTTATACCATTTCGTTTGTTTCGTATATGCTGGGGCGGATCGCCTCGGAGATGAAGTCCTCCCGCCAGCTGGCGCCGGTATTTTTGCAGCAATCGCTCACGCACGATGCGCGCAATTATGCGGCGGTGGAACTGTTTGCCCAACTTTCCGAGAAAGAAAAAAACGATCTGCGCAGCTGGCAGTATTATGCGACGCTGTACAGCTTAGACCCCGATAATAAGGATTTAGCCAAAAAAATTGCCAAATACGCCAAAAAATTGGGCGATAAAAGCATTGATTATTTGTTCTATCTGCGTTTGGAACAGCCCATCGTGCACGAGATGGTTTCCACTCCTTCTGAAAAAGTAAAAATGGCGCTTTACGCCAACCGGGAACAAGTCCCGCAGGTATTGCAGTCCTTCTCGCTGATGCCTTCGGGCACCCTGCGCGTAGAGGACGAAAAACTGGGCGAAGTACTCCGTTCGGCTTCCTACATTCAAAAGACGGTTGTTTTTAACCCCGAAACGGGCGGCGTAGATTTTACCAACGACAAAGGCCATGTGGAATTTTCCGCCAAGCGCCCCTTTACCATTACCGTAGAAAACCCCAATAAAACGCTGTTGGTGCGCGAAGCTACCGCCCAAAACATTTTTGCGGCCGACTTAAGCGACAAAGAATTAAAAGGCGCTTTAATTGTTATCCCTACGCCGCAGGGTATCAAACTGATCAACGAAGTCTATGCCGAAGATTTAATCCCCGCTTTGCTGGCTACCCAAGCGCAGGATATTACCCACGATGCAGCTTTAAAAGCCCTGGCGGTGGTGTTCCGCTCGGCCCTGCTGCAGGCCGTTAAAGACCACCAGGGCCAGCCGTACCATATTACCGATAACGATGAATATTTTAAATTTAAAGGGATTAATCTGATTTTTAAAGATTTGTTGGACGCTTCTAAAGAATCCGGTAAAATCCGCCTGACTGAAGCCCAGGCCGGCGCGTATGCCGACTGCGGCGTGCTGACCGCGGACGCGCTGGAAAATACGGCGTTCAAACCGGGCTATATGTTTTCGCCCGCCAATGTAAGCAAATATATCCTTTCCAATCCGCCGGCGGATTTGTATTCGCGCCCGCAGGACCCGACCCAATGGGCCGGCATTAAATGGATGTATTTGTATGATGCAAAAGAAATAGAAAGCCGTGTCGCCTACAAACAGAACATCGGCAAATTGCGCGCGTTAACGCCTACTTCGTTTACGGAGAAGGGACGCATTTTGTCCATGCGGTTTGAAGGCAGCAAGGGCTCGTATGAAGCCAAAACCCCGCAGGAGGTCGCGTTTCTTTTAAGCGCGGGCACAATGCGCTCCAACCTGTTTGATATGGTTCCGTTTTATAAGGGGAAAAATATCAAAAGCGTCTTGGTGCGCGGTTATGACACGGGGCTGGGCTACGGGCTTTGTCTGCAGGGGGCGGACGGACTGGCCAAACAAGGCGCGGACTATATGGCGATCATTAAGTATTACTTCCCGCAAGCCCGCATCTTGGATACCACTACAGGAACAATTAAATAAATGGAAAAGACGAAAATACTTTATTTCATCACCCGCATGGACCAGGGCGGCGCGCAAGCCAGCGTGCTGATGACCCTAAAGACCCTGAATAAACAACAGTTTGAACCGTATCTGGCTACCGGCCCCGGAGGCCGCCTGGACGGCCGTTTGAAAAATGACGCCCGAAATGTGTTTTTTATTAACGCTTTGCGCCACGATATCCGGCCGCAGTATCTGTTTCACGATTTGGCGGCGCTGTTTCAAATGGGGCGCGTGCTTCGCCGGGTAAAGCCGGATATTGTGCATACCAACGCCCCCAAAGCCGGCGTGCTGGGCCGCCTGGCGGCGCGTATTTTTTGGCGCAAAGCCAAAGTGGTGCACACTTTCCACGGGCTGGGGTTTGCCAAGGAACACGGCGAAAAACAGTTTAAATTTTTTGTGGCGGTGGAAAAATTCTGCGCCAAATTTACCGATGTATTGGTGTTTGTTTCCCGCCGAAACGCCGCCGAGGCCAAACAACTGGGCATTGGCAAAGGCGTGCGTACGGAGCTGATTCGCGCCGGGGTAAATTTCAACCCGATTTTGCCGCTTAAATTTGATCCCGTGGCTAAAAAGGGCTCTTTAAAAATTCCTGCCAACGCCAAAGTGGTGTTGGCCCTGGCCAATTTTAAGCCGCTTAAAAACCCGATTCACTTCGTGCTGGCGGCCTATAAAGTGCTCAGCCAAATGAAAAATGTGTACTTTATTTTTACCGGGGAAGGACCTTTGAAAGAAACGGCGGTTAACCTGGCTAAAAATTTAAGTATTGAAAAACAAGTCATTTTCCCCGGCTGGCGGAATGACGCCTTGGAGCTTTTGGCCATTTGCGATGTATATGCCAGCGTATCGTTGCGGGAAGGGCTGCCGATGTCGTTGCTGGAAGCGATGTCCATGCGGGTGCCGGCGGTGTGCTACGATGTGGACGGCATCAGCGAAGTGATTACCAATAACAAAACGGGTTTTTTGGTGGCGCCTAATGACATCAATACCTTTGCCGATAAATTAAAAGTGCTGTTGCGCCACGCGTCTTTGCGGGAACGGTTTGAAGCCGCTATTGATCACCGTGATTTTTCGGAATTTACGGCTTCTACCATGGTTAAAAAACAGGAACGGCTGTACAGAAGTTTGGTGCCTCCTACCAAAAAGAATGGCGGGAAAAGACGGTTTTTCAGAAAACGCAGACATTTTAAAAAGTTTAATTCCGGAGAGAAATAATGGATTACGCAATCAACGAAATGGAGCAGGAAGTCCTCAACGCTACGCGGGAGCTGGCTCAGAAAAAGCTCAAACCCCTGCGCGCCGAAATGGACGCCAAGGAACAATTTTCCAAAGAAATGCTGGAGGAATACCGTAAATCGGGCATGATGGGGCTGTGGCTGCCGGAAGAATACGGCGGTTTAGGCGGGGGGATTACCTGCCTGGCCATGGCGTTTGAAGAACTCTCCCGCGTATGTGCCGGGCTGGCGCTTACGCCGGGTACGAGTGCTTTGGGCGCAATTCCGATGTTTTTGGCCGCCACCAAAGAACAGCGCGAACGGTGGTGCCCGGATTTGGCCAGCGGCAAAAAACTGTGGGCTTTTGCCTTAACGGAGCCCGAAGCCGGTTCGGACGCGACCGCCCTTAAAACCACCGCCATTAAAGACGGCGATTTTTATGTGGTAAACGGCACCAAGCACTTTATTTCCACCGGCAAAGAAGCCGACTTTTATACCGTAGCCGTCAATACCAATCCTTCCCGCGGCGCGCGCGGCATTTCGCTTTTGGTTATTGAAAAGGGCACGCCCGGTTTTTCCTTTGGCAAGAAAGAAGAAAAAATGGGCATTCGCTCTAACCCCACCTACGAACTGGTTTTTGAAAATGTGCGCGTGCCGAAAGAGAATCTGCTGGGCAGCGAAGGGCGCGGACTGTTGTATTTGCAGGAAACGCTGGATTATTCCCGCCCGGGCGTAGCGGCGCAGGCCGTAGGCATTGCACAGGGCGCGCTGGACGAAACCATCCCGTATCTGCGCACGCGCAAACAGTTCGGCCAGCCGATTATCACTTTCCAGGCCTTGGGGCATAAAGTGGCCGAATTGGCCGCCAAAACCGAAGCCGGCCGTGCGCTGGTGTACAGTTTAACCCACCGTATGGACGAAGAATACCTGCCGGCTGTTAAAAATGCGCTGGCCAACGGAACGACCGTACACGATGAACTGAAAAAACTCAAAGGCCAGCGCTGGACCAAATACAGCGCCGAAGCCAAATTGTTCTGCTCCAATGTGGCGATGGAAGTGGCCGACGAATGCGTTACGCTGTGCGGCGGGGTGGCGTATATGCGCGATTTTCCGCTGGAAAAATATATGCGCGACGCCAAAATCACCCAAATTTACGAAGGAACCGTGCATATTCAAAAGAACGAAATCATCACGGCTCTGATTAAAGAATACGCCGCTAAAGGCGACGAGGAGTAATTTGTATGCATATTGTAGCTTGCGTGAAGCAAACCCCTAAGTCGGACAATGTAAAAATAGATCCCGCCACCGGCTGCTTGATTCGCTCCGGCGCGGCGAGTGCGATGAACCCTTTTGACGAATACGCCCTGGAAGAAGCCGTAACGCTTAAAGAACAACAAGGCGGCACGGTTTCGGTAATTACGATGGGACCGCCGCAGGCCGAAGCCGTCCTGCGCGACAGCATCGCCCGCGGGGCGGACGCCGTCTATCAGCTGGGGGATATGGCGTTTGCCGGGTCGGACACTTGGTCCACGAGCTATGCGCTTTCCAAAGGGATTGAAAAAATCAATTCCATTCGCCCGGTGGACTTAATCATTTGCGGCAAGCAAACCAACGACAGCGACACCGGCCACATCGGTCCGCAAATTTCCGCCTGGCTTAAAATGCCCAATGCGGCGTTTGTTAAGAAAGTGGTGGAAGTGAAAGAAAAATCCATCGTCGTAGAACGGCTGACCGAGGACGGAAGTGAAGTGCTGGAATTGCCGTTTCCGTGCGTGCTGTCGGTCGTAAAAGAAATCAACAGCCCGCGCGTGCGCAGCGTGAAGGGCCGCATGGCTGCCAAACGCGCCGAAGTAACCAAGTGGACGGCGGACGATATCGGCGCAGACAAAACGATGCTGGGCGTGAAAAACTGTCCGACGCGTGTGGTAAAATCCTTCGTGCCCAAGCGCGAAGTGTGCGCGGTTGCCGTAGAAGGAGCCAACGGCAAGGAAAAAGCCGCCAATTTGGTCAAACTGCTTAAAGACGGGAAATACATTTAAGGATATTATTTATGAACGATTGCAAAAATGTTTGGATTTTCGCCGAAGCCCAGCGCGGCAAACTGAGTCCTACGGCGTTGGAACTTTTAACCGCCGGGCGCCGACTGGCCGATGACCTGGGAGAAAAACTCTGTGCCGTATTGTTGGGATATCAAGTGGAAAAATTTGCCGGCGATTTGATTGAGTACGGGGCGGATATCGTGTATGTGTGCGACGATAAAGCGCTGGAAAATTATTTGGACGATGTGTATGCCCGCGTACTGGCGGATATGATTGCCGCCTATAAACCCAATAAATTTTTATTGCCCGCTACGAACCTGGGCCGCTCGCTTTCCGCCAAGACGGCTATTTTCGTGGGTACGGGGCTGACGGCCGACGCGACCGAAGTCCTCATCAACCAAGCGGACGGCCAGCTGCACGCCACCCGCCCCACTTTTGGCGGCAATTTGATGGCCACGATTACCTGCGCCCATACGCGCCCGGAAATGTGTTCGCTGCGGCCGATGTCGTACGAAAAAGCGGCGCGTCAAACGGGGCGGAAGGGCGAAGTGGTAAAGTTTGCCTTTGACCCGAAAAAACATACCACGCTGGCTAAATTTGTGGAATTTATCAAGAGCAAAGGCGACGGGTTGGACCTGTCGGAAGCGGAAATTATTGTAGCCGGCGGCCGCGGCGTGGGCAAGCCGGAGGGATTTGAACTCCTGCATAAACTGGCGGACCGTTTAGGCGGTGCAGTGGCGGCTTCGCGCGCCCCGGTGGATAGCGGCTGGATTGATTACCGCTATCAGATTGGGCTGACGGGCCGCACGGTAAAACCGAAAGTGTATATTGCCTGCGGCATTTCGGGCCAGATACAGCATATGGCGGGTATGAGCGGTTCCGATGTGATTGTAGCCATTAATAAAGACCCGGAAGCCCCCATTATGAAAGTAGCCAACTACGCCGTACAGGGCGATTTATATGATGTCGTGCCGGCGCTGTTGGAAGCTTTAAAATAGGATTGAAGCCATTATGTACGGTGGGCTGGAAAAATTCTAGCCCGCCGTTTGTTTTAAATGCGGTATCACTACGGTTACCGAATCAGATATGCTTCGGCACCGTCCAAGGTGATGGGGGGCTCGTCGCCGGATTGGCTGCGGCAGAATTCTTTGCCGGAATCGTTGAGCCCAATGCAGGCCAGCCGCAGAAAGTTCTTGGTGGTTGTAAGTTTATACGAAATGGAAGGACTGTCTGCCGTTTGCGTAAACATCATTTCCCAACAGGGTTCGCTGTCGTTGTCTTTCGGGCGGCAGAACACATAACCGGTGTAATTTTTTAATTTTGATTTTTGCAGCCGTTCGGTCATTCGGTCTGCCTGTTCCTGAGTCAGGTCTTTGCCGGTTGAAAAATTTTTCTGCCGGCCCCACAGCATGACCACTTCCGTCATACGGGCGTTTTCCACCGCGTTGTAATACGAAGGAATGGCTATCCCCGCCAAAATACCGATAATCAGTACTACCACTAACAATTCAATTAAAGTAAATCCTTTCTTCATAATATCCTCATTTTTGGGGGACGGCGCCAGCCAGCCGCCTAAAATTACCAGCAGTAATAAAACAGGCCATTCGGATTGCGGCCTGGAATAAAAAATCCATACCAGCCCTGCCCCGCAGATTAGAACCAGCGCTCCTAAAATGCCCGAAGGAATTTTCATAAAATGCGCACCTTAAAGCCCTCTTTTTCCAGCAGTGCCGCGGCTTGTTGCTTTTTGTCGCCCTGTATTTCCAGCCGGCCCTCTTTAATCGTTCCGCCGCAGCCCAGCGATTTTTTGAGCTTTTTAAGCAGGGTTTCTTTTCCCTGCGGGTGCAGTGCCAGCCGTTCCACCAGCGTTGTGCCGCTTCCTTTGGCATTCCGGATAAATCGCACCCGTACGGGTTCGGTTTGCTTTTTGGGGGCGCCCAGCTGGTTGCAAATACAGGGAATATGCCGGCAGTGCGGGCAAAAATCGGGATTCGTAGAAAAGAAAACCTCTCCCATTATTGGGCCTCCGCCAAGTAGCTGTTCAGCAGCGTTTTTATTTCGGATTCGTCCACCTGCAGGCCCAGCGACCAGGCCGCCTCGTGCAAAATATCTTCTAAAATGATCGGCAGTTTGCTGTCCAGCTCCGCCAGCGAAAGATTGCGGTCCATACGCAGATAATCTTCCAGCACGGTGGCTTGCGTAGCCCCCAGCAAGGCGCGCAGGGCGCGGGTATTGTTGATTTTAAAACGGAAATACAGCGGTCCGCCAAACGATAAACGGGTTAAAAATTTGCGTGCCGTGAGTAAAAAAAGCGTCAGCGTTTGCGCCAGCCGTTCCAGGCGAATGGTCTTGGCGGCGTGCCCGTTGACGATTTCTTCCTGGGTGATAATTTGTTTGCTCATGACCAACCCGTAAGCGTTAAATTCCGTCATGCGGTAAATGCCGCGTTTGTTGGAAATAACGGCGGCGCCGTCCTGCACGGGCTGGAGCGGAAATTCCGGGTCCGCCATAACGCCGTAGGGCGCCCGTGCCGAAGAAGCTTTAATAATTTGCGGCAGGGCTTTGTAATCCGTCAGCGGTTCTTCGGGGTACAAGGGGGTAATGGACAGCGCGCAGACCGTTTGTCCGTCGGCCGATAAATTCATAATCTTGAGGTAATTGTCAAAATGGCTTTCGGCTTTATCGTATAAGATATGGCGCAGCCGCTCGGATTTGCGGCGGTGGTCTAACAGCCAGGGCAGTTTTTCCGGGTGGACGATGGCTTCCGGACGGCTGCTTTGGCCGGTGCGGATATAGGCGCGTTTGGATTTGCCTACCAGGTGCGGGGTTAAATTGCTTTGCGGAATGTTGATGACGATAAACATTCGGTCCCCGCGTTCGTTGACGCAGATGTTGATGTCCACAAACACAATCGGATCAATGTAAACTTGAATAATATCTTCAATGGAATTGCGGATTTTTTCGTGGTAGGCAATCCCCAAAAACGGCGGACGGGGTTTGTCGTTTTTATCGTCCTGCACGCCCACGATAATCGTACCGCCCATGGAGTTGGCAAACGAAGCGATGGTTTTGGCGAACTTCTCGTGGTTTTTAGGCAGCATATATTTGTAGTCCAGCTGTTTGCCTTCGGGCAGCTGCCGGCGGCAAAACTGGACGACATCGTTAAAAGTTAAATCGTGAATGGGTTTATCAAAAAACATCGCGTCACCTCGTACTTGGCCTGCGGGCGTTTTAATTGATAAAATTATTATAATAAAATTATGGTGGCTTAAACGGAAACTTTCAAGGATTATTTTATGAATACTCCCATACACTCGTTGGCAGGCGTTATTACGGAAAAATTTATTGCAGCCGCACCGGCCGCCGCCGCCCGTGCGCTGGAAACGCTGGCCACGCACGAGGTACTGCTGTTGATTGGTTCCTTAAAAGCGCAGACGCTGGTGGCCTGCTTGAACCCGATGAATCCCGCTAAAGCCGCGGCCGTGCTTCGGCGTATGCCGTTAAAACAGGCGTCTTATGTGCTGGCCCGGCTGGAAGTGCCGCAAGCCGCCCGGCTGATGAAAGAGTTTTCCGTCCCATACCGCGAACGAATCAGCGCCGTGCTGGAGCCGGCTTTTGTCGGCTTGCTGGAACAGGCGGGTTCCTATGCGCCTGGCAGCGTGGGGCTGCTGATGACGACGGATTTTATGGCCGTCCGTACGGAGAGCAAGCTGGCAGGGCTGATAGAACGGCTGAAAACACTGCCGCGCAAAAAACTGCCGCCGGCCTGTTTTGTAACGGGGAAAGACGGCGAATTAAAAGGGATTATCCGCACGGCGGAATTAGCGTTTTACGCCCCGGGTTCGGTGTGCGGTTCGGTAATGAATCCGTCGTCCGTATTGCATCCGCAGGACGACGCCAAAACCGCCCGGAAACAGTTTTTAAAAGAGCAGACGGACCTGCTGCCGGTAACGGACGAAAAAAACAAATTGCTGGGTTTTTTGCTCCAGCAATCCCTTCCGCCCGAAGCCGAAAAGAAATCCTTTTGGAAACGGCTGGCGGATTAAGTTGCGCCCGCCGCGTCTTGCCCCAGCCGGGGCTTTTTTAAGAGGGGAAACACTTTCCCAAACCGGCTGAAAAATTACAATAATAACGGAACCAATATGCTGAATTTAACCAAATCCGCTAAAGAAACTGTCTATATGAAAATACTGCGCGTCCTGCTGGTGATGTGCTTTCTGGTTGTGCCGCTGGTGTTTTTTACCGATTTAACGGCCAACCCGTTTTTTGTGCAGAACACTTTGCTGTATGTATTAATGGCGCTGATTTACGGCACGCTGGCGGTAAAATTTTTGCGTTCCCGCGATATTGACTTTACCAAAACCTTTTTTGATTTGGCTTTCTTTGTCTATGTAATTACTTGCGTAGTGGGGTGGCTTTCTTCGGTATCGTCGGCGCCGCAGGCCCTGCGCCAAACGCTTTTTTACGGATTATTGAACTACGGCAGTTTGCTGATTATCGTTTCGCTGGGGGCGTATATCATCAGCAAGAATGTGGTTTTTTCCGGAACGATTGAAAGCAAAACCAATTATATTTTGCTGTTTTTGGGCTGGGGGGCGCTGTGGTACTTTTTGCCGATGCTTAAAACCAATTTGTCGGCACAAAATGTGTGGGCGCAAATGTTTGACTGGTATGCCCTGCTGTTGTGGGGGCTGGGCGTGTGGCTGGGGGTGCGCGTCGTACGAAAACTAACGCAGGAAAATATCCTGGTGCTGATGTTTGTGGCGGTGTTTTTGGCTTGTTGTTATGGCGTTCTGCAGGCATTGGGACTGGAATTTTTGTGGCCGTTTGAAATCAATCAGTTTGCGACGAAGGCCTTTTCCACTTTCGGCAATCCGAACTTTTTGTCCTCCGCCGTGGTGATGTTGCTGCCGGCGCTGTTGGTCTATTTTATGCGTACCGACAGCAAAAAAGATTTTATCGTATATGGGTTGTTGGTGCTGGTCTATATTTTGTTTCTGTCCTTTGGGTTGGCGCGTTCCTGCTGGCTGGGGGCGGCGTGCGGCCTGATTATGATGTGGATGTTTGGCACGCTGCGAGCTTTGATTTGGCAACGCAAAGGAAGGGTATTTTTGTTAGCGTTGCTGGCTGTGGGCGTAGGGTGGGGGTCTGTGTATGTGGACGGGACCGATATGCCCACCCCCGTAGCCAAACGGGCCGCCGAACTGGCGCAGGTAACGCCGTCCAACATCACCCTGTCTGTAGATAAAGATAAAATTTTTCAGTCGCTTCATCAGCGCTTGTTTATGTGGGATGTTTCCAAGGAAATTTTTTTGGAACGCCCCGTTTTGGGAAGCGGCCTGGGCAATTTCCAGTTGGCGTTTGAACAAAATCAGCCCAAAACTTTGCTTCGCTATCCGAATTTGCGCGAACTGAAAACCATTACCCATGCCCCGCACAATGAATTGTTTTTCCAGCTGGGCCAGGGGGGGATTGTCGGGCTGGGGCTGTTCCTCTTTATGTTTATGGTGCTGTTTTTGGAAGTGCGTGATTTTGCGGCTCATAAAAAAGAGGGCGATAAAAAACAGCTTCTCCAGGCACTTTTCTGCGGGATTTTGGGTATGCTGGCCGACAATATGCTCAATATCTCGCTGCACGCCGTAGTGCCGGCGTTTATCTTTTGGTGGATGGTCGGTGCGGAAGTAAGCGGCGTGGGAAAAGAAGAACGCCGCATTTCCATTACCGCCAACCCGGTTACCAAAACGGTGGCTTTGGCTATTTTGGCCGCCAGCGCGGCGGTGTTGGTATGGCAGGGGCTGTGGCTGAGCAGCGAGTATCGCTCGTTCCTGGGGCAGAAAGAAATTGCCGAGAAAAAATACGACGCTGCCGTGCAGAATCTGTCTGCGGCGCTTTCGCTCTATCCGGCCAATACCGAGGCCGGTTTCCGGCTGGGGAATGTGCTGTTGGCGCAAGGGAAATACAAAGAATCCCTGGCGGCTTTTGAAAAAACAATATCCGCCGCTTCGTATTA
>CALUZQ010000033.1 GCA_944325225.1 uncultured Elusimicrobiales bacterium
TATTTTTGATGTGCATATCCAACGCGCTACGGTAAACGGCAGAACGGGTGAAATTTTCTACAACAAAGGAACCTTTTTGTTTGCCAACAACTCGGCGGCCGACAAAAACGAACGCAATTTGATTCAACTCTTTAAAAACGGCGATCCGGCCAAATTTGCCCATGTGGAACAAATCACCGGCGCCATTGCCCGGCGCATTGAATGTTGGGTAAAACCCCAGCAGGATATTAAAATCGGAGGGCATTTGGGGCTGGTGCGTTTTGGTTCGCAAGTGGCGGTGTATTTGCCTAAAAACGCCGTGCGCGTACTGGTTAAAGAAGGCCAAAAAGTACAAGGTGGCATTACCGTTTTGGGGTTGTGGAAATAGAGGCCCTTATGCAAGAGGAAAACAAAGAAACGAAAGTTGTAGAAAAATTAAAACACACCGGCGCGCTGACGGCTCCGTCGTTATTTACGCTGGGCAACTTGTCCTGTGGTTTTTTCTCCATTTTGGCAGCGTCGCGCGGCCATTTTGCCCAGGCCGGCTGGCTGATTTTAGCAGCCGCCGTGTTTGATATGTTTGACGGACGCATCGCCCGCATGCTGGACGCGGAAAGCGATTTCGGCGTGGAGATGGATTCGCTGGCAGACGCTGTTTCCTTTTGTGCGGCGCCGGCGTTTTTAATGTATTTCTTTGTTTTGCACGCCCAGCCGCTGTGGGGAGCTCCGATTGCGTGCGTATATACCTGCTTTGGCGTATTGCGTTTGGCCAAATTTAACGCGATGGCTCACGCGGGAGAGGGCTCTAAAAAGTATTTTTCCGGGCTGCCGGTGCCGGCGCCGGCGGCGCTGTTGGCTTCTTTTGCCATTTCCTACAGCATTATGGAAGGGGAAATGGGCGGACGAAACATTCATTTGCTGACGCTGTACCTGCCGCATTTGTATAATTTTGTTTGGTTTGCGATGTTAATTCTGTCGCTTTTGATGGTGTCCAACATTCCGTATGCCGCCTTTAAAGCCAAACGCGAAAAACGGCTGAGCGTATGGACCTTGTTATTGATTGTTTTTCTGGTCGTTATGTTAATCCGCTTTCCGCAAGATGTCATCTTCATTGTATTTTCACTGTATGTAGTTTTTGGATTATTAGCGGTACTGTATCGGGCTTTCCGCGGAATCAAAGTGGAAAAATAGTTTTCATACGGATACAACAAAAACCCCGCTCGTTTCCGGAGCGGGTTTTTTGTT
The DNA here is from genome assembly GCA_944325225.1 of uncultured Elusimicrobiales bacterium. Taxonomy (GTDB): domain Bacteria; phylum Elusimicrobiota; class Elusimicrobia; order Elusimicrobiales; family Elusimicrobiaceae; genus Avelusimicrobium. The sequence goes on from CALUZQ010000033.1 coordinate 1,225, forward strand.
GATTTTTTCTCTAAGGCAACACCCAGCAGTCGTTAATTTGCGTTTCTCCCCCAAAACTTTTGCAAAAACTTTCATTGCCGCAACATCTCCGCTGATTGGGATAGGGAGAATAGTTTAAATAATGCCAATAGGTAACCCCCACATCTAGGAAAGTTACCACTATACGAGAAGCAACAGACACGCCCTTTACATATCCGCTCCCATTCAATAAATCTATCCTAATGTTCTTGTCCAAATACACATATCCAGTATCTTCCTGAGTACCGGCCAACTTTAATCCAGGGGGCAAAGACACATCTAAATCTTCCGCATAAGGGGTGTATTGATTATTGGCTAACCAATAATTTTCCTCCGCTTTTGCCAAAGCCGTAACCAGCGGAATCACTTTGGCCAGCCGCGCCTTTTGCACGGCCCGCTCATATTGTGGCAGCGCTACTGCCGCCAGAATACCAATAATTAAAACGACCACTAATAACTCTATTAGCGTAAATCCGGCATTTTTAACGCTGGGGAATGATTTTTGATAATTTTTGCTCATACGCAAAATTTATCAAAAAAAAAAAACGAGTCAAGGCCTTCCAGGCCATGGGATTCTGCCTCGGGCAGAGTTTGGCAAATTACGGGGCTTACGCAAAAAGGGAACACCGGATTAGGGATATTTCTGCAAAAGCGAGCCGCCCCACCCCACGCTAGGCCCGTTAATACGATTAGTTTAGAACACACTGTTCATACAAGATTGCACTCTAAAAATAGGATAACCGTTTCCACTTTGCCGTGGCTGTTGCCGTGGTTGTTGAAACCGCCCCTTTTGTCCTGTTTATAAAAAGCGGTGGCGGCGGAGCAGAAATTTTATTGTTTGAGCGCGGGAACCGCGCGAGTTATAAAATTTCCCGCCGCAACCTGCTTTTTATAGGACGCTGGGGGCGGACGCTTTTTGGTACTTTTTCCCGTCGGAAAAAGTACACCCCTAGCCAGGGCCCTCCTGCCAGCGGGGCCAAAGCTCGGCTACCCAATTCCAGCCCCATTCACACGATTAGGTTAGGCCTCACGGCCGGTGATGCGGCTCTTGCAAAACGCCGCCCGAATAACCCGAAATGAAACATAAAAAAGCCGCCTAAACAGGCGGCTTTTCATAAATTCAATACTATTTCTCGGAACTCCAATAAACGGGCGTTCGTTTATTATCTTTGGCTACGGCTGAAATCCGATAAGTATTTCCCTGCACCCCAATTTTAAATCCTTTCGGGGACAGTACTTTCTGCGTATCGCGCTGGAACTGTACCGGGTCGCCCGATAAGAGCGAAAGCCGCAGCAAATCGTTTGTATAATGGCCATACAACGAATAATGCGCTTCCTCCAACAAGGCAATTTTCCCTAAATGTTCCTGGGCCCGGCGAATATAGAACTCCTGCATAAAAGCGCCTTTTCCAAAAAACTGAGAATAGGCCACCCAAGCAAAAATCAGAAGGAGAATCGTGCCTAAAAAGCGCACCATCGTCCGTTCAAACCAGGTTTTCTCCCGGATTTGTACCACCACGCTGCCGCCTAAGAAATCGTGCAAAGCGCGATGCCGGTCATCAAAAAAAGCCAGCAAAAAGCCGCACATCAGCAAGGCCGCACTGATATAATATCCCACCGCCCGCAAAAAAGCGCGGGGCAGCGAAATGGGGCCGCTTAAATCTTTCTTTACTACCGCAATACCCACCAGCGATTTGCCCAAGGTAACCCGGTCGCCGGACGAAAAAATAGTTTCATAAAGAATAAATAATAAATTGATGCCGGCAAACAATGCCACAATCTGCCACAGGGCTGTTACCGGCCCCATGATTTTAAGAACAACCCACGCCAATAACTGCGCCGGAATAAAAACTACCCCGTAATCAATCAACAGCGCCACAAACCGTTCCGTTACCGAAGCATACTCCACTTGCTGGGGTTTTTCTTCGGCGGCGGGTTCGGCCGTCCGTACCGGAATGGGAATTTCCGGCTCCATGATATTAATGCGGTTCTCGTTCATATAAAGCGTTCCCTCCGTTTAGTTATTATAACAAGTTTTTCCCCGGGCAAACAAAAAACGGGCGGATAAATTCCGCCCGTTTTTAACAATCCAGCCATTAAGCCGCAATTCCAAACTTGGAAAACAGCACATACACGCCAAATACGCACAGCACAATCGCAATACTAACGACTACGCGCATATTCCACGGCGTCGTATCCACCACATTCAAATCCTTCCCGTCGTCATACTCATTCTGCGCCGGCCAGAATTTGCCGGTAATATACATAAACACCACCGACACCGCAAACAAAATGGCCAAAATATGCAGGAAGTGGATATCCGTTTTGATAATTCCCAGCTGAGTCAGCCCGTACCCCACCATAAAGAAGATCAGCGTTACCTTGGCCGCCCAAGCCGGTGCGGTTTTATTAAGCATACCGAAAATAATCAGCGTGAAAATCGGTACATTGTAAAAACCGTTTACCATTTGCAGGTAATTAAATAATCCCGAAGGCGCCATGGCAATCAGCGGGGCCACACACATAGAGAAAATCGCCAGAATAATGCCCACATATTTGCCTTTGGTAACCAGTTCTTCATCGGTAGCGGTGGGTTTGATAAGCGGTTTATACACATTGAGCATAAACAGCGTAGAGGTAGAGTTAAGCGCCGCATTAAACGAGCTTAAAATCGCGCCGAACAATACCGCCGCAAAGAAACCGATTAGGTAAAACGGCAGCACTTTGTTAACCAGCATGGGATAAGCCATATCCCCCACTTTAAGCGGATTATCCTGGAAAATGTGAAACGCCACAATGCCGGGGATAATCAAATAAATAGGCCCGATTAATTTAAAAATAGCCGCCAGGAACAACCCTTTCTGACCTTCTTTTAAATTTTTGGCCGCCAACGCACGCTGGATAATCGTCTGGTTGCAGCCCCAGTAGAAAAGGTTAACCAGGAACATTCCGGTAAACATCGTAGCAAACGGCACGGGGTCATTGGGCCCGCCGATGGCATTGAATTTTTCGGGGTGAGCTTGGACTACGGTCGTCAATCCGCCTAAAATATCGCCGCCGCCCACATAAGCCAGCGCAAACAGCGGCACCATCAACCCGCCGACAATCAGCCCAATCCCGTTTAAAGTATCGGCAATCGCCATAATGCGAAGCCCGCCAAATACCGTATATAAGCAGCCCAAAATACCAATGGCCACCACAACTACGATGATGGACATCATTTCAGACAGCCCGAAAGTTTCCATAATGTTGAAGATACCGCCCATACCGATAGCGCCCGAATACAACACCGTCGGGAGCAGAATCAGTACATATCCCGCCAAAAAGAGAAAGTTCACAAATTGCTTGGTGGCGGCGTCATAGCGTTCGCCCACGAAATCCGGAATGGTGGCATATCCTTTCTTTAAATAGCGGGGCAGAAAGAAAAAGGCCACGATAATCAGCGCCAAAGACGCCCCAATTTCGTAGCCGATACCGGACATATTAAACATATACCCCTGTCCGTTAAGCCCTACCATTTGTTCCGTGGACAAGTTGGTCAACAGCAGCGAAGCTGCAATAATCCACCCGGTCAGCCCTCTTCCGGCCAAAAAATACCCTTCTGAGGACGAAGCATCTTTCTTCCGAGTCAGATAGTACGACAGCCCCAACACAAGCAGCGTGAACCCGACAAACGACGATATCGTCAGTAACATGAACTCCTCCGTGTGAAAGAATGAATTTTGAAACCCGGCCTGCGCCGGCACAACTGAGAACCTGTCTATTAACCCGGGTCATAAGCGTCCGGCCGGCGGTTCTTGATTTCTTTCGGGTTAATATTTATACTTTCTAGTAGCTGAACCGCTACTTTCATTGTAATTATAATCCGGCCGTTAGTCAACCTTCGGGGAGGAAATGTCTATGGTGATTTGGTTCCTTTTTGGCGCAATGTGTATGCTTGTGATACTTTTGATGTTGGCATATCTGAAATTTGTATCCTTAAACAAAGCCGCCGCCCGGGCTTGGCAGCAATTGGATAATCATATGAAGAACCGCGCGGAATTAATTCCCAGTTTGGCGCTGTCGGCGGCTTCCTTCAGTGAATTGGACCGCCCGTTTATTTACGAATTATCCGCCCTAAAAGACAACTGCCGCAAAACCAACTCCCTGCAGGAGCGGGTGCAGCTGGAAAGCGACATTACCCAAAAATTCAAAAAAGTTTTTACCGCCGCTATGAATCACCCGGAACTCAAAAACGATGAACATTTCCAAAAATTGCAAAAGAGTATTATTTACGCTGAAAGCAAAGTGCAAAGTTCCAAGAAAAAATACAACAGCGCCGCGCGGGATTTCAATACTATTACGGGGGTAATCCCGTTAAATTTGCTGGCTAAAATATTTGAATTTGAACCGTACGAATACTTTGACTTTGATCCCAGTTTAGAGAAAAACGCCAACTGACAAAAACCCCGGTTTAAAACCGGGGTTTTTAATATCTATATGCGTCCGTCCATTTCCCGCAAGGCAGCCACACGCTGTTCTATGGGCGGGTGGGTGGAAAGCAACCCGGACAGCGAGGTAAAAAAATTCCCTTTTTTCAACGGATTTTCTATGCACATCGCCGCCATGCTGGCGTGTTCGTCCAACACTTCCACGCGCGGATCTGCGCTGATTTTTAGCAGGGCGTTGGCTAATGCCGCGGGGTGACGCGTCATTAAAGCGGCGGTAGCGTCGGCCTGGAATTCCCGCGTGCGCGAAACCGCCAAACGAATAAGCGGCGCAATCAAATACCCGTAAATCGCAAAAAATACACCCGCTATAAAAAAGAGCAATACCGCCCCGCCGGAATTTTTGCTGTTCCTTCGGCCGGCATGCATCGCCAGCCGGAAACAAATTTCCGATAAAAAAGTAAAAAACGAAATCCCCACCACCGTAATTAACATCAGCCGGATATCCCGGTTTTGAATATGCGCCAATTCGTGGGCGATAACCCCCTCCAGCTCGGCCCGTTCCAATTTAAGCACAATCCCTTTGGTAAGCGCTACGGAAGCGTGCTGCGGGTCCCGCCCGGTGGCAAAGGCGTTGAGCGAGTTGTCGTTGATGATGTAAATCCGGGGGGTAGGCAGCCCCTGGGAAATACATAGGTTTTCCACCAAATTATAAATTTCGGGCTGGTCCTCGCGGTGGATTTCAATCGCGCGGGACCCGTGCAGCAGCAGCTGATCCCCCATAAAATAAGCGATTAGAATCCAGCACATTGCCCCGGCCCACAGCCACGGCATTATTTGCAAAGCCGTCTGATTGGCGCGTTCTATGACGGAAGGCGTGTGTGTCTGCTCGTCGTAGGTGCGATAATACGCGTCCCGCTGGGCGTCGTAGGAATAGGAAGCTCCTTCCAGGTAATGAAACCCGTACAGGAACAGATACCCCAGGGCGGCAAAGGTCAGCGGAAACAACAAAACAAGCAGCCAGGTGCGCCGCTTGTTTTGTGCAATATGGTCGTAGATGGTAGCCATAGGGGCCCCGTTAGAACTGTACTTTTACTGCGTTGCGGGCGTCCTGTTCCGACTCCGCCAATTCAAAGAAATCGCGTTTCTCAAAATGAAACATGGCCGCCACGATATTGCTGGGGAACATTTCAATTTTAGTATTAAGAGCCAGCACATTGCCGTTGTAAAAGCGGCGGGCGGCCTGGAGTTTATCCTCCGTGTCGCGCAATTCGCGCTGCAATTCCAGAAAGTTGGCGTTGGCTTTCAAATCGGGATAATTTTCCGACAGGGCAAAAATGGATTTAAGCGCTCCAGCCAGCATATTTTCCGACTGGGCCAACTCTTTCACATTCCCCTGCGCAGCCATAGCCATATTGCGCGCCTGGATTACTTTTTCCAGCGTTCCGCTTTCGTGCTTGGCATACCCTTTGACGGTTTCCACCAAATTCGGGATTAAATCGTACCGGCGTTTCATTTGTACTTCAATATCGCTCCACGCTTCCGTTACGCGGTTTTTAAGTACAATAAACCCGTTATAAACCGATACGGCATAAATGGCAAACCCCGCCACCACTACAACAGCAATCCAAAGTCCGTTCATTTGATTCTCCTAATTATCTTTTTCGTCGCGTTTTTGATTATGGTAAAACTGATAGCGCGAAGTTTCATATAACCCCAAAGCGAGCTTCTTCATATGATCAAAGCGTTCGGGATCTTGCTTTGAGATATCTTTATTATAATTATCGTCCGTAAATTTGTAAAGCCCTTCCTTATCGCCCTGGCGGTGATAATAATACTCGCCCTGTACAAACCCGATCGTCGCCGGGGAACTGGCCCATCCATACAGCAGAGATCCCGGTTCCACCGTGGGTTCAGCCAAGGCGTCGCGCCCGATAGCACGGGTAAAATAAGGCCGTCCCAGCAGACCCATGGCTGTAGGCAAAATATCCACCTGGCTGGCGGTGCGGTTGATGACTTGCGGTTTTTCAATCGGGGCGCCGGCAATAATCAGCGGGATTTGGTGATTGATTAAATTCAAATCCACATAGCCGCGCGGCATATTTTCCGACTGCGGGGCCGACAGCCCGTGATCGCCGAAGATAAAGAACAGCGTATTTGGGTAGTAATCGGATTTTTCCGCCAGTTTAAAAAATTCCCGCAGGGCATGGTCCGAAAAACGCAGGGAATTATATTCCGCCACGCTTACAAAACTGCGTTTTAACGCCAGCTGTTCGCCGATATCTTTCACTTCAAAACCGGCATTGTCTTCGGGAATGGTATAAGGGCGGTGGTATCCGGCCGTTTGAATAACCGCGAAAAAGGGTTTCTTTTTGGCTTGCTGTTCTTCATTCAAAATACGGTTGGCTTCCCGGAACAGGTCCAAATCCGAAATTCCCCACACATCATTGCGGTGCTCATTTTTAAAATGGCCTTCCTCGTACATATGAACGCCGGAAAGGTTGTGCTCCAAAATGCCGCGGATATTCCCCCAGCTGGCACTGCCGCCGATGAAGAAATACTTTTCGTAATCTTTCAAAGCGTTAACCACCACATGCTGGTCCACAATCAGCGGATTGCGGGAGCTGGTTTTAAACGAAGTAACATCGGGAATACTGGTAATAGTAGCAAACACCGCCCGGGCCGTAGCCGAAGTAGGGGCAAAGAAATTCGTAAACAAAATGGATTTATCCGCCAACTCTTTTACAAAGGGGGTTGGGTCAATATCCGGGTTTGTAATAGAAAGTTTATTCCACGCCAGCGATTCCATAAAAATAATAACGATGTTATAATCCTTTTGTTCATCAGCGGGTTTTCCGGCGATGACCCGTTCAAAATTCAAAGTTTCCGGATTCGGGTTATCCACCCCCAGATAGGCGGATACGGTGTTGTAATACTGGCGGGTTTTTTCTTCATCGTAGCTGTCGGCTTTTACAAAACGGGCCGTATCGTAGATATTGAGTACGGGGTTAAGCGTTAAGTTACAAATGAAGTTATTGGTGGAGTGATACGCGTTGCTCCAGCGCAGCGGATATTGGCTCAGCTGGCCGAACATCAAGGCCCCGGTCAGCAACAGCCCGCCGAAAAACCAGCCCAGGTTGCCTTTCCAGCGATAAGAATCCGGCTGGGCAAAGGCCTTTTTTTGCAGGTAATTGACAAACAGTCCGCTCAGCACGCCCCACACCAACAGGGCCAAAACGCCCCACACCAGCGGATAAGTTTCCCATGCCATTTGCAGGGAAATAAGGGCATTTTCGGAATATTTGGCAATGGAAGAATTAATCCGCATAGAGATATAGGAATAATGGGCGAAATCAGCAAAATACACCAACATTACCAACGCTTCCAACACTCCATATAATACGGCCATTCCCTTGCGAAGCCACTGGGCTTTATGCCAAAAAGCATACACGGTAAAATACAGTCCCAGCGGGATAGCCAGCGCACACGCCAGGCGCATATCAAACTTGGCCCCCACATAAAAAGTTTCCCACAATTCCGGGTAGGCCTGCGGCACCAACGCCGCCCGGAACACGAACAAAAAGATAACGCGCATCAGCGTAAAAATCAACCAATTAGCCAGGATAAACCCAAAGTAGGCCTTAATCCACCCCGGCAGGACAATCTTTTTCATAACTCCTCCAAAAATAGCTTTACTTATATGATATCAAATCTGGACGGAAGACCCGCCCAGCAGAAAGGGCCTAGGCGGGATAGGTCTTTTTTCCAATTCATCTGGGTCTAAAGTTCCTTGTATGGCGGCGCGAGGTTTTCTATGCTTATTAATAAGAACTTATAGGAAGGTGCCACTATGAATCGTATTTTCAATCTAACCATTTTTCTATTCGGTGCTTTACTAGCTGTTCCGGCTCACGCCCAGCTGCCGGCTAAAAATATACCTCAACTGTTAAAAGCATCTTTGACCGCAAACAAAAGTCTGGGAACAGCAACTGCGCTCTCCCCCGCCCAGCTGCATATGCTGGATTCTCAGTTTGCCGCGCTGGAAGAAACCCGCCGGGCCCTTTTACAAAACCCGGGATGGGCCGTATCGGCCAATTTCGCCCAAACCGCCCAGTACTTAAAGGATTTGGGGCTCCCGCTGCCCCCGCAGCCGGCGCCGACCTCTTCGTCCGAAGAAAAAACACGCTACCTGCAGCAATTAAATGCCCTGCTGTATCAAGAAAGCAACGCTCTGGCCCCCTTGGTCAACCACCGGCCGCGTCCTCTTACGCCGCCGAACCGTTTTGAGTGGATGCCGGACAAATTATTAAAAAACCAGGCCCTCTCCCAAGAGAAATGGGAACAAATTTTAAAAATTGGTTCCCCTGCTTTTTCGTTCGGCACTCCAAACTGGGACGAAGTCCATATCAGCCCGGCGGAAGAATTTTCCAATCCGCAAAGCTCATTATATGCAGACCCCGATATTCTGCGTTCCATCATCACAAACACCCGTATTCCTACCCAAGATATGTACGATTTAATTCTTACGGAGAAATCCTTTTCCCCGCAAACCCGCCAGGCCTTGATTTGTGCTATAGAAGAAGCGGCCAGCGTCTTAACGCATAATTTTACCCGTATTTATATGTATGCTTTTGGCAGTATTCCTTCCGTACGCTATATATCCGGCAGCGTGCCGCAGCGAAACGCCGCGCTAGCCACTTATGCCAAAACCGTCCAAAACCGTCTCATCAACAAATTGGAAGAAAAAGGCCGCTGGTCGGAACGGGATTTTGACTTATTTGCCCAAGTATCCGTATTTTTGGAGCCGCAGCGCGCCCGCGCCGTACTGGGAGCGATAACCTATCTGGAACCCCAGGCGGCACGCTGGTTGTTGAATCATTCGTTAACCGATAAATTTTCTCAGCGCATTTTAAGCAAACTGCAAGAAACCCGCGATCAACAAAGCACGATTTGGCCCGACGGCAACTTAACCCCCAAACAGCCGATACACCTGCCGTTTAAACGGCTGGAATACGAACGGATTCAATCTTTAAAATCCTATAATATCGTTTTGGCTAAACGCTTGCAGGCACTGATGAATTTGGAATATGGAGTCCGCAAAGCCAAAGAAATTTTAAAGGCGTCAGCATCCAACCCGGGAGAACCGGCTGAACGGCTGTCGGCCGAAATCTATGTAAAAGCACGCGAGGCCCGTCTCCAAAAATTAATTAACGAAACCCGCGCGCAAGTCGTGAATATAGAAAGCGAGATTTTCCATTCGTCCAATAAATAAACTTTTGCCAAACCGCGCTTCTACGGCGCGGTTTTTAGTTAGTCAGTCCCATGGAAAGGACGCTGTTTTTAGTTTTAATACATCAGCCCATATAAAAATTTTGCTGGGGGCTTCTTTTTCCAGGCGGAAAATGCTATGCTGAAAGTCTCCGGCAGTATGGAGCGAACAAAGGAGGCAGCAACTATGAGAATGATTGATATCATCATCAAAAAACGCAACGGCAAAACGCTAACGCAGGACGAATTTAATTTCGTGGCCAACGGAGCCGCCAAAGCTACCGTACCCGATTATCAGCTTTCCGCATTTTTAATGGCGTGTTTTCTGCGCCCCCTTTCCGATAAAGAAACCGCTATGTTTACCAAAGCCATGGCCCACTCGGGCGGACGGCTGGATTTTTCGGCCGCCAAAATGCCCACCGTAGATAAACATTCTACCGGCGGCGTGGGCGACGGTATTTCCATGGCGCTGGCGCCCTTGGTGGCTTGCGCCGGCGTAGCGGTGCCCATGATGTCCGGCCGCGGGCTGGGGCATACCGGCGGCACGCTGGACAAATTGGAATCCATGAAAAATTTTGAAGTGCGCGTACCGGCCAAACTCATTTACCGGCAAATCCAAAAGTTAGGGGTTTGTATGTTTGGCCAAACGCAGGACCTGGCCCCTGCCGATAAAAAACTTTACTCCCTGCGCGACGCCACCGGCACCGTAGAAAGCCGCCCGCTGATTGTGGCGAGCATTCTTTCCAAAAAATACGCCGAAGGGGTGGACAGCTTGCTAATGGATGTGAAATACGGATCCGGCGCCTTTATGCAAAAACTGGAGGACAGCCGCAAACTGGCCCGCGCCTTAGTCAGCACGGCCAAACTGCTAGGGCTTAAATGCCGCGCGCTGATTACCTATATGGATCAGCCGCTGGGCCGCGCCATCGGCAACGCTAACGAAATGCTGCAGACCATACTCATTTTGAAAGGAGATAAAAACCTGGCACCGGATTTTTATGAACTGTTGATTGAAGAAGCCGCCAGCATGTTAGTCATCAGCGGAAAAGTCAAAGACATTAAAAAAGCCCGTTGCTTAATGGAAGAAAAAATCGCCAACGGAGAAGCCATCGCCAAACTGCGCGAAATGATTAAATGGCAAGGCGCCAGCCCCGAAGCGGTGGATAATCCCGTCAAATACTTCAAGAATGCCAAATTAAAAATTGAATTCAAAGCCGACGCCAACGGTTATGTGGAACACATAGACGCCAAAACCGCCGGCATGGCCGGCGTACTGCTGGGCGCCGGACGCAACACCATGGAAGACGCCATTGATTATGGGGCCGGGATTTGGCTGAATAAAAAATCCGGCGACGCCGTGAAAAAAGGCGATGTTATTGCCACGCTTTACAGCTCGGATAAAAAGCGGCTTTCCGACGGAGCAGAATTATTCAAGCAGGCCGTGCGGCTGAGCAAAAAGAAACCGGCTCCCTACAAAATTGTAAAAGAAATTATCAAATAAAAAAACCCCGGCTTCGGCCGGGGTTTTTTCTAGGTCCGTTTGATGGGGATAGGTTTTACCCCCCGGGCTTTCAAACCGGGGGGTTTTATCTGTGTCCTAAAACGGCTTTTATTCGGCGGATTGCGCCGGCGCCCCGGAGGCAGCTTCTCCATCCGCCGGCACCGGATTCGGCTTTAATTCGGGCTCCGCCGGAAGTATTTGCTCCGAGGCAGGCGAAGCGGGCGCCGGATCGTCTTTTTTAAATAATCCGAATAAACCGCCAATTCCTTTTTTAACCGAACGGCTGGCAAAATTATTGCCAATTCCCTGCGTAATCAGCGAAGAAACCGAATTGATAATGCGCATGCTTCCTTTTGGATCCGACACGGTACCGCCCACTTTTACAGTTAGCGGCATAATACCGTCCGCCTCGTGTTTACCGGGCGCGGCTTGCACGGTCATATCCAGTTGGCCGGTATTAAAATCGGTGGTTCCGTCCAAAGTAAAGGAAACCGTATCCGACACGAAACTGCCGTCATTTACTTCCGCCACGCCTTTGGTAAAACGAACCTGGGTGGCAAATTTATCATACACCAGCCGTCCGTCTATTTTCCGGTCGGTATAAGGCACCATAATTTGCAGGGGTTGTCCGTCCGGTCCCGTTACAGTTTGAACAACCCGGTCCGGTGCTTGCGCTCCCGGCCCGGCGCCTACCGCATCCATTAACCCGCTGCCCAGTCCTTCTAGTACGGAAAATACATTCATAGAATTAAATACTTTTCCCACGATGTTAACAGACAAAAACAGCACTTTCGTTACCGCATTGGCATTGGTCAAGTGATACAAATCTTTGATTTCGCCGTTTCCCATCGTTAGTTTTAAGCGGCCGTGCGTTTGTTTTAAGTCGGGCGTAACACCCGTTAACTCCGATTGAAAAGACAAATCCGTCCCGTAGATATACGGTGCGTCCAGCGAAGCGACCTCAATATCCGCCCGAATATTCAGCGGCGGCAGCGGCCAAGCAGACTTTTGGGTAACGGGCAACGAGGTATCGGCCACGAAGCCGTCGGCCGGTTCCGCCAAAGCGGGCTGAGCCAGCGGCGGCAGGGCCACCCGTCCGGCGCGCAGCGAAACATCGGCGTCCAACGCCTGGGGATTTTGCACCAGGGTCAGCCGGCTTTCAAATGATTCTCCATTTAGTTTTCCATGGAGCGACCCCGTTGCGTTCCCTTGGTTCCAAGCGGCATTTTCCCGGGCGGAAAATTCCGCCGATACGCCGGAAAACTCGCCCATATGCGCAATCTGCCAAGCTCCCCCCTGCAGCGAAAGGGCGGCTTCCCCGCCGGTTTCCCCCCAGGAGCCGCTTCCCTGCAAGGTACCGGCCGGACGATATTGTTCTTCCCACGGGGGAAATAAACGGGCGGCCTCGGCCAGGTTGATATCAAACGAGCCCTGCCCTTGATACGCGGGTTTTTCCCCATACCCGGCTTGCCCGGAAAAGCGGGCATTCACACCCGGCATGGCGAAGGAGAATTGCTCCACCTGCACCGTTTGAGCCGCGGGATCGGTCTGAAACTGCGTGTTGACTTGAATGGCGGGTACCGCAAAATCCGGCAAGGTCGGCCACAATTGCGCCAGGGATTGGGCGGACAGATTTTTTAACTGTAAATCCGCGGTTACGGCAGGACGCAGAAAATTAGTCAGCTGCAGACGAAGTTTTAACAAAGTTTCTTGATGCTGGGCGGAAAAATCCGTTAAGTTAACATATCCTTTTTCCAATCCAGCAGCGGCCAAAAGCCCCTTCCCTTTGAGGGAAACCGGAACGGAAGCCGATTTTCCGTCCGCCTCGTAAGACAAGGTGGAATTGAAAGTAACGCCAAACTCCTGCCCGAAAGCAAAACGGCGAATGGAAAACAGCGTATCGGCCGCGGACGCCTGAAGTTGGGTTTGGCGGTCGGTATAAGCGACGGTAAAATGGCGCACCGTCAGCTGCCCCAGCGAAAATTCCAGCGGCCCGGCCGCCGGTTTTTCTTCCGAAGGTGAAACCTGCTGCGACGCCGGCAACAGCCCTTCCCAATTAAAACGACCGTCTGGCGCACGCTCCAGCTGCAGCCGAGCGTCGTTTACCGTCAGCGAACGAATCCAGATATGCCCGTGCAGCAAATGGAGCAAATCCGCCCGAAGCCGAATGCGCCCGGCGGACAAAAAAGTACCGTTTTGAAACCCGCCCGCTTCGGCAATTTCCAATCCGTCCAGCTTAATGCCCATAAAACTGGCGGACATTTTTTTAATCCGCACTTCCCGTTTTAAAAAAGCGGACGCCTTTTCCCGCGTCCAATCGCGGAACCATTCGCTGGAGCTAACCCACCGGACCCCCAAATCCGCTCCAAACAGCACAATCAACACGCATACGGCCACCCAAGCGGACCGTTTAAGCCATTTTTTCATCATTTTTTTTCCAAATACTGTATTTACAGCCGCAATACTCTTGCTGATATAAGTTTAATTCTTTGATTAACGCCCGGCGCAGTTCTTCCAGCCCGCCCTTGCGCCAGTTTACCGCCACATAAGGTTTCCCCGTCTGTATCCACGCCCAGCGCGCGGCTTGGTTTACCTGGTTTAAATCTTTGTAGCGGGATACCCCCAATACAGAAGCAAATGCGTCAAATTTATGTTCTTTGGCATATTCCGCCGCCCGCTTTAAACGCATAGCGAAACAGGCGCTGCAGCGTTTGCCTCGTTCCGGTTCGTTTTCCAAGCCCTTCACGCAGGCGTCCCATACGGCCGGTTCATACGGAAGTTCGGCAAATTGTACACCCAGGGCCTCACAGGCGCGTTTTTGTTCGTCGCGGCGTTTTTCATACTCGGCAGCCGGATAAATGTTGGGATTATAAAAAAGCACGGTTACTTCTATACCGTCCTGCGCCAGTTTTTTCATAACCGCGCACGAACATGGCGCACAACAGGACAACACAAGCAGTTTAGCGGGAAGTTTCATATATAAAGTGTAGCAAAAGAAGCGCGCTTGAAGCACTTTCCAACAGAGAAAAAAGGGTTATTTGAACATAAAAAGGAGCGGGATTCCCGCCCCTCTCTAAAAGCTTTGAATCAATTACCAATTTTTATGCCGCCAATACATCATAACCAACCAAACCAAAATCAGACAAATCCCAATCAGCATCCAGAAAGCGTCCGGGTGGTCCGACAGCGGCAGCGCCACATTCATACCGTACGCACTTACCACCAGCGTAGGCACCATCATCCAAATCGTAATGACATTTAATTTTTTAATCAGCAGGTTTAAATTATTGTTAACGATAGAGGCACGCGCGTCCAACAGTTGGGCTAAAATATTGGAATAGATATCGGCCTGGGTTTTGCACTGCATATTTTCCACGATGATATCGTCCAGCATTTCTTCGTCTTTTTCGTCAAAACCGATTCGGGCCGACAAGTTGCGCGCTTTCTCAAACACGAACCCGTTGGAGGTTATGGCCTCGGCGTAATAGACCAAGCTTTTTACCAAGCTAAATAGGTTGAGCAGATAGGTATTATCCATAGATTCTGTAATTTTATCTTCAATTTCTTCGGAAATCATATGAATAATACGCAAGTGCTCCACATAGTGCGAAATGGAGTTATACACTAATTTTAAAAATACTTCCTTAATGGAAGAAACCGTATGAAACCGTTTGCCCACAAACAGCGGGATATCTTCGGCCAGGACGACAATCAGTTTTTCCTCAAACAAAAACATTCCCACCGAAGCGACCTTAAATTCCAGCTGGTCTTTGCCGGAATAATTTTTGGGGCGTTTATAAATCATCACGATATGATCCGGCTCAAATTCCAAGCGGGGCAGTTCGTCCGGGTCCAGGGAGGAGGCGAGGGTATGTTCGTCAATCTGGCAGGACTCCACCAGATAGCGTTGTTCTTCCACCGACGGGTTGGTATAAACGAGTACCTGCGCGTTTTCCGCACCGGTTTCCGTCAGCTTTTTATCCGTGATATTGTATTTTTTCAACATACTGCGGTCCTATCCCCTGGGATACTTAAATGATACCACCAAAAAACGCCCTTGTAAAGTTTTTACCGTCTTATTGGGCAGACTCTTGGCGAGCGCACGCCAGCTCGCCGGCCAGATAGGTTTTGGTTTCCGCAAACACTTCCTTGCGCAGCAGCCACAGGGACAAAATGTTCGGAATACACATTACCGCAATCGCGGTATCGGCCAGCTCCCACACCAATTTAGGGCTCAAAAACCCGCCCACGCACATCATGACCAGCCAAATCCAATAGACGGGCTTCTCCACATTCACGCCCAAACAGAACTGCATGGATTTGGCCGTATAATAACTCCACCCCACCAGCGTAGAAAACGCAAACAGCGAAAGCGATACCAGCAAAAAGAACGAACCGCCCGGCACGGTGGCAAATGCGTTTTCAGCCAGCTGGGCCCCAAAAAGCGTACCGCCGCGCCAGTCCCCGGCGATGACTACCGCCACGCCGGAAAGCAAACAAATCACCAGCGTATCCCAAAATACGGTGGAGGACGAAATAAGCCCCTGCCGCACGGAATTAGGCGTTTGGGCGGCCGCCGCGGCAATCGCACCGCTGCCGCTGCCGGCCTCGTTGGAAAGCACCCCGCGCGATACCCCGTACCGCACCGCTTCTTTAAGCGTAATGCCTACCGCACCGCCCAGCACGGCCGTGCCGGTAAAAGCACTTTTAAAAATACACGCAATCGCCCAGGGCAGTTTGTCCAGGTGCATCACAATCACGATTAAACATAAAACAATATATACGATGGCCATCAGCGGCACCAGCCACTTGCAAAACGCGGCGATTTTACGCACCCCGCCTAAAATAACCGTAGCAGTCAGCACCACCAATACGGCCGTTGTAATTGCCGCCGGCGCTTTAAAAACAGAGCCGTAAATCGCCACCAGCGAATTGGTTTGAATCAGCGCATCGGCAAATCCCATCAGCGCGGTGGCAACGGCAAAAACAGCGGCGGTTTTTTTCATATTCAACCCATTTTTCAGCACATACATCGGACCGCCCACATATTCGCCGGCTTCATTTTTTTCGCGGTATTTTACAGCCAGCACCGATTCGGCATATTTGGTAGCCATGGCAAAAAAAGCCGAAAGCATCATCCAGAAAAGAGCCCCCGGCCCCCCTGTAGAAACCGCCGCCGCCACGCCTACGATATTGCCGGTGCCCACCATCGCCGCCAGGGCGATTACCAAAGCCCCAAAACTGCTGACGGCGCCGGCCGATTTGCTTTTTTTAAGAGAAAGAGAAATAGAATGGAACAGGTGTTTTTGGATAAATTTTAATTTCCAGCTAAAGTACAAGCTGATTCCTACAATCAACACCATCATCGGCGCGCCCCATAAGAACGCGTTGAACTTCACAACACCTTGGGTAATCATTTCCATCATATCTCTTTATATCCCTTTCTTTCTTTTTGTATAGTATTAGTTGTGGCAGATACACAACCTGTAAATTTTACCAAAATATGACCCTTTTATTTCCAAAAACTAAAAAACCTTCCTTAAAGGAAATTTCCACCCCCGCCGGATATGTCCGTCATGTAGCGGCGGGTTTAAAACTGCCGTCCAAGGCGGTTTTATGTCCCATTTCGTCGCTGACGCGGTATGTAACCAGTCAGGCCAAGTATAAAAAATACAACTGCGAAGCCGATATTTATGCCCTTGACGGGGAAGATTTATCCTTCGTTACCCAGTTTGGTTCCGGCGCGCCGGGAATGGCCATGGCGTTGGAAGTGTTGATTGCGCTGGGCGTAAAAGAATTTGTATTCATCGGGCTGGCGGGCTCGTTGCAGGAGGAAGTCCAGCCCGCCGATATCGTTCTGTGCCAAGAAGCCCTTTGCGACGACGGAACCTCCCCCTGCTATACCGCCCGCAAAACCAGCAAACCCAGTAAAGAATTGTTAACGAAACTGGCCAAACAGCTGACTGCCAACGGGAAAAATTTTCATCTCGGCCGCAACTGGACCACGGACGCTATCTTCCGCGAAACCAAAGCAGAAGTAAAACATTACCAAAAGAAAGATGTGCTGACCGTGGAAATGGAAGCCGCCGCTTTTTACGCCATCTGCGCCAAGCGCAAAGTAAAGGGGTCCGCCGGCTTTGTGGTAAGCGATATGCTGGCGAACTTAAAATGGGAACCGCACTTCGGCGAAAAACCCATTTTCCGCGCCTTAGAAGACTTGTTCCACGCCGCGCGCCAAGTGTTTCAATAAACCGGGCTTAACTGGATATCCAAACGCCCCGGCTTCCCTGCCGGGGCGTTTTAAATGGGAACTATTACGCAAACCTTTTACTGCCCATACAAACTATTAAAAAATTCGCATAAGTACTTATTGTTATAACAGTTGACTGACCGAACATTTGCCTTACCCTCATAAGCCGTATGCGCATAGTAGAAAGTGAAAGTCATTTTAACAGCCCGGTAGGAATTGATTCCTGACACATTATCGCACTTTTTCTGCCATTTGCAAGGCCAACGCCGCCTGCGACTTGAGAACCGCTCGTTCATACATAGGGACTGCTGCAGCCGCCAGAATACCAATGATTAAAACCACTATTAACAACTCTATAAGCGTAAATCCGGCGTTTTTACTGCCGGGGAATGTTTTTTGATAAGTTTTGTTCATACGCAAAATTTATCAAAAAAAAAAAACGAGTCAAGGCCTTCCAGGCCGGG
>CALUZQ010000034.1 GCA_944325225.1 uncultured Elusimicrobiales bacterium
TCGCGACCAAGTAGGCCGCTTAGAGTAATGGTTATCCCGGCCCGCAAGGGCCGACAGAATCCGGGGTATCGGCTGCCCCCTTTTAAATTCCCGGCCCGCCAGGGGTATCTAAAATACCCCGCACAGATTCGGGCAAATAGAACCTCTTGCTAAAATCCCCTGCCTAAAAGTGGGGGATTTCTAAATTTAAGCTTTTGCAGAGCCCTTGTTAGCCGTATGCGCCGGCTGTGTTGGGGCTGGCTGTGCAACAAGCGAAGCTGAATCCTTTTCCGCAGCCGGCTGGTCCGCACCGGCCGGCGGGTTGCCACCGGCGGGATTCTGCGGGATACAAAACCAAAATACCGAACCTTGCCCCAGCCCGGCGCTTTCTACACCGATTTCCCCTCCATGGGCATTGACGATTTCCTGCGCGATAGACAACCCCAACCCCCACCCTTGCTTTTTGAGGTTGCGGTCATTATCGGATTGGTGGAATTTCTGGAAAATTTTTTCTTTCTCACTGTGCAGCAACCCCGGGCCGTTATCGGTTACTTTAAACTTCAGCATGCCGTTAAGCACATAAAACCGCGCTTCCACACACCCCCCCTGCGGGGAAAATTTAATGGCGTTTCCGATTAAATTACTAAGCACCTGCGAAATACGGAAGCGATCTGCTACGACGGTAACCTCGGCCGGATATTCACACTTTTGCAGGAAAATGCCCTTTTTTTGAGCATTGACGGCCTGCAGGGTAATCACATCATTTAACAAAGCGTTAA
This sequence comes from uncultured Elusimicrobiales bacterium, assembly GCA_944325225.1. GTDB lineage: Bacteria > Elusimicrobiota > Elusimicrobia > Elusimicrobiales > Elusimicrobiaceae > Avelusimicrobium. Next base: position 759 of record CALUZQ010000034.1, read on the forward strand.
AATTAAAGGGTTGGGCGTCCATTTTGAACCGGCCGGATTCAATCATGGAAATATCCATCAAATCGGCCATGAGCATATTCATATTGTCGGTGGCCTTGAGGATATTATTCAAAGCGGTCTGGTCGTTATTGCCGCCGCCCTGCGGGTTATCCATCATCAGCACGGAAGTAAACCCCTGAATAGAGGAAAGCGGCTGGCGCAAATCATGCGCGACGATAGACATAAATTTAGAGCGGATTTCATTAAGCCGGTTGAGTTCCTGGTTGGAAAGCCGCAGCTTTTCCACCATACTTTCCAACACATTTACTTTGCCGGAAAGCTGCATTTGCAGGGTGGCGATTTGCTGCTGGTAATTATGTTCGGCTTTCATAATAGTTCGTTTCATCTTTTTAAGCACAAACCTCTTAGTAATCCAGTAGGTTAGCAAAGAAAGCGAAGCCGCCACCAACAGCGAATAGGAAATTAAAATTTGCCATAAAGTCATACGGATCTTCCTCCTTTATTGGGTCTGCAGCGGCAGTCCAAGCGTTTGCTCCAGCAGGTGGCGCGATAAACTGCCTTCCCGCAGCAGCACCGGGGGCTTCTTCGTTAAATCCACCACACTGGAAGCCGTCGGGCTGAGCGTACCGCCCAAGAAAATAAAATCAACTTTTCCGTCAAAAGTTTTTAAAATCGTTTCTTCGTCCGTCAACACGGGCTGCCCATGCAAATTGGCGCTGGTGCAGGCCAGCGGGGCCTCCATGCGGCAGAGGAGATTTGTTAAAAAGGGATGCCCCGGAACCCGGATTCCCAGCCCGGCAAAGCCGCGCGCCAGCGGTTGCCCCGCCGGAGAAGGCGGCAAAATCGCCGTTAGTCCCCCCGGCCAAAACGCACGGGCCAGTTGGTCGGCCTCGGGTGAAAAATCCGCCACGCGCCGTGCCTGCTCCACGGTACCTGTTAAAATCTGCAAAGGGGAAGCGGCCGGCCGCTCTTTCAAGCGGTAAATGGCGGCGATGGATTTTTCACAAAAAGCCCCGGTCCCGATTCCGTACACGGTATCCGTCGGCAATACGGCCACAGCGCCTTTATCTATTGCGCCGGCGGCCATTTGTACATATTCCGGGGTCATTTCAAAAGTTTTAAAAATAAGGGTCCGGCGCATTTTCGTCCTCCCGTTCCGGCCCGGCCGGACGGTCAATAATCAATACAAATTCACCCTGCACTTTGTTCTTTTTGCTCCATTCGTCCGCCAGCGATTCGGCCGTGCCGCGCTGCCATTCTTCATATACTTTAGAAAGTTCCCGGGCGATAATCACCGGCGTATCCGCACCTAAAGTACGGGCAATTAGCTGCAGCATTTTCACCACCCGGTAGGGCGATTCATACAAAATAACCGGGTGATTTAACCCATACGCCGCGGCTATGAGTTTAGCGGCTTTGCCGGGTTTGCGCGGCAGAAACCCCAAAAAAGTAAAACTGCCGCCCGTAATGCCCGCACCCGCCAGCGCGCAGGCCACGGCACTGGGCCCCGGCAAAGAGGATACTTTAATCCCCTCCGCCACCGCGGCTTTAACCAGCTTCCAGCCCGGGTCGGAAATACACGGGGTGCCGCAGTCCGACACCAAGGCACAGTTTTTGCCGCTTCGGAGGGCTTCCAAACAGCGGGCGATAGAGCGCTCGTCGTTCTCGTTATACCGGTAACTGGGTTTAGAAATACCAAAATGCGCCAATAAAATTTGTGTGCGGCGGGTATCTTCGCACAAAACAGCATCGGCCGTTTTAAGCGTTTCCAATGCGCGCAGGGTAATATCCTGCAAATTGCCAATAGGCGTGGGAACGATATAGAGCATATAGAAAGTATATAAAATAGCGGGGCGAAGGCAATAGCCCGGCTAAAATAAAAATTGCAACGGAAAAGGATTTATTTAGTAAAATATTAAATTGTCATTTATAAAAAAATTACGGAGCCAAAACCAAACCAGAAATGTCTAAAATTCTGTCCAAAATCAAACTCAACACTTTCGCCATTATTTTATCCATCGTGGCGGTGGTGGCAGCGCTTACCTGGGTGGTACCCAGCGGCGCTTACGATAAAAAAGATGTGGACGGCCGCCAGGTCGTCGTCGCCGGGACCTATCACTCCGTACCGGCCAACCCCCAAGGTTTATTTGATGTCTTAAAAGCGCCCATTGAAGGTTTTTCCAATACGGCCGAAGTCATCGTGTTCCTGCTGGTCATTGGCGGCGTACTCGCCGTGGTGGAAAAAACAGGCGCTATTGCCGCCGGTATTCAAGCGGCCAGCGGGTTTTTCCAGCGCAAACCCCATTTGCGGTTTTTGTTTATTCCGCTGGGCATTATCGTATTTTCACTGTGCGGGGCTACTTTCGGCATGTGCGAAGAAGCCCTGATTTTTATCCCTATTTTTATTCCGCTGGCGCTTTCTTTGGGGTATGACTCCGCCCTGGGAACCGCCATTCCGTTCATTGGGGCCGGAGTCGGCTTTGCCGCCGCGTTTACCAACCCGTTTACCGTAGGGATTGCTCAGGGCATCGCTCAGGTGCCGCTTTATTCCGGGATTGGATACCGCTTTATTATCTGGATTATCTGCACGACGGTCGTCATCAGCTGGTTAGGCGTTTACGCGCGCAAAATTCACAAAGATCCTACCAAAAGTTTAACCTACGAATTTGATATTGAAAAACGCAAAGAGTTAAAGCTGAACAAAGAAGAAACCCGCATGACCCGCCGCCAGAAATGGGTATTAGTGGCATTCGGGCTGGGTATGGTTATGCTGATTATCGGCGTGCTGAAACCGCAGCTGTGTTCCATGATTAAAGGCATGTGGGGCATTGATTTGATGGAAATGCTGCACCTGGAAGAAAGCGGCTGGTATATTACCGAAATTGCAGCTTTATTTTTAGGAGTGGGTTTTCTGTGCGGATTCTTAGGCAAAATGAGTATGCAGAAATTCAACGACGCTTTCTTTGACGGCGTGCGCGGCATGGCGGAAATTGCCATGCTCTTATGCTTTGCTCAAGCCATTGTGATTATCGCCAACAACGGGCGCATTTTGGATACGATGCTAAACTGGATGTCCTCCTCCATCAGCCACCTGCACCCGGTGTGTGCCTCGTGGGCGGCGATGATGCTGCAAACGGTCATTGATTTCTTTATTCCTTCCGGCTCCGGCAAAGCGGTTTTGACTATGCCCATTTTAGCGCCGCTGGCGGATTTAATCGGCATTACGCGCCAAACGATGGTGTTGGCCTTTCAACTGGGCGGCAGCTGGATGAATATGGTCATTCCGACTGACCCGGTAACGATTGCCGCCATCGGGTTTGCGCGCATTGCGTACCCGAAGTGGTTAAAATGGATGTTGCCGCTGCTGGTTGTGATGTATTTGCTGTCGTTCCTGCTGCTGATTCCGCCGTATTTGATGAAGTGGCAATAATTTTTGCGTCCCGCCGCATTTTTGGGGAACTCCCCTTGTTTGAGCCGGCGGGACGCTTTTTGCATAACTGTAAAAATAAAACGCTGTACCAAAAGAGGAAAACAAAATTAAATGAAAAAAATGCTGTGCAACACCTATTTTTTGGTGTTCTCCATTATGGTGTTTGTGGCCGCGCTGACTTGGATTGTCCCCTCCGGCCTTTACGAACGGGTGGAAGAAGACGGCCGCACCTATGCGGTGGCTGGTTCTTACCACAGTGTAGCGAAAAATCCGCAAGGCATCGGCGACATTCTGTCCGCCCCGGTGGAAGGATTTACCCAATGTGCGGAAATCATCGCGTTTATTTTGGTGGTGGGCGCACTGTTCACGATTATTGAACGCACCGGCGCCATCAATACGCTGATTAAAAAAGTCAGCTTTTTCTTTGCCAACAACCCCCGGTATAAGAAGTTGTTTATCCCGGTGTGTATGTTCCTGTTTTCTCTGTGCGGAGCGATGTTCGGCATGGAAGAAGAAACCTTGATTTTTATCCCCATTTTTATTCCGCTGGCGCTTTCGCTGGGATATGATACGGTAATCGGTATGTCCATTCCGTTTATCGGCGCGTTTACGGGGTTTTCTTCGGCTTTCGTCAACCCGTTTACCGTAGGCATCGCCCAAACCATCGCCCAGCTGCCGATGTATTCCGGCTGGCAGTACCGTGTGCTGATTTGGTTTATTTTTACCTCGGTCGTAGCGGGATTTTTTACCTGGTACGGCGAGCGGGTGCGTAAAAATCCGACTAAAAGCTTAACCTATAAAATGGATTTGGAAAAACGGGCCGAACTGAAAATTATCAACGATGTAGTGGTGGACGGATCTTTCCGGCTGACCCGCGCCCACAAATTGGTTATTGGCTCGTTTATTTTGGGAATGTTCATTTTGTTCTACGGCGTAATCCGCTATCAGTGGTATATGATTGAAATCGCCGCGGTATTTTTGGGAGTTTCCATTTGCTGCGCGTATTTTGGCAAACTTACATTGGACCAAACCACCGACGCTATCATTGACGGCGCCAAATCCATGATCAGCGTATGTATTTTAATGGCCTTGGCGCGCTCTATTGTAATTGTGGCCACCGAAGGGCATATTTTGGATACCTTCCTGCACGCAATGACGCAAAGCGTGGGCGGGCTGCACCCGATTCTGGCTTCGCAGGCGATGTTTGTGATTCAAACGATTTTGAATTTCTTCATTGCTTCCGGTTCCGGCCAGGCCGTGCTGACCATGCCGATTATGGTGCCGCTGGGGGATTTGGTCAATGTATCCCGGCAGACCGTCATTTTGGCATACCAATTCGGCGAGGGCTGGGGGAACCCGATTATCCCCACCGCGCCGGTTACTATGGGTGCGCTTGCCTTGGCCGGCATATCGTACCCGATGTGGGTAAAGTGGTTTTTAAAACTGGAAGTGATTTTAATCGTCCTGTCGCTGATACTGCTTATCCCGGCCTATTATATTTGGTAAAATGACCATAAGCCCCTTGGCCCAGCCAAGGGGTTTTTTAAACCGGAAAAACCTATGCTAAACGAATTAAAAACGGTTTCCTATTTTCAACCGGCGGACTGGGCGGTATTCTTCGCCGTACTGGCCGCTACCGTGGCCGCGGCCATCTATGGCAACCGGCGTTTAAAAAAGCAACAATCCGGCAAGCCCTCTACTATTTTAGATTACCTGCTGATGGGCCGCCAGCTTACGCTGCCGCTGTTTGTAGCCACGCTGGTAGCCACTTGGTACGGGGGTATTTTCGGCGTTAACGAGATTACTTTCAACTACGGGATTTATAATTTTGTTACGCAAGGTATGTTTTGGTATGTAGCGTATTTGATTTTCGCTTTCTTTATTGCCGAAAAAGTGGCGCGGTACCAATCCATGACGCTGCCGGATTTAACCGAACAAATGTTCGGCCCCAAGTCCGCCAAGGTAGCGGCCGTTTTTACTTTCTTCTACATTACGCCGGTAGCGTATGTGCTGAGTTTGGGTATGTTTTTGCATATGGTGTTTGGGCTGGGCGTATTGCCTGCTATGGCGCTGGGTACGCTGTTTGCCGGGCTCTATACCGCGTGGGGCGGGTTTCGCTCGGTGGTATTTTCGGACTTAGTTCAGTTTTTTGTCATGTGCAGCGCGGTGCTTTTGGTGGTGGTATTTTCCGTAGGAACCTTCGGCGGACTGGATTTTTTAAAAGCCCAACTCCCCCCTTCCCATTTTACGATTACGGGCGGCAACTCGTGGCTCAATACGCTCATTTGGGGATTTATCGCCCTGGCTACGCTGATTGATCCCAGCTTTTATCAGCGCTGTTTTGCGGCCAAAAACCCGCAAGTAGTTAAAAAAGGCGTGCTGATTTCCACCTTTATCTGGTTTTGTTTTGATTTATGCACGACAGCCGGCTCGCTGTATGCCCGGGCCGTACTGCCCAACGCCGAACCCGGCCAGGCCTATTTCTTTTATTCTATTCAACTGCTGCCGGTGGGGCTGAGGGGCTTTTTTGTTGCCGGGATATTGGCCATTATCCTGTCCACATTAAACTCTTTTTTGTTTATTGCGTCTAACACATTAAGCTTTGACTTGCTCCGCAAGCGATTTAAAAATGTGGTGCTTTCCAACCGTATCGCAATTTTTGCGGTGGGCTTTTTAGCGATTTTAATGGCGCATCTTTTTCACGGAAGTTTTAAAGAAATTTGGCTGGTATTGGGGTCTTATTTTTCGGCCTGTCTGCTGGTACCGATTTTAATGGGCTATCTCTCCCCGGGCAGAATCAGCGACGAACTGTTCGTCTGGTGCTCGTTAGCCAGCGCGGCAGCCATGACGGCCTGGCGTTTTGTGCGTAAGCACGAAGTGCTGGAAGCGGTGGATCCTTTCTATATCGGGGTAGCCACGGGGTTGATTATTTTGATTTTATTCCGGCGGAGGAAAAGTGAAAGCATTACGAGCATTACTTATCGGTAACGGAGAACCGGCCCCGGCTGAATTTTTAAAGCAGCTGGCGGCTCAGACGGATTTCATTGTGGCGGCCGACGGCGGAGCCGACCAGGCCCTAAAGGCCGGGCTCACGCCGGACCTAATTATCGGAGATTTGGATTCCGTATCCGCCCGCGCCAAAAAATGCGTTCCCCCTGAAAAATTGGTTTTTGTGGACAATCAGAACAATACGGATTTGGAAAAAGCCCTGGACTGGCTGTGCGCCCACGGAGCAAACACTTGCACCCTGGTCGGATTTTTAGGCGGCAGATGGGATTTTTCCCTGGGGAATTTTTTATCGCTTGTTCCGTACGCCAAACGGCTGGAACTTTGTTTTGCAGGCCCGGGGTGGGGTTTCTATCCGGTACAAAACAACCGCCGTTTTGTCTGCCGGCCGGGTATGCGGGTAAGTTTAATTCCGCTGAAAACCTGCCGCGGCGTCAGTTTACAAGGACTTAAATATCCGCTGACAAACGCCGCGCTGAAATTGGGCGGCACCGGCCGAACGCTTAGCAACGAAACCACAGGAAAAACCTTTTCGGTTACCCTTCAAAGCGGATTCTTGTTTGTATATGTAGAGCAGGATCTCCCCGCCGCTTTATAAAATAAATAGCCCCCGGCGCAGCCGGGGGTTCAATCCAATCCATAGGCCGCCCATGTTATTTATCCGGGGCCGCTGCTTTCTTTTCCGGCGGAAGCTTTTTATATAATTTATCGGCTTCTTTAATTTCTCGGCGCGCCATTTCCAAATACTTGCGCGCACCGTCCCAATCCCCCAAGCCATACAGCACCGCTCCCCAATGATAGGCAATATCCAAATTCGCCGCTACAGTTTCCGGCGGGATAACAGCCAACAAATCCGCCGCTTTTTGGAGCTGGCCCTGTTTGAAGTAAATCCAGGCCTGGGTGTCTATGAAGGCGTTGTCCTCGGGACTGATTGCCAAGGCGCGCGCGGCATATTCCTGCGCGTCCGCCAGGCGGATTCCGCGTTCCGCCAGCGAATAGGCATACAAATTCAGCGCCGGCGCATTTTTGGGGTTCTGTTCCAGCACCCGTTCCAGCTGCGCGTCCATTTCCTTGTATTTTTTCAAACTGTCCAGCGTAAAGGCATACTGCAGGCGGGCCTGCTCGTAAGAAGGGTTGGACTTCAATAGTTTTTTCAGCACTTTGGCCGCTTTTTTATACGATTCCCGTTCGTTAAGCGCCAGCGCATAAAAATAAGCAATTTCTACATTTCCCTCAAATTTCTTATATGCTTCTTCCAGCGTTTTTAAACTTTCTTCCGGCTGATTTAAACGCTGTTGATAAAAACTAACCTGCAGCCATTTGGAAGCCGAACGATTATAATCCGCCGAATCTTTCAAATAACCAATGGCCCGGGAAAAATCCCCTTTCTGCTCGGAAATTAAGGCCAAAAAATAGGCCGAAGGGACATCGCCGTTGTCATCGGCTTTGGCTTTTAAAAAGTATTGTTCGGCTTTGGGGAAATCCTTTACCATCAAAAATACCGAAGCCATACGCGACAGCGTCCCCGCGTTGGCATAGCCCATTTTTTCCAATTCCTCAAATTCGTGCAACATCAAAAAATACTGGGAAGATTTTTCATACACTTCGCCGCGGCCCAGCCGAGCGTCGGGATTGGAGGGATCCAGCTCAACGGCCTTATTATAATAGACCAATGCCTGGGCCAAATTTTTCGCCCGCAGATACAAGGTACCCACTTCGGTATAGATATCCGGCGCCAGGGCCGGATACTGCTGCGCCAACGCCAATAATTGTGCCACCGCTTTCTCTGTATCTACAACCGACAGCAGCAACACATACTGATACAGCACCTGTACATTTTCCGGATCTATTTCCAGCGCTTTTTCGTAGGCCTTAGAGGCGGCGTCCAAATCGCCTTTTTTCCATTGGTAAGCGGCAAAAACCGTCCAATCCTCAACGGAATTTTCCCCCTGTTCAATAAAGTCGGCATAAGCGCCCGCCTTGATGGGCTGGTCGTCGGCTAAGGCCTGCGTAACCAGCAAGCGTTTTAAGTATTTGGAATCGGGCTGCAGGGCCAAGGTTTTTTCCAGGTATTCAAACGCACGGGGGCTGCCGGCGCGTTGAGCATAAACGGCTTGCAAAAATTGATTCAACACCCGCGCCTCTTGTTTGCTTTCTTCATTGAGCGAAAAGGAAAAACCGGGCACGGCATAGATGCAAAAAAACAAGAACAGGTATTTTTTCATAAATGGATCCCCATAATCAGCGCGTCATCTGTGCCGTTATAAAATTTCTCACGGCGGCCCCATTCGGCCAGCCCCGCCTTGGTGTAGAGAGAAATAGCGGGCAGATTCGTTACATTCACTTCCAGTGTTACCGTTTCGGCGCCGCGAGCACGGGCATCGCGCAGTGCATGGGCCAACAGCCGAAACCCGATTCCTTGGCGGCAGCTGGCTGGCAGCACTGCCAAGTTTAAAATTTCACACATACCCGCCGCCAGCCGCAGGGCCAAAAAGCCGACAATTTCCCCGTTTTCTTCCCAACACCATATCCGAGAAGCCGCATTGGCCACTTCGCCGGCAAATCCCTTTTCGCCCCAATGGGCGCTTAATGGCTGGGTTTGTTCAATCCAAGCCAGCCGGGGTGCGTCCAACGCCAAAGCGGGGCGCATTCTCATACGGGATTGACCAGTTCAAACCGGGCCGGCTTTAAATAAAGCGGTTCCAGGGCATCTTTTTCCCAGCGGGCGTCCTGCGCCATAGCCAGCAGGCGGGCGGGCTGCAATTTACAGCTTTTAGAATCCGCCAGCGGATACAAATCGCCCAAGAGTCCGGCCAGGGAATGGCCGTCCTTGTCGCTTCCGGCCACAAAAAGCGGGCGCCCATAAGCCGCCAAACGCGCCAGCAATTCTTCGCGCGACAGCCAGGCCGGGCCCGCTTGTTGTTCATCAAAAATCTGCAAAAAGTATTCTTCCCGAAACGCATGCAATACCACCGCCAGCGCACCCGCGGGGTTTTGCCGCTGCCAGTTTTTAAACGAGCGGGAGGAGACCGTCTGAAACCGAACGGCCTCAAACAGCGTTGCCGCGCGGACTTCGGTTTGATTGAGGGATTTTAGCATAGACGCAAAAGTAAGCGAAATGCGTATGCCGGTAAAACGGCCGGGCCCGCGAATTAAAAAAATGCGGCCCAGTTCGTTCAAAGATACCCCCGCTTTGGCTAAAAGCGTATGAAGCGCCGGAAACAACAGTTTTTCCTGCTTGACGCCTTTGCGGCGGACCGCATAAATTTTACCGTCTTTTTCCAACGCTAAAAGCAAAGGCGAGCCGGAAGTATCCATAGCCAAAGTTACTGATTTGCCGCTTTGCATAACCCCTCCAACAACGCGTGCGAAACACGCCCGAAGGATTGGAGCGCAATGAGCCGCTCGTCCCCTTCTTTTAAGATAAAATCCATTTCCAGCCGGTCGGCCGGCAGCATATGGCGAATGGGATCGGGCCACTCGGCCAGGATAATTGCCCGTTCGTCCTCCAGCATTTCCTCAAACCCGAGGTTGAACACTTCGCCTTCTTCCAGCCGGAATAAATCTATATGAAACAAACGGCATTGTTTGTTTTTGTATTCTTTCATCAAGCTGAAGCTGGCGCTGGTGGGCGAGCTTTTCAACCCCAGAGCCGCCGCCACCCCTTTTACAAAAACCGTTTTACCGGCGCCGATGGGCCCGCGCAGGAAGATAATTTCTCCGCCTTTTAGCAACTGTGCAAAGCGCCCGGCCAGGGCTAGGGTTTCTTCGCGGGAATGGGAAGCGATCTGAGCCATAGGCATTATTTCACCGTCTTAATACAAATTTCGCGGCCGTCCAATTCGCGGCGGTCCAAATTAGTCGGGTCCAGCACTTCTTTGCCGTCCACCGAAAAGACATACTTATATTCCCCGCCCGTCAGCGCCACGGAAGTTTCAAAATATCCTTTTCGGTACGCTTTCAGTTCAATAGGGTCTTTGCCCCAGCGGTTGAAATCCGCCAACAGTTCCACTTTTTTGGCACCGGGGGCCGTGATATAGAATTTGCGGTATTTTACTTCCGTATCGTACGAATGACGCACGGGCTGCAGGCGGGCGATTAAACTTTCCTTATTCAACGGCGCCACGGAAGCCGAGCTTTCAATGGTATCGGCGGCGTAATCGTAGTAATCCTCCGAAGCCACGAAAAACCAAGTTAACACCAGCGCTATTAGCAGTACAAACAATACAAACAAAGCGCCGGGTCTTTTAATTTTGGGCATCTAAAAAACTCCTTAAATAAAACTGGGCACCGTCCTGGCTGGCAATTTTTTCAACGGCTTGATTGTCGGCCCCGGTTTGATCCACACAGCTGACGACCACTTTCTCAAACCCGGCTGCCACGCACGCCCGGATAAACGCGCGCACGGACTCGTAACCGTTTTCATACCCCTCAGCCGGCCGGACAATGCTGCGCCACACGGTTTCATTCTCGGCATTTAAGCTGATATTTACCACATCCACCACGCGGCGCAGTTCGGGCACGATGTCTTTGCGATTGATTAAGTTTCCCAGCCCGTTTGTATTTAAGCGGATTTTAAAAGGCGGATACTTGGCCTGGGCCATCCACCCTTTTAAAGTTTGGGCGACAAACAAAAGCGTTTCCAAACGCATGGTAGGTTCCCCGTATCCGCAAAAAACCACTTCTTTAAAGGGCGCTTTTTTCAATTCTTCTTCCAACGCAGCCACTACCTCGCCGGCGGTGGGCTCCAACCCTTCTAAATTTAAATTATTCCCATGAAAATCCATATGCCATTTGGTTTTGATACAAAATGCACACAGGTTGGGACAGCGGTTCGTGATATTTAAATATACCCCGTCCCCAAAGCGATAGGCAATTTTAGCCGTATTTTGTTTGACCATAAGAACCTCTTATAGCTATTATAGCAATTTGAGGGGGACGCGTCGGGCCGAAACAGACGGGAAAAGCAGACAAGCCCACCCCAAAATTAATAAAATAAAAATAAGGAGAGGTGGCCGAGTGGTTGAAGGCACCAGTCTTGAAAACTGGCATACCGCAAGGTATCGAGGGTTCAAATCCCTCCCTCTCCGTAGATTTAAAACCCAGCCGCTAAAAGCACGACCGGCCCGGCTGGCGGCTTTCAAAAGATACACACCGGGTGATGATTTGCAATCCATCCCGCAAATAGAGTTTCGCAACCAACTGTTAAAATGGTTGAAAGACCATTTTAAAACTCAGCCGGTGCAAAATAAATTTATAAACTAAGTATATGTCTAATAAACTTATTTTTCTGGGCACCGGCAATGCGCTGGTAACCCAATGCTACAACACTTGTTTTGCGCTGAAAAACGGCGAAGAATACTTTTTGACCGACGCCGGCGGCGGCAACGGCATTTTAGCCCAGCTGGAAAAGGCAAACATTTCCATTTCAGTCATTCGTACACTTTTTGTAACGCACGGCCATACGGACCATATCTTAGGCGTGATTTGGATTATCCGGCTGGCGGCGTCGCTTTTCATACGCGGGAAACATTCCGGGCTGACTATTTACTGCCACGATGAATGCGAACAGAAACTCCGCGCCTTCTGCCAAATGACGCTGACCGCCAAACTGCAGGCCGTGCTGGACCGCGGAGTAAAATTTGTCCGCTTGAAAGACGGCGACTCGTTTCAAGCGGCCGGACTATCGTGCATTGCATTTGATATTCACTCCACCAAAACCAAGCAATTTGGATACCGCGCCGTATTGCCGAACGGACAAACGCTGGTCTGCCTGGGCGACGAGCCGTATAATCCCGCCTGCCGCCATTATGCGGAAAATGCGGATTGGCTGCTGTCGGAAGCGTTTTGCCTCTACGCGGAACGGGACTTTTTTAATCCTTACGAAAAACACCACAGCACCGCGCTGGACGCCGCCCGAACCGCCCGGGAACTGAATGCCAAAAATTTAATTTTGTACCATACCCAGGATAATTGTTTGGCGGAGCGAAAACATCGTTATACCGCCGAAGCCCAGCAGGCATTTACCGGCCCGGTTTTTGTGCCGGACGACTTGGAAACCCTGGTATTATAAAAACCGGCCGCCGAACTGCCTGGTTTTACTCATTCGTTTTTCGCTGAAAAGCCCCGTTTGCAACTTTTTGCACAGGAAAAAACCCAGCCATAAAATGACTGGGGAAAACAAATTCATAAAAATTAGGTTATTGTTGCCGACATACATATCCGCGGCACAGCGGCCAAACCGGATAATAAAATGCAAACCCATAATTGCCTACTTGGCTCGCACTGCAAGATCCGCAATCAGTAGTATTGCAACCATATAAGGCAACTGCATTTAAATTACTGGGAACAATTCCGGCATTGATCATATATCTGCAACTCCCATTATTGATGGTATTTACTACCCACGATTCCGTACTACTAAAAGAAGGATTTTGATCATAAGTTTTATCTCTTATTTCATATTCACATGAATAATAATCCCACACATACCACAGATATCCTTCATATCCGCTGGGGCAGGAATAATCGTAATAACTTTCCCCCCGAGGCGGCTGGCAAACGGCATCTTTTGCCTCGCCGCACATTAAAAAAGTGTCTTCCTGCTTTTTTAACTTCAATTTTTTCCAGGCAATCGTAGGAGCACCTGGGGCACCGGAAAGCAAGTTACCATCTTGATTTTATTTTCCGCATACCCAGTTATCGTAAAAAATAAGCAAAAAAACAATCGTTAAAAACTGTTTCATAAACAACTCCCAATTATTGCGGCAAATAACCGTGGTAATCCCCTTTTAAAAACAGTTTTTTAACAGCCGTGCAGCGGGGGATTATCCTCGGAGTTATCCCCACTGTGTCAAAAAAAGTCAAGAGGGTATGCCAAAAACACCGGATTCTATGTTTGCTCACCGGATTAGTTTAGTCCACAAAGTTTGAGTGATATTGCTTCCGTACGAAACAACTTCTTCCAACCAGCAAGGCCGAAGCTGGCTTGCCCTGCCCTAGGGCCGTTTATATGATTCTTTTAAGAACAAAAAACCCCCGTTCTAAAACGGGGGTTTAAGATCTTTTCTAGCCCAACCAATCAGCTGCGGTACGGGTCTTCCTGCGGGGTGGATTCTTCCTCCTCTTCAAAATCCTCTTCTTCGGCCCGAATTTGACGCGCCAATTCCGCCCATGCTTTCCCATCGGCCTCAAAACTAATGGTCAGCCCGGTGTTGGAATAGGGACCAAATACTTTATCCTCTCCGGCAAAGATATTTTGTTCCAGCGTAATCTGCAGTAAAAAATTATCCGGCTGGTTATAGGCGGAACAGCACCCCGCCGGCGGCGGAACCGGACGCATATACAGCGACACCTTTGGCTCCAGCATATTCCAATTGTTCTCTTTCCGTTCCGCCAGCGTTTCGGCAATAAAGTCAGACAGGTAAATACTTTCTTCATCTTTCAGCGCCACCAATGTTTCCGCCAGTTCCGGGTTAAACACGCTTTTCCCCTCGCAATATAAACCCAGCTGGTACTCCATAAATTCCCCTTCACTGCCAGGATTGGACCAAATGGTCAGCGGGGTGATTTCTAATTCCAAATGCCCTTGTTTTCCAAATTTAATTTTTGCCATACACTCTCCTAATTAACGATAAATTAAAAATTTCACTTCGTTTGTTACCAGCCGCGGCCGCCTCCGCCGCCGCTGCCTCCGCCGGAAAATCCGCCGCCGCCAAACCCCGAATCCGAAGAGGTATATTCATGAGGCGCCACCTGGGCATTTTGCAGAGCCCGGTTTAACGAATCAAACCGTCGGCAAAATCCAAACCCGTTTGCTTCTTCCACCCGTTCGGCGGCCGCTTCGCCAATTTCGGCCTGGAAAACACTGCGCCATTTATTCTGCAGCCCCAACGCCGCCGCATACGGCAAATAATGGCAGTAAATCCGGTTGGCGTCCGTGGGATTAGAAACAAACACCCGGTACTTTTCGGCCACTTGCAAATACTGCAAAAAACCCTCTATTTGATCCATATACTCGCGCCCTTTGGGCGTATAAGCCCGTACCAGCCGATAGAATACCACTCCCGGCACCAGCAGGGCTATGGTACACAAAGTTGGCAAAAAACCAAACGCCACAAATACGCACAGAGCCGCCCCTAAAATAAATAAGTTTGTAAACGAAAAAACAGCCGGCAGTATTTTTTTCAAAATTCCGCCAAAAATAAGAGATCCCCAAAAGCCCCAAAAAACGATTTGCAACAACAGCTCCGCTCTGGAAGATCCCCAATAAATACTGCTTAACAGCGTCCACCCCAGCAAGCCCCCAAAAAGAAGCGTGGGGATATTCGCCCAACTGTTGCGGGCAAAAAACCGTCCGTTTTCCCAAGCCGCCAGCGATTGTTTAACAGCCAGCCACCCTTCCTGAAAATCTTTTTGATATTGGTTGCTAACCGAAATCATTTCCCGCTCTTTAAACAAAATATCCACCAATTGTTTTTCTTCATCGGACAAAAGCCCCTGCTCCCCGCCTTGAACCCGGCTCATCGCAAAACTCCACGGATTGGGCTGCCTCACGCGCACCCACCCCTTTTCCACTAAAGACATAATAACCACGGAAAAGGTGTCCTCATCGCATTTCATCTGCTGCATATAGCGCACCTGGGCAGGAGAAAGCCCTTCCGGCGGTTCAAACCGCCGCAAAATACGCGCCCGGGGATCTTTCCCCTTCCAATACCAAACCACTGCATAATAAATCAACAGCAGCGCCCAGCATACCCATACAAAAGATTTATGAAACAACGGAAAAGGAAACGGTTTTGACTTTTTTTCAACAGACGCGGGAGCCGCTACCACCCCTTTATTCCACGCTACGGAAACGGTAAATCCTTCTCCTTGTTTCAGCGGGCGAGTCGTATAGAAAAAAGAATCCCCCCGGGCTTGAGCGTCCGCCTGGCGGGCCCCCTTTTCCCCGGTATAGAGCGAAATACCGCCCGGCATCGCCTGCGCTCCCGGCGGCAAAGTTAACCGCATGGAAGCCGCCTCTATCGGGAAGTTCCACCCGTTGCCCGTTACATTCCAGTAAAGTTCGTCAAACTTTTTTTGGAACCGGACCACCCCCGCGGCCCGATAAGCAATCCGATAGGTATGCACGCCGGGCGAAACCAGTTGGTTCCGATCGCCGATGACGATTTCCAGTTCCTTTCCCTTTGCCCGGGTAAAATAAGGAACCGCCCGCCCGTCCAAGCTAACAGACTGAATTTGATAATCACTCACGCCGGAATAGGGTAACACGCGGATAATGCCGCGCTTAATCTGCTCCCCGGTTACCTGAAACGAGATCGTTTCAACCACCTGGGCGGACGCATCGGTATTTACCGCAATATCCGCCTCAAACCGTTTGATTGCTTCCGCCGGCGCATTCACCGCGGGCTGGGCCCCGCAAACACTGCTAAAGAAAGCGAAAAGAACTACATACAAGGCCTTTTTTACCAAACCGTTAATCCGTTCCCCCGGCTGAAAAGCCGGGATAAATTTATTAAAAAAATAATTTTTTGGCTTCATATTCTTTTTATTATATTTATTTTCACTTCATTTTGATAGAATATAGAAAAGGATTTTTATGCGCTACATTTTATATTTATTTACAATGGGTTTATTGTTTGTGGGAGGTATGATGGTGGGCAACATCTATCTGCCGCAGCGGGCCGCCACGCTGGCGGCGGCGGTATCGGTGCCGCCCCTGTCGCAGGAGAACCCGGTATTGCAGGAAACTTCCCGGCAGACCGCCGAGCGGAATTTGAATGTTTTAAACGAAGCCCTGCAATCTTGCCCCGTTGTCGTAAACGAAGAAAAAGACCGGCTGGTAAACCAAATTCGGATTTTGCTGGCATTGGAAGATTTTGAAATAAAAAAAGCCCGGCTGGAACTGGAAATGGCCAAAAATACCGACACCAACCGCCCCACTTCCCAATTTACCAAAGCGGTTTCCGAGTATAACGCCGCCCGGGAATTTGCGGAACAACTGGCGAATGAATTATTCCCTGTTCCGGCTCCCGAACCGCAGGAAACGGCCGTGCCGACCCCGGACGAAAACAATAACTCGTCCGAAAGCGCACCGCAATCCGCCACGCAGGCCCAACTTTCCGCCGAACCGACCGCCCCCGCCAAGGCAGCTGCGGCGGATTCTTCCGAAACGGCTCAAGCGCAAAAAACCCCCGCGGCTCAGCCGGCGGAGGGTTCCAAGCAAAAATAAACGCTTACGAATTATATTTGTCCAACACCGCGTGAACCGCGGTTTTTTTATGCAATTTAGTTTGCGGACCGATGATAGCGTCCTGCAGGGAGCAATCCGTCAGCTGGGCGTCGTAGGCGATGGAAACATACGGCCCCAGCACGCAATTTTTAGCGCAAACGCCATCGGCAATCCAACACGGGGGACGGATTTGGTTTTGCTGCGCCAGCTGCGCAGGCACGCGGTGGTGGCGGTCCAACAGCAAGCGGTTGGTTTGCAGCAATACTTCTACCGTACCGCAGTCAAACCAGTCGTTCATTTCCACGGGGGCAATTTCTACCCCCGCATTTAACAGCACGCTTAAAGCGTCTGTCAGCTGGATTTCATTTTTGACCGTTTTGCCGGATCGGATTACTTCTTTAAGCGCCCCAAACAGCTGGGCCGAATCCAAAAACGCATACGCCCCGATAATGGCCAGATTGGATTTTGGATGTTCGGGTTTTTCTTCAAAAGAAACAATTCTTCCGTTTTTTAATTCCACAATTCCAAAACGGGAAGGATCGGATACGGCACGGATTCCCACCGCGTTGCGTCCACCGAAAACTAACGGTTTTAAATCGCCGTCCACAATGGTATCGCCCAGCAAAATAAAACACGGGCCGGATACATACTCCTTGGCCAGATAGATGGCGTGCCCCAGCCCTTTGGGTTCGGGCTGTTCTACAAATACGGACTGCAAATGCGGATATTGCGCAGTTACAAACTCTACGATTGTTTCTTTCTTATAGCCGACAATAAAAACTACTTTTTTGATTCCCAGCCCTTCCACCTGGTCCAAAATATGGCCCAAGATGGGTTTTCCCGCCACGGAAATCATCGTCTTAGGCATATGGGCGGTATAGGGGAGCAGACGCACCCCTTTGCCAGCGGCGGGAATAATGGCGGTAAATTCTTTCATAATTTTTAAACGCGGCCGGTTTCCTTTAATAAATTACGGTACATACCCAGCTGGACCGCATAAGTTTCGGCCGCCTGCTTAGGCGTGCA
>CALUZQ010000035.1 GCA_944325225.1 uncultured Elusimicrobiales bacterium
CTTGACTCGTTTTTTTTTTTGATAAATTTTGCGTATGAACAAAACTTATCAAAAAACATTCCCCGGCCATAAAAACGCCGGATTTACGCTAATAGAGTTATTAGTGGTCGTTTTAATTATTGGCATACTGGCAGCGGTGGCACTGCCACAGTATGAAAAAGCGGTAGAAAAGAGCCGGGCTGCGGAAGGAATGTCTGTACTGAAAAGTCTAGCAGTGGGAATGGAGGAATATATTTTGGCTAATGGGAGTTTGCCTAAAAGTATTTCCGATCTTTCCATTATACCTGCTGGTTTAAATGTGGGATCTGATGGATTTTTCAATGGGACGAATTTTAAATTTGGATTGCAAAATCATAATGGAGGAAGAAGGTTACAATGCTGGCGACTAGAAACAAATGACTATGGATTTATTTGGCTTTCTAGTTTGCAAAATATCACTAATTCCTCAAATAGATTCTATTGTTTTGAAGAAAAAAATTCAGCTGCTAATAAAATGGGGATTTGTAAATTAGTGGGAGGAAAAGACCCTATTGTCAGTCCAACCGACAGCCGTTATTTGTGGTATCCCCTGGATTAGGGGAAATGGCTTTTATCATTTAAAAACTCCCCCGGTATGCGGGGGAGTTTTTGTGTGGACGGAAATTTTATTTTCCGGCGGCTTTTAACAAGTTTGATACCGCTTCGTCCAAATTCCAGCGGACGGATTCTTTATCGGTGCGCTTTTTATATTCACACTGCCCGTCTTTTACCGTGCGGCTGCTGACGACTAACCGGTGCGGCAGACCGATTAAGTCCATATCTTTAAACTTAATGCCGGCGCGTTCGTCGCGGTCGTCTAACAGTACGGACAGCCCCGCCTCTTCCAGCCGGGCGGTAATTTCGTCCGCGTGTTTTTTTACTTCGGGGTTGGACGCGTAATCAATAGCCACGAGCGCCACATCAAAAGGCGATAAAGGCGCCGGCCAGATAATGCCGTTATCATCGTGGGATTGTTCAATCGCGGCGGCTACCACGCGGCTGATGCCAATGCCGTAGCAGCCCATAATCATCGGTTTAGAAGTTTGATCCTCTCCCAAGAAATTGGCGCCCATGGCGGCGGAGTATTTCGTGCCCAGTTTAAACACATGGCCCGCTTCAATACCGCGCGTGAAAGTAAATTCTTTGCCGCAGCGGGCACATTTGTCGCCGGCGGAAGCCATTTTTAAATCCGCATAGACATCTACTTTAATATCGCGGCGGGGGGTTACATTAATCATATGCACATCTTTTTCGTTGCCGCCGGATACCCCGTTAACGATATTTTTTACATAGTTGTCGGCGTAAATCATAACAGACGGATTTTTTTCTTTCAGCCCCTGCGCTCCCGCAAAGCCCACAAACGAACCCGTTACCTGGGTGTAAACTTCTTCGGACGCTTTTTCCAGCTCGTTGCATTTTAACAACGCTTTGAATTTAAATTCATTTAGTTCATGATCCCCGCGTACCAGGGCCACTACGGGTTTCCCGTCGGCCGTGAATACCAAGAGTTTAATCAGCTGGGCCGTGGGCACATTTAACATAGCGGCTACATCTTCAATGGTGTAGGCCTTGGGCGTGTCCCGTTTTTCCATGGGTTTTAAATCGGCTTCGTGAATGGTAATATCCGCCGGGGCTTGAATTTCGGCCTTTTCCGTATTGGCGGCGTAACCGCAGGCCGGACAGTTGGCGATAGCGTCCTCGCCGGTGGAAGCCAATACCATAAATTCGTGTGAAAAGTTTCCGCCGATGGCGCCGGTGTCGGCCTCTACGGCTTTAAACTCAAATCCGCAGCGCGTAAAAATGCGCTGATAAGCGTCGTACATGCGCTGGTACCAATCGTTGGCGCCTTGGTCGTCGGCGGCGAAAGAATAGGCGTCTTTCATATAAAATTCGCGGGCGCGCATCACGCCAAAGCGTGGGCGGATTTCGTCGCGGAATTTCGTACCAAACTGGTAAAGGCAAAAAGGCAGCTGTTTGTAGGAAGTGGTATCTTTTTTCACGAGGTCGGTCATGACTTCTTCGGCGGTGGGGGCGAAGCAAAATTCGGCTTCTTTGCGGTCGGCAAAGCGCAGCAGTTCTTTGCCGTAATAAGTCCAGCGGCCGCTTTCTTCCCACAGCTCTTTGGGCTGTACCAAAGGCAGCCATACTTCGCACGCACCGGCGCGGTCCATTTCTTCGCGCACGATATTTTCCACTTTTTTAAGGACTTTTAATCCCAGCGGCAGCCATTCATATAACCCGCTGGCCACTTTGCGGATAAGCCCAGCCCGAATCATCAGTTTGGCCGAGAGCGTATCGGCATCTTTCGGCGCTTCTTTTAAAGTAGGCAAGTAATAGTTGGAGAGTTTCATTTTTAGTATCCTTTTATTTTTTCCAGTCGTTAATTTTTTGAATCAGAAAATCTACCCATTTTTCCTGGGGAAGTTTGAACATCGTCTGCCCGTGTTCAAAATATAAGCCCTCGCCTTTGCCGCCGGCTATGCCAAAATCGGCGTCGCGCGCTTCGCCGGGACCGTTTACAATGCAGCCCATCACTGCAATTTTAAGCCCCGTGGCTTTTTGCAAGAGTTCTTTATTGGAATAAATTTTTTCTTCCAGTGCATGCACCGTCCCCGTTACATCTACCTGGGTTCGTCCGCAGGTGGGGCAGGAAATCAGATTCGGGCCATATTCCCGCAGCCCCAGCGCTTTTAAAATTTCGTAGGCCGTACGCACCTGCATACGCGGATCTTCCGTAAGCGATACGCGTATCGTGGCGCCAATGCCCTTTTGCAAAAGCGTGCCCAGCGCAACGGCGCTTTTAACGGTGCCACTTAAAAAGCTGCCGGCTTCCGTCAGCCCAATATGCAGCGGAATATCGCTCTGCTTGGCAAACAGTTCATTGGCCAGTACGGTGCGTTTAAAATTGTCCGATTTAAGCGATACCACCACATCTTTAAAATTTAACTGTTCCAAAATGTTGGCTTGTTCCAACGCTTCGTTGACCATAACTTCGGCCCATTTTTCGTCGGATAAGTCCATCTTTCCCTGCACGCTTTTTAGATATTTTACACTGCCCGCGTTGACCCCAATGCGAATGGCTACGCCGGCGTCTTTGGCGGCTTTGACGACTTCTTTGGTGTTTTCCACCGCGCCGATATTGCCGGGGTTGATACGCACTTTATCTATGCCTTGTTTAATGGCTTCCAAGGCGAGTTTATAGTCAAAATGAATGTCCGCCACGAGGGGGGAATGAATGCGTTTTTTAATTTCGCCAATAGCCAGTGCGGCCTGCATATCGGGCACGGCTACGCGGTTGATTTCGCAGCCGGCGTCCTCTAACAAGTTGATTTGGGCGGCCGTGGCCAGCGGGTCGCGCGTGTCGGTATTGCACATGCTTTGCACGCGTACCGGGTGGCCGGTTCCTAACAGATAAGGGCCTACTTTTACTTCTCTAGTCTTGTACATGTTCCGCCTCCGCGGATTGGGTGCTGTTTTCGGCCGCGGTTTGGACGGCGGAAACGGCAGCTTTGGGTTTAAAGAAAATGCGTTTAATGTCC
This sequence comes from uncultured Elusimicrobiales bacterium, assembly GCA_944325225.1. Taxonomy (GTDB): domain Bacteria; phylum Elusimicrobiota; class Elusimicrobia; order Elusimicrobiales; family Elusimicrobiaceae; genus Avelusimicrobium. Next base: position 3,558 of record CALUZQ010000035.1, read on the forward strand.
GAATACGAAGCATAAATGACTAACAACAGCAAAATATACAAGCCCACATTGGCGGCGTGATTGAGCATTTTTTCCGTCGGCAGTTTTTTGGTAAGCCCTTCCCACAGATAAACCAGCGCGTAGCCGCCGTCCAATATCGGAATGGGGAACAAGTTAAACATACCCACCGCCAGCGAAAGCATTGCAATTAAAAAGACGAAGTCAAACAAACTGCGGTGTACCGACTGATGAATAATATTTACAATCCCAATCGGGCCGGCCAGTTCCGGCGCTTTCTTTTTGGTAAAACTCTGCGCCAGCGATTCCAGGGAAAAGCGCGTCCAGTAATAACACTGATACACCCCCAATCCCGCCGCTTCCCAAAGCGACACCGGTTTAAAAATGGCGTTAACCGATACGCCCAGTACGGTGGGAGCGTCTTTTTTGAAATCGGCGTCTTTAACCGATCCCGTCCACATTTTTCCGTCCCGTTCGTAAGTAAGGGTCAAATCGCCTTTGCGCTCGGCTATCGCCAGCGTTAATTCTTTCCAGTTGCTGATTTCCTTCCCGTTTACCGTGCGGATAATATCGCCTTGTTGTAAACCCAGTTTAGCGGCGGGATATCCTTCCACGGCGGCTCCTACGACGGCGGGTAATTTTACGGGATCCGTTTCCGGCATTCCTTTGATATAGATTAAGGTTCCAAAAATCAACGCGGCCAGCACATAGTTAAACAACGCACCGTTTACCACCATAAAGAATTTGGCATACCATTTTTTAGCGGCAAATTCATACGGTTTGGGCGGTTCGGGGGCGTTGTCGGGGTGGAACATCGGGCCGGCCGGCTCCACAAAACCGCCGAACGGAATGGCACGGATTTGATAGTCCGTATCGCCCACTTTTTTATGCCACAAAATTTTGCCAAATCCGAATGAAAATTCATTGACCCGGATTCCGGTCAACCGGCAGGCAATATAGTGCCCAAACTCGTGTACGATGACAATCGGGCTTAATACAATCAATACGGCAATGATGGATAAAAGCATTACTCCTCCTAGATAACGGCTTTTTTATAAGCTTTTTCTTTTAGTACGGCCGCCGCGGTCTCGCGGGCCCATTGGTCGGCTTCCTGCGCTTGGTTGAGTGTGGCGTCCCCCTGGGTTTGCGGCGCGGCTTTTAAGACGGTGTAAATCAGCTTGGCAATATCGGTAAATTTAATCTCCTCTTTTAAGAAGGCCTCCACCGCCACTTCGTCTGCTGCGCTTAATACGGCCGGCAAAATGCCGCCTTTGCGTGCCGCCGCCAGGGCCAAATCCAGGCAGGGGAAGCGGTCCAAATCCGGCTCAAAAAATTCCAACTTGGCGGTTTCAAATAAATTGAGTTTTTTTACCGGTCCCGGCGCGCGGTGCGGATAAGTGATGGCGTACTGAATCGGCACGCGCATATCCGGCTCGCCCATTTGCGCCAAAATGGCCCCGTCGTTGAATTCTACGGCCGAGTGAACAATGGACTGCGGATGAATGACGATTTGCACTTTTTCTTCCGGCAGATTAAACAAATTCATAATCTCAATAGATTCAAACCCCTTATTCATCAGCGTAGCGGAATCAATGGTAATTTTTTTACCCATTCGCCAGCGCGGGTGGTTGAGGGCTTCGCCGGGGGTAACCGTGGAAAGAGCCGCTTTGCGTTTGGCAAACGGACCGCCGGAAGCGGTTAAAAATACGCGGGAAATTTGCGGTTCCATCTTGTGGTAGCCGTGCTCGTCGGCCATACCGCTTAAACATTGAAAAATGGCGGAAGGTTCACTGTCCACCGGCAGAATAGCGGCTTCCCAGCGTTCGCATTCTTTCATTAAAGTTTTGCCCGCCATAACCATAGGTTCTTTGTTGGCTAAGGCAATCGTTTTGCCGGCTTTAATGGCGCTGACCAGCGGCTGAAAGCCCACCGCGCCCACTACGCCGCTTACGATTAAATCGGCCGTTGGCAAAGAAGCCATAAAAGACAAACTTTCTATTTCGGGCGGCAGCAGGCGGGTCCCTTCGGGGATTTGGTCTTTAATTTTTTCGTAGCTTTCCGGATTGAGCACGGCTGCAAAACGGGGTTTAAACGAGTGCAGCTGTTTTAGAAACAATTCGGTATTATTGTTAGCCGACAGCGCCATCACGCGGTATTCTTTGCCTAAACGGGCAATGACATCTAAGGCCGATGTGCCGATGGAACCGGTGGAACCTAAAATCACGATATTTTTCATAAAGTATAGAGCACCACATAATAAAACAGCGGCGCCAGCAGTAAATAAGAATCAAAACGGTCCAGAAATCCGCCGTGCCCGGGCAAAAGGTTGGAGGAATCCTTCACGCCGGTAGAGCGTTTGATGACGGATTCGGCCAAGTCGGACACTTGCCCCACTACCGCTACTAAGAACCCCAGCCAGACGGATTGCTGCACGGAAAACAGGGTAGATAAGAATAAATGCCGCATCAGCACTGCCGCCCCTATCGCCAGTAAGGTGCCGCCTACGGCGCCTTCCCAGGTTTTTTTGGGGCTGACTTCCTGGTTGAGTTTATGCCGCCCAAAAAAGCGGCCGCTGAAATAGGCCCCCGTATCGCATACCCAGACGGTAATAATCATAAACAGGGTTAAATACTCGCCGTATTGGGAAATGTCGCGCAGGTTGACTAAATGCGCCAACGCCCACGGAATTAAAAACACGCCGGTAAAGGTATTGCAGACCCGGTCCCAGGAGCGTTTGGGGGTAAAAATTTCAAACAAAAGAACGCCAAAAATCACGACGCTGACGGAAAAAGGGTAAAGATTATCCGGAAGATCGGTTATTTGGGCCGGAGTGCGGCCTAAAATAGCTACGACGGCCATCAATAGTCCGAAAAGCATCAAACTGGGCATATGCACCGGTTTTTTGCCGGCAGTCAGCACCAATCCGTATTCATACAGACAGAGCAAAATTACACAACCCACAAAGGTCATGTAAATTACGCCGCCAAAATGAATAGCGGCCAAAATAACGGGAACCCCTATGAGGGCGGTTAAAATTCTAGGTAGTAACATATTTTTATTTTACTATATTTAGACGGTTTTATCTTGGGAAAAGCCGGCTTGAAAATTAATGGGAAAGTGCTTTTTCAAAGGCGTGTCGCGCCTGTCCGGCCCGTACGAAAATAATTCCGCAGTCCGTAAAACCGCTTTGTGCCAGCAGGTGTTTCATCGCCTTGTTTTGGGGGTGGGTGTCGGCGCGGAGAGAAAAAATGGCATGATCGCGGGTTTTTTGTTCCCAAAAATCCAGCACTTGCCGGGCGGCCCCGGTGCCGCGGAGCAATTCGGTAAGGGCCAGCCGGTGAAGCACGGAATAGTGGCTGTTGGTCAGCCAGGCGCCTTTTTCTATGCGGCGATAGGGGATTTCGTCCTCAAAGGACAAGGCAAAGTAGCCGTGTATTTCGTTTTGGAGTTTCAATACATACCCTTTTCCGCGCTGAATATCGTCCTGCAGGATAGCCAAGTCCGGATAACCGTCCTGCCATTGGTCTATGCCGCGGCTTTTTAAAAGGGCTTTGGCCGCGCGGATAATTTGCCGCACGCGTGGCAAATCTTCGGGTTGGGCGGGGGTAATCGCAGGGGTATTCATTTTCGTTTGGCCACCATGGCTTTGGTTTTGGGATTTTTCAGCTCCCACAGCGCGTTGGAAGCCACCCAGCGGGCGGATTTATTATCCGCGTACAAGTCTAAAATTTCTTCGGCGCAGCCAATTGCTTTGGGCGTAAGCCGCGGGTTTTTTTTGCCAATGTTGCGAAGTGCCCAGTTGACGGCCTTATAAACCATCGGACGCGGATCGCACGAATGATTTTTAATCAGCGGCAAAAATTTAAGGAGATCTTCATCCTTGGTTTTGGCGCGCGGCACCGCTAATGAACAGAGAATGGCAAATCCGGCGCGGCGGGTAAATTCTTCCTCCCGTTTTATCCAGCGTTCAGCCAATTTTAACGGATTTGTGACCTTGGAAAACAGGTTGTTGCAGCATAAATCGCAAATATCCCAGGAGTTGAGTTCTTTTACCCAATCGTCCAGTTTCTCGCGGGTCATTTGGGCGGGGTCGGCCAGCATGGAAGCCATAATCCGTGCTTCGTGAATGCCGCTGGCCCACAGGGCTTCGGCCAGTTCCTGGTCCGGGCGAGGGAGCCCCTTTACCAACAGACGCAGCGTGGTAACGGGCGTACCGATGGCTTTTTCCGTACAAATGCCAAACCGGGCCGCCATTTGTTTTTTAAAACCGGGAGAGGAAAACCGTTTAATGCGACGCAGCATTTCTTCTGCGCGGGAGCGGGTAATAGCGGATATCATAATGCTCCAAACCGCCTCCGCCGGGTGCGATAATCCGACAGGGCTTTTTCAAATTCCTGTTCGTTAAAATCCGGCCATAAAACGGGAGAAAAATACAGTTCGCTGTAGGCCGCCTGCCATAGTAAAAAGTTAGACAGCCGTTCCTCGCCCGAAGTGCGGATAATCAGTTCCGGCTCCGGCAGCTGCGGCTGATAAAGGTGTTGGGAGATATCCTGCATAGAAATTTGCTGTTTGCCGGCCGCTAGCAAGGCATTGACGGCGTGTACAATCTCCTGCCGGGCCCCGTAATTAAGGGCTAAGTTCAGCGTAAGCCCGGTGTTGTGTTCGGTAGATTTTACCGAATAGGCGATTTTTTCTAAAATGGCGGAGGGGAGCGGCTCTTTTTCGCCGCTGACTAATAAGCGCAGGCCGTGTTTGGCGGCGTCTTGGGTGTAGCGGTCCAGCGTTTGTTCCAGCAAATTGAAAAGACCCTCAATTTCATCTTTCGGGCGGGACCAGTTTTCCGTGGAGAAAGCGTAAAGCGTTAAGCACTTAACCCCTGCTTTTTGAGCGGCTTTAAGCGTGCGTTCCACTGCTTTGGCGCCGGCATTATGCCCGGCCAGCCGTGGCAGGTTCCGTTCTTGGGCCCAGCGGCCGTTGCCGTCCATAATAATCGCTATGTGCTGCGGAACTGGATTAACGAGGGTTTGGCTCATATAGATATTTTAGCTTTTTTGGCAAAGATTGGGGACGCGTTTTGAACCCTTTTTTATCACTGCGGCGGCAATAAATAAAAAACCCCGGTTTTCCGCCGGGGTTTATCGTTTGACAAGGGCTTAAATCTTCATGATTTCGGCTTCTTTGTTTTTGATAACCTGGTCAATTTTGGCGATGTTGGCGTCTGTCGCTTTTTGGACATCGGCTTCATACCGCTTTAAATCGTCCTCGGTAATTTCGGAAGCTTTTTGGGCTTTTTTGAGTTTTTCAATTACATCGCGGCGTTCGTTGCGTACGGCCACTTTGAAATCTTCGCTCATTTTGGAAATGTTTTTAGCCAGTTGTTTGCGGCGGTCCTCCGTCATAGACGGAAGCGTAATGCGAATAACTTTGCCGTCGTTTACCGGGCTGGCGCCCAAATCGGCTTTTTGGAGGGCTTTGTCAATATCGTTAATGGCGCTGATATCCCAGGGCTGAACTTCCAAGGTTTTGGCGTCCAGGATATTGATAAGGGCCATTTGTTTAATTGGGGTGGGCGTGCCGTAATAATCTACGCGGATATTTTCCAGCAGTCCCGCGCTGGCGCGGCCGGTGCGAATGGTGGCTAAATCGCGTTCTAAGCGGGCCACATGTTCCGACATATTGGTTTTGGTTTTGTTTAAAAGGTTGCTGATGGCTTCCATAATTTAAATCCTCGTCTTTGAGATGTTATTTTATTATAGCAATTCTGGCGCAGTTTGCGCGGGACGGTTCCGGCGGACGGTATTGCCGCTAAAAAATCGCCCGCCGGAGTTTCGGCAGGCGGTGGGTTAATAAATAATGGTGCCTACTTCTTCGCCGCAGAGGGCTTTTTTGATATTTCCCTTTTTATGCAGGTTAAAAACTTGCACAGGTACTTTGTTTTCCAAGCATAGGGCCAGGGCGGCGGTGTCCATAAATTGCAGTTGCCGGGCGATGGCGTCTTTATAAGTGATTTTGTGAATGAGTTTTGCTTGAGGATTTTTCTTAGGATCGCTGTCGTAAACGCCGTCCACCTGGGTAGCTTTTAAAAGCACATCGGCGTTAATTTCCGACGCACGCAAGGCGGCGGCACTGTCAGTCGTAAAGAAGGGGTTTCCGGTGCCGCCTGCAAAGATAACAATTCGCCCTTTTTCTAAATGACGCAGGGCTTTGCGGCGCACAAAGGGTTCGGCCAGCTGGTAGATATTAATAGAGGTTAATACCCGGGTAGGTACGCCCGCTTCTTCCAACGCAGACTGCAGTGCCAGCGCGTTAATTACCGTAGCCAGCATACCCATATTGTCGGAATTAACACGGTCAATCACGCCGCCGCCATCGCGCACGCCGCGCCAAATGTTCCCGCCGCCCAGCACAATGGTCAGCTCGCAGTTGCCGCAGCGGTACGCATCGGCAATTTCTACGGCGATTTCTTTAAGCGCCGCCGGGTTGATGCCCCGGCTTCCTTCATTAATAAGCGCCTCGCCGGACAATTTGAGCAATACTCTTTTTTTAGCTTGGCAGCACTTTTCCATAAGGGAACCTCTCTAAATATATTTTTACTATTGTAGCACAAAACCGCTTGCGGCACCAGCCGGCGGTTGGCTTCTTTTTATCCCGGCGCGGTTTGCTGCGGCGGGGCGCCGGCTTGTACCGGGATAAAAAGAAGCCCCTCGCGGGGAGGGGCTTTGAATTAGAAGCGAACGAAACGAACGACTTTCAGTTCACAACCCAAATTCTTGGATTCTTCGGCCAGGTAGTCGGCAACGGTTTTTTTGTTGTCTTTAATGGTCGGCTGTTCCAAGAGGCAGTTTTCTTTGGCAAACTTTTTAACTTTGCCGGGCAGCATTTTTTCAATGGCGGCGGCAGGTTTGCCTTCGTTGATGGCCTGGGTTTTATAGATGTCCAATTCACGGTCAATTACGGATTGCGGAATATCTTTGGCATCCACCCAACCGCTCTGCATACCAACGGTGTGCATTGCTAAGCCGCGGGCGATTTCTTTCACTTTTTCAGCGTCGTTGGCGCTGCCGGCAACGGCCAGTTCCAAAATGGAAGCTTTTTTGTTGTCGGAGTGAATGTAGTAAGCCATGACACTGCCTTCGGCCGGCGTCCAGTTATAGCCGCCTTTGAAGGTGGTGTTTTCGCCAAATTTGGGGGCTTGCTCAGTGATCATGGCTTTGATGTGTTCATCATTGGCATAATCCAAGCCGGGGTGTTCCAATACATATTGGGCCAAGTCGTCGGCCAATTTAATAAAAGCATCGGTTTTGGCCACAAAGTCGGTTTCGCAGCCCAGGTAAATCATGGCGTAATTTTTGCCGTCCGTCTTAACGGAAACGCGGCCTTCTTTGGTTTCGCGGTCGGACCGTTTGGCCATATCGGCCAATCCTTTTTTGCGCAGGAATACGATGGCTTGTTCCATATCGTCTTTGCATTCCAGCAGGGCTTTTTTGCAGTCCATCAAGCCCGCACCGGTTTTTTCTCTAAGGATTTTGATGTTTTCGGCTAAAGACATTTTTTTCTCCTATTATAAGGGTTAAATCCGAGGGGAAAGTTCCCGGCGGACCGGGAACTTTCACACAAGAGTTATTTGGCTTCTTTGGCCGGAGCTTCTTCTTTGGTTTCTTCTTTCGCTTCGGCTTCGGGTTCCGCTTCAGCTTCGGCTTTCGCTTTGGCTTTTACGGTTTTTTTGGCTTTGGAAGCAGCCGGCTTTTTGGCGGCCGTTTTCTTTTTGGCGGCCGGTTTAGCGGCTTTTTCTTCTTTGGCTTCTTCGGCCACTTCTTCTTTGGCTTCTTCGTTAAGGGCTTCGTCGGTTTTTACCACTTCTTCTGCAGCCACGGCTTCCACGGCGGCCGGTTCGGCATTTTCCGCAGCCAACATGGCCGATTCAAACGCCTGAGCCATTACCGGGTTTTCAGCCGGCTGATTTTCAGCGGTTTTAACGGCTTCCAGTTCGGCTTTGCCTTCCAAAATGGAATCGGCAATCGCGGCGCAGAACAATTTGATAGAGCGGGCCGCATCGTCGTTGCCGGGTATCGGTACGCTGATCATATCGGGATCGGCGTTGGTGTCGCACACGGCGACCACCGGGATTCCCAGCGCATGGGATTCGCGAACGGCGCCGGCGGTATCTACCGGGTCAATCACGAATACCACATCCGGCAATACTTTCATATCGCGGATTCCGCCCAACAGTTTCTGCAAGCGCAGCATTTCTTTGGTCAAGCGGCTGGCTTCTTTTTTGGAAATGGCTTTAAAAACGCCCGAGGATTCCCATTTTTCCAATTCGTTTAATCTTTCTACGGATTTTTTAACGGTTTGGAAGTTGGTCAGCGTTCCGCCGAGCCATTTTTCGTGAATGCAATACGCACCGCAACGGGCGGCTTCGGCCTGGATAGCTTCCTGGGCTTGTTTTTTGGTGCCGACGAACAAAAATTTGGATCCTTTTTTGCTTTCTTCTTTGATAAAAGCGCAGGCCTTTTTAAGTTCTTTGGCGGTTTTTTGTAAGTCTAAGATATGGACGCCGTTTCTTTCACCGAAAATAAAGCGGCCCATTTTGGGGTTCCAGCGGGAAGTTTGGTGCCCAAAGTGCACGCCGGCTTCCAGCATGGCTTTCATAGATACATTGCTCATGTTTTTCTCCTGTGGCCGCAACCGAAATTAGGGAAGGGGTTTCCCCGGTGGTTTTGGCCGTGGGTGTCGTCGGGACTGGCTTTAATTTACAAACTGGTTTCGCTATCCCGCTCATAATACACCTTGTATGTATTATAGCATAAAAGCCCGCGCAAGCCAACGGGGCACAGCAAAAGGAGGGAAAAAGATATATAGATTATACCTCTTTTGGAAAAAGGGAAAACGGCTGTTTATCCCTGATAAAAAACCGCGGGAATAATTCCCGCGGTGTAAATCATCAGTCGGTTTTGCTTAGAAGCGCCCGTTGACGATAACCATCGCCGGGAACCAGCCGTTTTCGGCAATGTTCAAAAGTCCGATTTGCAACCCGTCAATGGTTTTGGCGTAGTTGACAAACCCCAGCTGCAAACCGTTCATATATTCGGCCTGGTTGAAGAAGCCCCACTGTAAACCGGTAGCACTGTGCATAGACAGGTTGACTAACCCCAGCTGCGCGCCGATGATATCATCGTTTTTAGCCAAAAGCCCCAACTGCGCGCCTTTTGCTTGGTTGGCCAAGTTGATGATCCACGCCATGCTTACGCCGTTGAGTTCATATTCGGTTTGGGCAAACAGGAAATCAAACTGCAAGCCGGTTACGGTAGCGGTTTTGGAAGCGATACCCAAATCCACCCCTTTAATGTCGTGAATGTTATTCGGAACGGCTACGGCAATTTCGTCCCACAGGGAAAGTTTTAAATTCCCGCTTTCAGCCGCTGCAGGCAACACAGCCGCAGCAAACAATGCCATAATCAAGGCAATTTTCTTCATGTGTTTATTTTCCTCCGTTTGAATACAAGGTTTATTCAACGCTTTTATTGTAGCACTTTTAATCCCTTTTTTTCACACAAAAACAAGATTATAAAGTGCTACAATAAATAAAAGAGAGGTTTAGTATGAAAATAAATTTGGTTTCTTTTAATCCGCTGGCGGCCGATGTTGCCGCCAATACGGCCCGCGTGCTGGAATACCTGCGGGCACCCGCGCCGAAAGCGGACCTGCTGGTATTTCCCGAAGCCGCTTTATGCGGCTGCCCGCTGTTTGATTTGTTTGATGACAAGCACTTGTTAGCGCAAAACGCTTTGGGCTTGAAAGAAATTGCCAAAGAAACCAAAGAAACGGCAGTTGTTTTGGGGTATATGGACCGTCAAAACGGAGCTTCGGTAACGGCGGCCGCATTTATATATAAAGGAAAAATCACCAAAATTTTTGATTCGGAAACGCTCTCTTTTAAAGGAACACAAATCCAGTTTGTGGTGGGTTCCCCGGCGCACGCGCAGGCCGACCCGGACGCTGATGCTACGGTGTTTTTAACGGCTGTTCCTTATTTAAAAGGCCAAATTGCCCCCCGGTTGGACCACTTAAAGAAGTACGCAAAAAAACACGCCCAGCCCGCTGTTTTATGCAATTTGTTGGGCGGCGGGGACGGAATGATTTTTGACGGGCTATTGGCCGCCGCCGATAAAAAAGGCAATCTGTCTTTGTTGGGCGAACCCTTCCGCGAACAGGTAATTACCGTGGATTTGGACGAGAAATATCCTTCCGTTTCTTACAAAACGCCCGTGCAGGAAGAATTGTTAAATGCGCTGGCTTTCGGACTGCGCGATTATGTGCATAAAAGCGGTATGGATAAAGTGATTTTTGGCATCAGCGGCGGGATTGATTCGGCTTTTACCGCGGTGTTGGCCGCCAAGGCCTTGGGCGGGGAAAGTGTGTATTGTGTTTCGTTGCCTTCTTATTGTACCAGCGATTTAAGCAAAACCCTGGCCGGTCAGCTGGCCCGTACGCTGGGGGTCAATTTGGAAGAAGTCGGCGTACTGCCGGCTTTGGGCGGGGTGAAAGAAGCCATTTCGCATATTGTGTCCCACCCTAAAGACGCTACCGAACAGGAGCTCCAGTCCCGCTTAAGAACAACCATTTTGGGTGCGTTAGCCAGCGAATATAAGGCCATGCTGATTTCTACCGACGATAAAAGCGAATGCGCCGTGGGCTCTTTTGTACTTTACGGCGACGCCGGCGGCAGTTTGCAGCCCATCGGGGATTTGTACAAAAGCGAAATTTATGAATTGGCCGAATATCTCAACCGACAAGAGGAAATCATTCCGCGCGGCATTATTGAACGCGCCCCCACTTCGGAATTAAGCCCCAACCAGAAAGACGAGGACCAGCTGCCGCCGTATGCGGTGTTGGATAGAATGCTGCGCGCTTATCTGGAGGAAGGAAAAACGGCGGAGGAGATCGGTAAAAAATTCCGTGTGAAAGCGGCGGTGGTGTACGATGTACTCAACCGGGTGAACCAAGCCGATTTAAAACGCCGCCAGACCGCGCCCGCCCTGCAGGTGAGCGCCCACCCGTTTGCTTCGCTCCTGCGTCCGATTATTAAAAAAGTAAATTTGTAATATGATGCATCGTTTCGTGGTAGTGGGGATTTGCTTGTTGGCCGTTTCCGCTTTACAGGGGGCGGAAACGCTCTTTTTGGGTCCCACCCACCTGCGCGTAAGCGAAGAGGGCGAGTTTTCCCGCGTGGATAATACCCCCAAGCAGGCCCCGTTTGACAATTTATGGGCCTACCGGTATTATCCCGTGGAAAAGAAACTGACCGGGCTAGGCGTAAAAGTAGCCATAGCGGACAGCGGGATTTCCTCCCACCCGGAATTTAACGGCAAACAAATTGTAGGGCAGGATTTTACCCTGTCGGGCGGCTTAACGGATCTGAAAAATCACGGCACGGGGGTAGCCGGCATTATCGGCGCGCGCGGCCTGCGTTTTACCGGGGTGGCGCCGGCGGCATCTTTGCTGATTTATAAAATAGATGACGGCAGCCGCTTAATTGGCCCGCAGGCCGCCGCCAATGCCATCAATACCATTTTGGCTTACAATGAACAAAATCCCCAGGATAAAATTACCGTCATTAATTTAAGTTACGGGGTATCCGGCGGCGGCTATGCGGCGCTGACCCAGGCCATTAACCGGGCCCATGATTCGGGTATTACGATTGTTTCTCCCGCCGGGAATTTTGGCTTTCCGGGGGTGTTTTATCCGGCCAATTTATCCACCGTAATTGCCGTAAGCGCCCTGGGGGCGGACGGCAAATCCATTTATCCCAATTCGGCTTACGGGCCGGAAATAGAATTTATTGCACCCGGCGACCGAATCTATACTGCCTCCGCCGACGGAGGTTATACCCTCATGAGCGGCACCTCGCCCGCGGCCGGGTTTGTAAGCGCGGCCGCCGCCCTGGCTGTGGAAGGGCTTAAAAAACAACTGGGCCGCTATCCGACCGCAGCGGAAGTGAAAGAAGCCCTTAAAAAAGCAGCCGCCAAAATCCCCGGGCTGCCGGATATCGCCCAGGGAAACGGTATGATTGATGTGCAAAAACTGGAACGCCAGTTTGTCAACGAAAAATGAAAAAGAACACCGCTTCAAAACCCCGCAAAATAATCCGCCGGAAACTGTTTAATCTAACCAGTCCTATCTTTATAGAAACCCTGCTTATTATGCTGACCGGCGCGGTGGATGTGTTTATGCTCAGCCGCTATTCGGACGAAACCGTCGCCGCCGGCGGCGTGGTCAACCAGCTGCTCAATTTGGTGTTTATTCTCTACGGAATTACCACGCTGGGAACTTCGGTTCTGTGCGCGCAATACTTGGGGGCCCGGCAAAAGAAAAATGTGGCGCAGGTAATCGGCGTTTCGCTGTTGGCTAATTTAACGATGGGGTTGCTGGTCAGTGCGGGGTTGTTCTTTTTTGCCCGGCCGTCTTTACAGCTGATGGGGCTGGAGCAAAGTTTAATCGGCTACGGGGTATCTTATATGAAAATCGTGGGCGGGTTTTCGTTTCTGCAGGCCCTGTCTATGACGCTGTCCGCCATTTTAAGGAGCCACAACCGGGCTTATTATCCGATGTTCGTTACCTTGCTGATTAACCTGGTCAATGTGGCGGGGAACTATGTGCTTATTTTCGGCAATTTCGGCGCGCCGCGCCTGGGGATTACAGGGGCGGGTATTTCCACTTCGGCCAGCCGGCTGCTGGCGGTGGGACTGCTGAGCTATATTTTATTTACCAAGGTTACTCCGGTGCCGGCACTGAAATTATTTAGACCTTTCCCGTGGGATAAAATTAAAAATTTACTTATTATCGGCTTGCCGGCGGCGGGGGAACAGGTGTCCTACAACTTGTCGCAAGTGCTGATTACTTATTTTTCCGTGATGTTGGGTACCGCCGCCTTGACGGCGCGCACTTATGCGATGAGTATTGTGATGTTTTCGTATGTGTTTTCCATCGCCATTGGACAGGGGGCGGCTATTTCCATCGGTCATTTAATCGGGGAAGAACGCGACAATGCCGCTTTCTCGGTAGAAAAATACGCCATCAAACTGGCGATGGCGGTTACAGTGTGCGTATCGGTGCTGACGGCGTTGGTCGGCACGGATATTTTTAAACTGCTTTCCGCCAATCCGGAAGTAATTTCCATGGGTGCGGCGGTGCTGTACATTGATGTATTGTTGGAAATCGGACGGGCGGTTAACATTACCTCGGTCAACTCGCTCAATGCGGCGGGCGATGTGATGTATCCGTTTATTACGGGGATTATTGTGATGTGGAGCGTGGCGACGCTGCTTGCCTATGTGCTGGGCATTTGGTGGGGTTGGGGACTCAATGGGATTTGGCTGGCGATGGCGCTGGACGAGAATATCCGGGCCGTCATTTTTGAGCGGCGCTGGAAAAGCCGCAAATGGGAAGATAAAAGCTTTGCGCACCGGCGCGCTTAAATCAACCGGCAGTTATTTGCTAAAATATACTTATGAACGAAAATTCGTTTTACACCAATTATGATGTGCCGCTGGATTTGCAGTTTAAAACGGCGGACATTTTGCGTATGGGCGGGCTGGACTGCACCGCTCAGCTCAGCCGCAGCTATTTTGAAGATATTTTTGCCGCGCCGAACAAAATTACGCAAGTGAGCATCACGGTATCGTTTTCCGTGGCGGCCAACGAAATCCTGGCGCGGGGGAAAATCACGGGCAAGCGGCTGGTGCAGTGCGCCCGCTGTTTGAATATGGCCGAACAGGATTTTGCCGAAGATTTTTTGGAAACATATAGCAACAAGTTGGAAATAATTGATATAATGTTACTGGTACGGCAAACGCTGGCTTTAACGGAGGATATCCGTTTTCTGTGCAAGCCCGATTGCAAGGGGCTGTGCCCGCAGTGCGGCCAAGATTTAAATGAAGGGCCGTGCCGTTGCAAGCCGGTGAATTTGTCGCCTTTTGCAGCATTAAAAGGAAAATTTAAGTAATAATTCTTTAGAATTTTACTAGAGTAAAACAGGAGTTAGACCAATGCCGAATCCAAAGAAAAAACACACTCGTTCCCGCCGGGACATGAGAAGATCCCACAATTCCGGAGTAGAATTGCCGCAGCTCGTGGCCTGCCCGAATTG
>CALUZQ010000036.1 GCA_944325225.1 uncultured Elusimicrobiales bacterium
CTTACGCATGAAGGGAACAACAGGTGGGGATATTTCTACAAAAAAGCGCCGCCCCTCCCCACTCCAAGCCCGTTCATGCGACTGGGTTAAGCCACACTGTTAATGCCATGTTGCACTCTTGCAAAACAACCAGCAAGCCGCCCCTCCCCACGCTGACCCCATTAGCAAGAATCGGTTGAGCCACACTGTTTTTGCACAAGTGCGCGTATCGGTTTATGTTCGTGTTGGCCACAAAACCCCTTTCAGGGGACGGATATTCGTTGCCCGTTAGTGCGCTTACTTTTCGCCGCCCCGCACTTGTAAGGTTTCCCTTGAAAGAACCCGGACATTCGTCGTTTCAAGCCCTCCAAAAAACTGGACTCCTCTTTAAATATCCCCTTGCAATCCTGGCAGACAAACGGGGGTTGAAAAAGAAATTTTACTTTGCTAAACTAATCAAACAGTGCCTGAAAATTACTTTCCTTTCCGGCATAGACATTTTCCCAATAGGGGTATTTTTATGGTTATCAAAAAAACGAACAAAGAAACGCTAACTGCCGCTGAATTAAAAGAAATCAAAAAACATCTGCTGGAACTAAAAGAGGATGCCGCCGCCCGGCTGAAAGACAAAAAAAATATGGATATGCCGGAAGCCGAAGTAGGCGATCCGATTGATGATGCCAGCAAAAGCTTAGACAAAGAAATTTTGTTTGAACTTTCCGGCAACGCCCATAATACCATTGAGCAAATTGAAGCCGCTTTGCGTAAAATTGATAAAGGCATCTACGGCACTTGTGAGTATTGCCGCCAGCCCATTCCTAAAAAACGCATTAAAGCACTGCCGTTTGCGCGCTATTGCATCAACTGCCAGCATTCTACGGAAAAACACCGCGAATAATGCGCCCGCTGTTTTTAGCCCGCCGATTGGCGGGCTTTTTTATGCAAAAGAAACGCACCGCTGCTATCCTATAAAACGCGGTCCTTCCCGGTATAATAAGCCAACACCGGCCCAACCCAACGCCCCTATATACTATGCCCAGCACATTTATTCAGCCCTACAGTGGCTTATATCGGCGGATTTGAACACCGGGTTTCCCCGCCTTACGCCGGCCTAATCAATCCATAAGGGCCAGTCGGGAGTTCCAGCATAAAAAATCCCGGCCTGTAAAACAAGCCGGGATTTTACCTGCTATAAATATCTAACTTAGTTATTTTCTTCGTCGCTTTCGGTTTTAAACGAATCCTGCAGCAACTGGCCCAAGGTCGGGCGCGGCGCCTGTTTCAAATACTGAGCGACCACTTTGCGGTTCTGCACCTGGTCGTATTTTTTAACAGACAGATTGACCGTAAAGGTTTCCGGATTGACACCCACCACCAAGGCGGTAATGGTATCGCCTTCTTTGGCAGCAAAATCGCGGCCCATTTCAAAGGGGCTGATGAACCCTTTGGTATTGTTTTTGCCAATCGTGCATTCTACGCCGTTTTCAGCATCTACTTTGGTTACCGTGGCTTTCACGGAACTCTTATACGGATAGCGGCGTTTAAGCGCATCAGCCGGATTTAAGAACAGTTGTTTCAAACCAAATTCCAAGCGCGGGGTTTCTTTATCCAACGCCAAGAGTTTGGCTTTCAAGCGCTGGCCTCTTCTGTAATTGGCAATAGCGGCTTCGGGTTCTTTCCAGGCGATATTTTCCAAATTTACAATGCCTTCAATTCCGTGGAAGCGCAAGAACAATTTTTCTTTATCCACTTTGGAAACAACCACGCGCAGCACATCGCCTTCTTTAATTTCGCCCAGTACTTGTTCCCGGCGGACGGCTTCATCTTCTTCCAGCACTTGTTTACGCGAAATGATTAGTTTCTGTTTTTCTTTGGCAAATTCCACAATTTGGGCTTTGATTTTAGCGCCTACCGGCAGATAATGTTTATAGGCCGTATGAAGTTCGGACAGGGAGAGCGGCATAAAACCGTTTACGCCGAAAACTTCCACGATATATCCGCCTTTTACGCACTGTACAATGGTGCCTTTTACGCGTTCTTTGTCGTCATACGCTTTTTTGCATACATCCCAGCCCAGGGCTTCTAACGCTTTTTTGTGGGAAAGAATGGCCGGTCTTTCATCTGAACCGCGTTTTACGAGCACGGCGGAAATGGTATCCCCCACGGACGGAAGCGTTTTCCCTTCAAATTCGGATACGGCAATAGCCCCCTCTTTCTTTGCGCCGGTATCCACTAAAATATAATCTTGATTAATCTGTACAACCGGTACTTCTACAATTTCTTTTTTGTACAGCTTCTCCGATAAAGACTCTTGCTGAGCAATTAACTGATCCATCGTCATTTCTTGTTCGTTAATTGTTTCTTCGGTGTTTTTAATTTCTTCGTTTGTCGTCATAAGTCCTTATTACAGGCCGTCCCCAGCAGGGAGGACTGCGTAACCTCCGTTAGATATGTATAGAATTTATTGCATCCATTATTTGATTTGCAAATTGTTTATACTGCGCTTTGGGTTCTAAAGACGGGTCTTTTTCCAACTGCATTACTTTTCCAAACTTTACCCGGATCCGCCGTACCCACGGCCACCCGAAAGTGCCTTCCACTTTTACCGGCAGCACCGGGGCGCCCGTTTTATACACCAAAAAGCCAATCCCGCTTTTGGGTTTTTGCGGTTTTCCGGTGCGGCTGCGCGTTCCTTCCGGAAACATCACCACACTTTCGCCTTTTTCCAAGGCATGCACGACTTCTTTTAACGCACCGAAATCCCCAATCGTACGGGTTCGGTCCACCGGGATATACCCGCTTCGGCGGAAAAACCACCCCAACAAAGGCACAGAAAAAAGTTCTTTCTTCGCTACAAAGCGAGAATCACGCACCAATCCGGCAAAACTGCCGATGGCCGGCGGGTCGGCGTTGGAAAGATGATTGCCCGCTATAATCAAGGCACCGGACACCGGGATATTCTCCAACCCTTCCACTTTAAAATCGTAACAGATTTTAAAATATACCCGTGCTATTAATTTTATCAAATTAAGAAGCATAGTGCTGGATTTTCTCCCACACGGCATCTATTACCTGCTGCAAATTCAAGGCCGAAGTATCAATAATAATGGCATCTTTCGCCGGTTTTAACGGAGCAACCGCCCGGTGAGAATCGCGGTAATCGCGCTGTTGAATTAGAGAAAGAATTTGCTGATAATTCGGATGTTCGCCCGCCTGCTGAAGCTGTTTAAAGCGGCGGTTGGCGCGTTCCTCGGCGGAAGCGTCCAGGTAGAATTTAATTTCCGCATCCGGGAAGATGACCGTGCCTACATCACGCCCTTCCATCACAATTCCGCCGTCCTCGCCGACATCGCGCATTTTTTCCATCAGCACCCGCCGCGCCTCGCCATTGGTGGAAACCCGGCTGGCCACATTGCCCACTTCTTCCAAATGCAATTTAGCGCCCAGGTGTTCGCCGTCCACATACATCTTTAACGAAGCGTCCGGCTGGCGCACAAAGGTAAAATGCAGCTGACGGGCCGCCGCTAAAACGGCGTCGTGATCTTCCGGCTCAATGTGTTTTTCAAACACTTTATAGGCCAAGGCCCGGTACATTTCGCCCGTGCTTAAAAAGCCATATCCTAATTTGGCCGCAACGGCTTTGCCGACGGAAGATTTACCCGTCCCGGCGGTGCCGTCAATCGCTATAAGCATTCCGTTCATTCGCATATTATTCGTTCACCGCTTCCAAACTGCCCGTTACCCCGCGGATAGCCAACATAATAGCGTCCGGGCTGGTAGCTGCCGACTGGGCCGTTTCCAAATCAATAAAACCCTCTTTATACAAACGGGCCAGCGATTGGTCAAAGGTATTCATACCATAGAATTCGCCGCCTTGCATCATCTTGTATAAGTCGCTGGGTTTATTTTCCAAAATTAATTTGCGTACCTGCGGCGTGGAAACTAAAATTTCCATCGCCGGGCGCATACCCGGTTTAATGGTTGGCAGCAAGCGCTGGCAGACAATGCCGCGCACCAGTTCGGAAAGCTGCAGCCGCACCTGGTCCTGCTGCTCCACCGGGAAAGCGTCCACCAACCGGGCTAAAGTCTGCGTAACATTTACCGTGTGCATCGTGCCCAGCACCAACTGCCCGGTTTCCGCCGCACCGATGGCGGCTTTCATCACTTCGCCGTCGCGCAATTCGCCGATTAAAATAACATCCGGATCCTGGCGCATCGCCGCGCGCAGCGCCCCGGTGTAAGAAGGCGTATCTACCCCCAATTCCATTTGGCTGACGATACAGCGGTTATCCACATGCATAAATTCAATGGGGTCCTCAATCGTCAAAATATGCCCCGGACGGGTTTTATTGATGTGATCAATCATCGCCGCCAAGGTAGAGGTTTTGCCGGATCCGGTCATACCGGTAACCAAAATCAATCCGCGGCGGTTTTCGGACATTTTCCTCAAAATATCACCCGGCAAATGCAATTCTTCAAAGGTAGGAATTTTCAGCGGGATATGGCGAATGGCCATACACACTTTGGACATCTGCCGATACACATTAAAACGGAAACGCCCGTAGGACTTAGCGTCCAGCGAGAAATCCACCGTGCTGTATTGTTCAAAAATTTTCCGTTCGCGTTCCCCCATGCACGCATAGGCCATTTTTTTAACTTCATCGTTGGAAATAAAGCTGTCGTCAATGGGTTTAATTTGGCCGTTCAAACGCACATACGCGTTGGAATTGCCGCGGATATGCAGCCCGCTGGCCTTGTTATCTACTACCGTTCTTAATAAACTCTGAAGTCCTACCGCCATAGTTTTCTCCTCTTACGACCGGTTTTTTTTGCGGCGCAAATACGCCGGGATCATCATCGCGTCCTCTGGTTCTGAAGATTTCAGCTCATCAAAAGCAGCAAACACTTCCTGTGCCAGCGGTTTCTTCTGCGGCGCCGTGCCCGGTATTTCCGCCGGAAGCGGCCGCCGGGCGTTAAATACATTGGCTTTTTCGGCGCTGAAACCCGTAGCGATGACCGTTACCTTAAACATTCCGTCCAAAGACGAATCATACGAATACCCAAACATGATGATAGAATCGTTGCTGGCATACTGGCGGATTAAGTTCATCACTTCGCCCTGTTCCAAAAGCGTCAAGTTTTCTTCGGCCGAGAAATGAACAATAAACCCTTTAGCCCCGCGGATATCGGCATTTTCCAACAACGGCGAAGAAATGGCTTTTTTGACCGCCTGCAAATGCCGGCCCGGCCCGCTCGCCTCGCCAATACCAATCAGCGATTTCTGCGAATGGCTCATCACTTTGCGCACATCGTTAAAATCAATGTTTACTTCGCCCGGCTGGGTAATTACTTCCGAAATGCCCTTTACCGCCTGCAGCAATACTTCATCTACCATCTTAAAAGCATCGCGCGACGAAGTTTCCGGATCCACATTATCAAACAATTTTTCGTTGGGCACGATAATCATGGAATCCACATATTTCTGCATTTCTTTAATGCCTTCGTCGGCCTGCTTTTCGCGCACATACCCTTCAAAATTAAACGGGCGGGTAACTACGCCAACGACCAGCAAATCATCGCCGTACATATCTTTGGCCAGTTTAGCCAAATACGGCGCTACCCCCGTGCCGGTGCCGCCGCCCATACCGGCCGTGATAAACAACAAATCACACTGCCCGATAATGAGTTTTAACTTCTCTTCGGATTCTTCGGCCGCTAGTTTGCCTTTCCCCGGATCTCCGCCTACGCCCAATCCTTTGGTGATTTTTTCACCCACCTGCACCAAATAGGGTGCTTTATTGCGGCGCAGGTCTTGCGCGTCGGTATTGACGGCAATAAAATCCACATCTTTCAGCCCGGAACTAACCATATGGTTAATGGCGTTCCCGCCGCCGCCGCCCACACCGATTACTTTAATTTTGGCCTTCTTGGTTTCAAACAAGTCAGCCGGCATAAATAAATCTTTCATACTTGCTCCGTTGCTCAGCCGCCGAAAATATCTACGCCTTTGAATAACTTACCCAGTTTGCCGAAAAAAGAACCGCCCTTTTCGTAAGACGAACCGGCATAATCTTCATATCCGGAATTATCCGAAGCGTAAATAGCCAGCGCCATAGCCGTACTGTATTGGGGATCAAAAAATTCGTCGTCGCTGGTAATCAAATCCCGCTGGACTACGCCGCGCCGGGCTTCTTTCAGCCCCAAAATGCTGACGCAGTGCTCCGTAATGCCGGGCATCAGCGAACCGCCCCCCGTTACCACGCCCACTACCGGAAAGTTTTTGTATCCGGAGTGGTCCACACAATGCGCCACCTGTTCTATCAATTCTTCTACCCGCGGCTGGATAATATCCAGCACATAGCTTTTTTTGATATTATGCGTGCTGCGCCCGTCCAACGACGGCACCGGGATTTCCCCTTCTTCGTCTAAAAAAGTAGGGAAAGAAACCCCGTATTTTTCTTTAATTTCTTTGGCGTTCTGCCGGCTGGTATGCAGCAAGCGCGACAAATCGCTCGTAATCAAATCGCAGCCATAGGGAATATCGCGGGAAAACTTCAGCATACCGTCTATATAGATACCGACGGACATCGTTTCCCCGCCCAAATCCAAAATCAGCGCGCCGATTTCTTTTTCTTCCTGGGTCAGCACCGTATCGGCCAGCGGAACCAGGCCGTAAAAAGTGCCGTCTATTTTGTAGCCGGGCCGCTGAATGGCCTTGGCCAAATTGTTTAAATGGGTGGAAGAGCCCGTGGTAATGTGTACATCTACTTCCAGCAGGGAACCTTCCATCCCTTCCGGGTTACGAATGCCTTTTTGTTTATCAATAGCATACCCCTGGGGAATTACATTAATAATTTCTATATTGTTTTTAAGCGGCATGGCTTTGGCGTTTTCAATGGCCAAATCCATATCGGCCTGTGTAATTTCCTGGTCTTTGCGGGAGATGTTATAAGTCCCGTGATTGGAAAAAGATTCCAGGTGAGATCCGCGCACCCCTACGAATAAATTTCCAATTTCCTGGTTGCATTCCCGCTCAATGCCGCCCAGCACATGGGTTACGGCGGCGGAGGTTTCCCGAATATCCGACACCATTCCCCCCCGCAGCCCTTTGCACGGGACGCTCCGCCCCGCCACTACCTTTAATGTATTTGTTTCCAAATCGTGTGCGGCGGCAATACAGGTCATTTTGCCGCTGCCGATATCCAACCCGGCAATAAGATTCGTTTTAGCCATAAAAACCACCTAAAAAATATACTATTCTTTATTATAAAACTTAATGGGCCGTCTGTGTTAAAAAAACTTTTCCCTGGTCAAAAAACTGGAAATCCAATTTTTTCAGCACGCCATACCGCCCGTGCGAAAATGCTAAAATCTGCGCCGCCGCGGCGGATTTGCGTTTCAGCCGGACGGCTTGCCCAAAATCAATCACGCAGCCGTCGGGCATATGCATACGGACGGTATTTTTTGTCAAATCCATTTGCAAAAAAGCAAAATCCAATTCTTTATTCAGTTTGAGCGTACTCTGCACCAAATCAATCAATTCGGGGCTTAATTTGGCCGGCACCGGCCCAGACAGTTCCACAAACGGAACCGGCGCAAGCAGGTTGGGATTCGGATCGGCATAGACGGTGCTGTCCTCGTCAATATAGCGGACGCTCTCGTCCGGCAGGACGAATTTGGCCACCGGTTCACGGTGCCGGGCGTGAATGGTCAGCTTGCCGCTTAAAAGCCCCCGGCTAACAGAAATTTCTTTTAACATGGGATAGCGTTTCACGAGTACTTCGCGCACCGCGGCCGAATCTTTAAGGGAGAAAGGTTTTCCTTCGTAGGGTTTAACTAGAGAAGCGATTTCTTTATTTATCTGGCCCGTAACGCCCGTTACGGAAATGGTTTTGGCGTGCCACTCGGTCAGTTGGGAACTTACCAACAGCTGATAGCCCCTGGAAACGGCCAGCCACCCGCCGCAACCCACGACCAGCAACAATACCGCAGCCAAAAAAAGCTTAAAAAAAAAGGATGACCCTCTCCGGCGGACAACGCGCTTTTTTCTTCCTAAAGACGACGCTGATGGCCGATAATAGTCATACTTTTTCATACACAAAACCAGCAAATTAAAATGGGCGGAAAGGGAGTTGAACCCTTAAGGACTTTCGTCCATACGGTCCTGAGCCGTACGCGTCTGCCAATTCCGCCACCCGCCCAAGTAAATATATTTTAGAAAATTGCGAAGAAAAAATCCAGTTTTTTGTTTTGTATAGGGGAAATCGCCGCTTTAACAAGCAAACCGGCCCTTCAAAAAATACTAAAACCGAATCTTATTTTTGAAATTTTGTTCCATTTCGCGGGTTAGGTCGCGCTTTTTTAACGACTCGCGTTTATCAAACAAGTGTTTGCCTTTGGCTACGCCCAGTTTCAGTTTTGCCCACCCGTTTTTAAAATATACTTCCACCGGCACCAGCGAATATCCTTTTAATTCGGCCTTGGCACCCAGTTTGCGGATTTCTCGTTTATTTAATAAAAGCCGCCGCACCCGCGTAGGATCGGGCTCGGTAAGCGAATTGAACTTATACGGCTTTACATACATATTATACACGCGGGGCTGTCCGTTTTCCACGCGCACGAAGCTGCCGTCCAGACTCAGTTCTTTTTGGCGGATTGATTTTACTTCCGCGCCTAAAAGTTCCAGCCCGGCTTCGTAGGTATCTTCTATAAAATAATCGTGGTACGCTTTGCGGTTGGTGCAAACGACCAAAACGGACTCTTTCTTCGTCATTCTTATATAATAGCAAATTGCACGGCCCGCCGGGCCGCCCCCAGCGCACCGCCACCAAAAGTGCTATGATATAAGTATGATTATTGATGATGAAAAACTGCAACGAACTTTGGAAAAAGCCAAGTCCCACTCGGACTCCGAAGTGACGGAAATTTTGAAAAAAGCCCGCGAACTGAAAGGAATTTCCTTAGAAGAAGCGGCGGTTCTGTTAAACCTAACAGACCAAAAACTCTTAAATAACCTTTTTGATACGGCCAAATATGTAAAGGAAGCCATTTACGGCAACCGCATTGTCCTGTTTGCGCCGCTGTATATTTCCAACATTTGCACCAACGAATGCATTTATTGTGCGTTCCGCCGCTCCAACACCCATTTAAAACGCCACGCCAGCACGCAGGACGAAATCCGCCAGGAAGTAACCGCCCTCCTGCAGCAGGGGCATAAACGGATTTTGATGGTCGCCGGAGAGGCCTATCCCGGCGGCGGGCTGCAATATGTATATGACAGCATCAAAACCATTTACGACACCCGCTGGAACGGGCAGAATATCCGCCGCGTAAATGTGAACATCGCTCCGCTGACGGAACCCGAATTTGAAGAACTCAAAAAATGCAACATCGGCACCTACCAGCTGTTCCAGGAAACTTATCATAAAGAAACCTACGCCAAACTGCATATCGCCGGCGCCAAGAAGGATTACCAATTCCGGCTGGACGCGATGGACCGCGCCTTGCAGGCCGGCATCAACGATGTGGGCATCGGGCCGCTGTTGGGGCTGTACGACCACAAATACGAAATTTTGGCCACGCTGGAACATTCCTGGTACTTGGATAAGACCTACGGCGTCGGCCCGCATACCATTTCCATTCCGCGCATTGAACCGGCGGAAGGGTCGGACTTTAGCCAACACCCCAACGATGTATTGACGGACGACGATTTCAAAAAATGTATTGCAGTGCTTCGTTTAGCCGTTCCGTACACGGGCATTATTTTAAGTACGCGCGAATCGCCCGCGATGCGAAACGCCTGCTTGGAGTTGGGCGTTTCGCAGATTTCGGCCGCGTCCCGCGTCAACCCGGGCGGATACTCGTACGATAAACAAAACGGCAGCCAGTTTACGCTGACCGACGACCGCACACTGGCCGAAGTAATTGACGCCGTGGTGGACGCCAAACATATGCCTTCCTTCTGCACGGGCTGCTACCGCTTGGGCCGCGTAGGAAAGGATTTTATGGATATGGCCAAACCGGGGCTCATCAAAACCCACTGTTTGCCCAACGCGATGTTTACTTTTGCCGAGTATCTGGAGGATTTTGCCCCGGCTCCCTTAAAAGCCAAGGGCTATGCCTTGATTGAAAGCACCGCTAAGGAAGCGTTCCCGCAGGATTCACCTATCCATAAAATGATAGAGAATAACCTCAAAGCCATTAAAGAAGGCAAGCGGGACTTGTACTTTTAAGCAAATCTTTTTTGCTTACGCCCGGCGTGTAAATCACGCCGGGTTTTTTTATTGTGGGAAAAGGCAAAACAGAAAAACCGGTTGCGGGGATTCTTCGCGGTTCTTTGAGGAGCAAACGAAATGCCTTCAGTGTCCTTCCTTCGTCGTTCTATCCCACTTTTCTTCCTTTTCATAGCAACAAAAACCCCGCCCGATAAAGGCGGGGTTTATCTGCGTTAAACAGATTAGAATTTCACATTTACGCCAGCTTGATAGACGGTAGCGTCGGATCTGTCAAATTCAGCTTTAGACAATTTGGCATAACCAATACCGGCAAACAAGCCCACATTTTCGTTGTGCTGGTAGGTGGCGGTCAAATCCGCTTCCAGCGTGGCAGCGTGCTGAGCCGTTCTATCCTGGAAGGCGAAGCCGTCCAAGGCGAAGGTCATTTTGTTCCAGGTGTAATCTACGCCGACATTGAAGATGCGGGATTCAGCCAACACATCGGTCAAGTCGTTGCCAAAATAGGTTTTTCCATAGACCAAACCCGGAGCATAAGCCCCGTAATCAGACACAGAACCTTTTTGGTAGATGAAAGCGGCTCTGGGCGTAAAGGCATCCATATTCAAAACACCGTCCACTTTTACCAAGTAGGCATTGTCGTGGGATTCTTTAATCAAGCGGTCGCCGCTGTGGGCGCGGGCATATTCCACGCTCAAAGCACCCGCTTCCGGCGTCATAGACAACTTGGCACCATAGAAGCCCTGATATTCATCATTCCATACTTTATTGTTGTAGGCATAGCCATACACTTGGGCTTTGACCGTATCCGTCAGATTCATACGGAAGTCCACACCGTAGAAGTCAGCTTCCGGCGCGGCAAGTTCCAAAGTGTTTTGGGTTTTACCGGCGATCAAGGTCAAGGCCTTAACATCATCGGCATAGGTCAATTTGGCAGCGTCCAAGGAGGTTACACCGCTAGACAAAGCAGCCATATAACCGTGGCGCGGACCAAAATACAATAAAGCACTGTCTTCGTCACCGTAGAACTGGCGGCCGAGCGTCAATTCAAAGCGGTCAAAGAGGTTGGACAAAACCATATTGGCTTCTGCCAAATAGATTTCATTCTGATAGGTGTTGAGGTCTTTACCTTCAGAAGCCCCGTTCCAAGGCGTGTCATACACGAATTGGACATTGGCCCTTACATCTTCAGTCAGTTCGGCAGACAAGCCAGCCATTACACGGGAAGCCGCACCGTTGGCATCGCTCATTTGCACATTGTTATTGGCACCAATTACTTCAATTTCGCCAATGGCATCTACATTATCAACGATAGCGGCGCTGACAGGCCAAGCCATCGTCATGGCTAAAAATAAGCCCAGTAGTTTCTTCATCTAGTTACATCCTCCTATATAATTTTAGACTACCCTACACTCCCATTGAACCTTATTCCTAATTTTTTGGCAAGCCAATTTAAAATTTCGGCTTGACAGGCGCTTTGATAACTGGTATTCTATTTCTTCGTTTAATCAAACTGTTCAGAAAAATTGGTAAAAATAGCTGTTTTATCGTCGGTAAATAAATTTTGTCTTGGCTAACTTAAAAGGCAATTTTTTATCAATCAACAAAAAAATCCCGCGTTAAACCGCGGGATTTTTTAATTAGTTCTTTTTTAAGCCCACAGCGAAAGCTTGGTTACTTTATCCAATCTTCTTACCTTTGGCTCGCCCACCAGTTCCTGGATATATGCTTCGCATACATATATTTTGGTACCGGGAAACAAATGCCCGCCGATAGCATGGTTGTCTTTGCCGGCCATTACCACATGCGCGTGCACCTGCGGGCGATTGTCTTGAATACTGATATTGCCGCACAAACTAATCAGTTCCATTTCCTGGTTGATGACGGTTTTATCGTATTTCTTTTTATTCTGGTCATAACAGCCAATCGTAGCGTTAGACACGGAACCAATCACATTTACAATGCCGCATTTTACTTGGTTGTCGTGGCAAAAATCAGCGAGTGACTCCAACAAATCCTTGCCTTTGGGAAGCTTGAAAAGATAGGTCCGTCCGGTCAAGTAAGGTTTTTCTTCTGCCATTTTATTCTCCTATAGGGCTTAAAGCCAAGCAGCCGCCCCTTTTAAATCCTGTACATATGCGCACACAGCGGCAAACAGGTGTTCCCCGTCCAGCCCGGCTTCGGCATATACTTTTTCTGCCGACGCGCTTGCCAAGAATTTGCCGTCCCGGTGTGGGTACAGCGTATGCCTGCGCCCCGCCTGGCTGTTAATCCAACAGTCCAGGGTGGGCAGGGTAAAATCGGTAATTCCCATAGCCGTGCGGAACAGTTCCGCCGGCAGGATCTTTTCCTGTTCGGCCGCGGGCAGGGTTTCAAACAATTCCCGGCTGGTGATATACACCACATTTACATCGGGTCCTTTCTGTGCCAATAAGGGAAGCAGTTTTTCCACTACTATTCGTCCTACGCCTGCGCCTTGCACCAGCACCGTTCCCTCGGATTTCCCGTGGGCGCGGCGCAAATAATACACGCCGTTTACCGCGTTGGCGGCCGATTCCGCCCCCAGGGCTTCCCGGTCCATAAACGCGTACGACGGGCGCACCACAAACGGCGCAAACACCGCCGGACGCAAGGACAAAGCTTTCACCGTCAGCGGCCAGATTTCATCTACTTCCAACGGGGTAATGGTAATGCACGAACCTTTCGGAAAGTTATCCTGCAGCAACTGCAAGGATTGCGGGTCGGCGTGCGTGGGGCCATCCTCACCGGTAGGCAAGCTGGCGTGGCCGTTAAACATAATAAATGTATTCGGGTCCGCCCCGGCTTCGCGCGCGGCCTGTACGCCAATAGCGTGCAGGCGGGAAGCCACATGTTCAAACGCCAAAAACGCCCCGTAAGAAGATGCTACCCCCAGGTGTTTGCCAAAAGCGGAAATACCCGTGCACAGCGCGGCCATACCGTCCTCACAGATACCGCCGGCCGACAGCCGCCGCGACAGCGGATTGGAAACCGCGTTAAAATTCCCCGCCGGGAAATCTTTGGAAATTTCCGCCGCACCCGTTGAGCCATACAAATCGGCCGAAGCCGTTAACAGCGTGCCGCCCGTCTGTTTATTCAGGTAAGCCAGCACTTTGCCCAATACCCCGCGGGTCGTATAGGACTTGCCTTTTTCAAACGCAAATTCGGCAGGCACTTGCAGCGGAGAAAATTCCGTATAAATGGTTTTGCTGTTACCCAGCCCGGCACGGACGGTCCGTTTTTTATCGGCCAGCCGGCGGGCCGCTTCCTGCAGGCGGGCAGCGGCGTAAGCGGCGGTTTGTTTATCCGCTTCCAGTGCGCGGCGCACCGTCAGCAAGCTTTCCCAATAGTATTTTTCCACATTTTCATCGGTTTTCTCGCCTTCAAAACGAGGGAAAGACACACCAAATGTTTTTTCAAATTCCGCCAAAGATTGATAAAATCCCTCCGAAGCGAATTTATGCCCCGCTCCGTGGGAGGCCTTGCCTTCAATGCCGTAATGCCAGCCCTTGACCGTGCGATAGACAATCGCCGTCGGCTGATGGTTGGAAATTTCCGCCGCCAGCCGCTGGGCGATATGAATCTGGTTAAAATCGTGCCCGTTGGGTACGCGGATTACATTAAAGTCGTGGATATAGAAAAATTCCATCGGGTTCCACTGCACATAATCGCCCGGATTTTCCCCGTCGGCGGTTACGCGTTCGCTTTCAATGGAGGCCTCGTTCCAGTCAATATGAAACACCGCATTTTTCAGCTGGGCGGTAGCGGCCATGGCGGCGGCTTCGCTTACGCGCCCGGCGGTCAGCCCGCCTTCGCCTTCTACAATATGCACTAGGGGGCAATTTTCCCCATACGCATCCGCCGCGGCTAAGGCCAACCCCACGGCAGAACCGTCCCCCACGCCGCTGGCGCCGGTGCTGGTGCGTACAAACGGCACCAAAGGTTCCGGGTGGCCGCCCAAGGGTTTTACCTGAAATTTTTTGAACAAAGGGGTTCCCTGTGCCGTATTATGCCTAAAACCCAACAAATCTTCCAGCCGCAGCTGGTGTTTAGGGTCTTTAGCCAGCAAGTCGGGGGCGGCAATACGCGCACATTCGTTGCGAAGCGCCCATAAACCATACAGTCCCAGCGCCTTATGACCGGCGGCATAGGAAATAATGTCCGCTTCCTCTTTTAACGGATGCGGCAAATCGTAGGACATCTCTTTATATAAAAGGTGCTGTACGAACCGCCCGCTGGATATGCTTCCCCCGGGATGACCCGAAGTAGGCACATAGTTATACAGCAAAGAAACCAGCGCCCGATATACGATATCCAGCCGTTCCAGCCCGGTGGCATCTTCTTTGGAAATTTGATATTTGGGATTATCTAAATAATCGGTTACATCTAAAAAAACAGCTCTTTTCTTTCCCAGTTCAAATGTTCGGCTCATAAGCATCTTCCTATTATAAATTAATGTCATTTAATCCGTTCTTCGCCGCCAAGTACGCCAGCAGAAAAGTACTTTCCACATCTTGCCGGCTGACAATTTCCACATTGGAATGGATATTGCGCGTGGGAATAGACAGCCCGCAGGTGGGAACCCCTGTTTTGGACAGGTGCACCGCCCCGGCATCATTCCCGCCGCGCGGTGCAATGCGAATTTGACGGCGAATTTGGTGTTCATCGCAACATTTTTTCAATAATTCAAAAAGAACGGGGTGGGTAATGGTGCGGGCGTCCAAGGCGGTAATTCCCACGCCACCGCCCAACGAGCAGATATAATCCTGCGGCGCACAGCCGGGAATATCGGCCGCGCCGGTGGTATCCAGGCACAAGGCCACATCGGCTTCTACGCCAAAAGCCGCCGTAACCGCCCCGCGCAGCCCCACTTCTTCCTGCACCGTAAATACGGCATACACATTATAAAACGGATCTTTTAATGCACGCACTAATTCCGCCAGCACAAATACCCCGGCCCGGTTATCTAACGCTTTGGAACAAATCATTCCGTCCCCAAATTCTTCATACGGCCGGTCCAGCACGGCAAAATCACCCGGTTCTACCCGCCGGCGCACTTCCGCCGCGGGCAGCCCCAAATCAATAAAAAGTTCTTTAACGCCCACGGCTTTGGCGCGGTCCTGCTCGGTGGTAATATGCGCCGGTTTGGTGCCGATAACACCCAAAAGCGCTCCCGATTTGGTTTGCACGCGCACCCGCTGGGCAAGCAGCGTGCGGGGATCAATGCCCCCCACCGTTACAAACCGCAAAAATCCGCGTTCATCTATATGATGAATCATCAAGCCCACCTCGTCCATATGGGCGCATAAAAGCAGATTTTTATCGGAAGATCCTTTTTTAAACAGGATTAAATTGCCCATAGCGTCGGTATGGGCGGAATCGGCATAGGGGGCCAGCTGTTCTTTTAGATAGTTTCGTACCGCCGTTTCTCGTCCGGAAATACCCGGCAGTTCCGTGAGAGTTTTAAGAATAGAAAAATCCAATTTTAGTTCCATTTCGTATCACTTTCTGACAGTTAAGGTATTTACATTATACCCACAAACACTTTTTTTTGCAAGTTTTTCCGTCGGATATCCGCACGCACGCGCGCGCAACCGCGCGATTCTTTAATACAACTGCGGAATAAACACTGGCTTAACCCCGCCCCACAGCGCGTAAAAAATTGTAAAATATCTAAGACAGAAATATATTTTTAGGAGGCAGTTCAAATGACCGTTTCTTATAAAGAACTTGGCTTGGTCAACACCCGCCAAATGTTCAAAGACGCTATGGCCGGCGGTTACGCCATTCCGGCTTATAACTTTAACAATATGGAACAGCTGCAGGCCATCGTTACCGCCTGCGTGCAAACCGGTTCCCCGGTAATTTTGCAAGTTTCCAAAGGCGCCCGCCAATACGCCAATTCCACGCTCTTGCGCTGGATGGCCCGCGGTGCGGTAGAAATGATGAATGAAATCGGAAAACCGGTTCCGCTGTGCTTGCACTTGGACCACGGCGATTCCTTTGAACTGTGCAAAGACTGCATTGACAACGGTTTCTCTTCCGTGATGATTGACGGCTCTCACCTGCCGTATGAAGAAAATGTGGCGCTGACCAAAAAAGTAGTGGACTACGCCCATCAACACGATGTAACCGTAGAAGGCGAACTGGGCGTTTTGGCCGGTATTGAAGATGAAGTTTCCGCCGAACACCACACCTATACCGATCCCGCCCAAGTAGAAGATTTCGTAAAACGCACCGGCGTAGATTCGTTGGCTATTTCCATCGGTACTTCCCACGGGGCTTACAAATTTAAAGTAAAACCCGGCGAAAAACTGCCCGAACTGCGCTTTGATATTTTGGAAGAAGTTTCCAAACGCCTGCCTGGATTCCCGATTGTCTTGCACGGTTCTTCCAGCGTTCCGCAGTGGGCCGTCAAACAGATTAACGAATACGGCGGCAAATTGGAAGATACGGCCGGCATTCCGGAAGAACAACTCCGCAAAGCCGCCAAGTCCGCCGTGTGCAAAATTAATGTGGACTCCGACGGCCGCCTGGTGATGACCGCCACTATCCGCAAAATTTTCGCCACCAAACCCAGCGAATTTGACCCGCGCAAATACCTGGGCCCGGCCCGCGAAGAACTGATTAAAATGTATGCCGAAAAGAACGAAAATGTATTTGGTTCCGCCGGCAGAGTCAAATAAGAGCAGTGAATCTTTAAAAAGCCCCCGCCAGTAAGCGGGGGCTTTTCTATAGGAACTTATAATTTATTCTAACTAACATTTTTTCAAGGAAGCTGGGATTTTCACACCATACAAAACCCCGGGCACTAAGACCCGGGGTATATCAAAATACTTACCAGCCGTTTTTAGTACAGACTTTTTCTCCAACACAATACTTATTCCTAGAATATCTCACGGGACATACTTTTATTCCATTTATATAAGATGTACAAGCTACCCATTCAATTTGGCAAACATATCCCTCGGAACTACAAGATCCATAACGGCGTTCACAGTCACTATTATAAACCCGTTTAGGACATCCGGAAGTGGCATAAGAAGAACACGCTCTACTATTATCAAAAGTTTCTTCTTGTATAGTTCCCTTAAAAACACATGTCCAACACACGGAATCAGTCTTAGGGGCATCTACACAACACTTTGATTTGTGAGATTTCTTATAATCCGCATCGTTACAATCGCCCTCTTCCTCACAGCCACTTGTATTCCACTCATTCCATCTGCAGGTACTCGTATTCCAAGTGCGCGTCTGCGTTCCACTGTACCCCGAAGGGCACGCCTGCGTCGTCGGTTCCCCGGCAGGCGCTTGGCATACACTGCAACCCGAAGTCGTCCACGCCGGGCAAC
>CALUZQ010000037.1 GCA_944325225.1 uncultured Elusimicrobiales bacterium
TGGCGTTGTAACAATCCAAAATAAAAGAAACGCCGTTTTTTTGCAGCCGTTCCATACGCATCGGCATAGGGGTATAGGACAGCAGCCCCTTTTTGATATGATCCATATACAGCCCCAGCGAAATGGCGGCCGCCGCCGCAGCCGCAGCATTTAATTTGTCGTGCCGCTGGAGCATCAGGTCCAGCACATAGGCCTCCCCTTTATAAGTGAAAGCAAATTTTTCCGTTTCCAAAATTCGTAAATCCGCCCCCGGGTTAAACCCGAAAGAAATGCTTTTCCCCTTAAATTCCGTCTTTAGACGGCAGAGCAGGGGATCGTCCGCATTATACACCAGCGTTCCGCCAAAATTTAAGCATTGGGCAATTTCGGTTTTGGTTTTATAGACGGTTTCCAAATCGTGGAAAAATTCCAAATGGGCCGCCGATACATTGGTAATCACCGCCGTATCCGGAACGGCCAGCGAGGCAATTTCCCGAATATCGCCGGGGTGCGAAGCTCCCAATTCAAAAATGCCGTACTGGTGCTTGGGCTGAATTTCCAACAGGGAAAACGGTACGCCGAACTGGTTGTTGAAATTGCCCATATTGGCCACAGTTTCTCCCGCCGTTTGACAAATGGCGTACAGCATTTGTTTGGTAGTGCTTTTT
The DNA here is from genome assembly GCA_944325225.1 of uncultured Elusimicrobiales bacterium. Classification (GTDB taxonomy): domain Bacteria; phylum Elusimicrobiota; class Elusimicrobia; order Elusimicrobiales; family Elusimicrobiaceae; genus Avelusimicrobium. Next base: position 648 of record CALUZQ010000037.1, read on the forward strand.
CCGTTGGAGCCGGTAATGGCGGCTACTTTAAGCGTACTGTTGAGCCGGTGGTATTTGGCCAGCTGTTGCAGGGCTTTTAGCGAGTCGTCCACCAACAAAAAAGACGCCTTCGTATCAGACGGGATTTCAACCCCTTTTTCCGCCAGGATAACAGCGGCTCCTTTTTGGAGCACTTCGGGAATAAATTGGCGCGCGTCGTGATTTTTACCTTTCAGCGCGATAAAAGCGTCCCCCGGGCCGATTACGCGCGAATCGGTTACAAAAGAAGTTACTTTTGTTTTCGGGTTTTCCGTAACCAGCTGGGCATTGGTGATTTTTGCAATTTTACTGACAGTTAAATTAAGCTTCATACAGACTCCTTAAAAAATCAAAATGGAATTAGCGTTTGTTTGGCGTTGGTTCAAAATCCAACTGGTCCGGCGGTACGCCTTTCATCGCAAGCAGGCGCTCGGTAATTTCTTTAAACACCGGTGCAGCCGCCGTTCCGCCGAAAGTATATTTAGTGGGATTATCCAAAATAACCAAAACGGTAAACTGCGGGTCGGACACGGGCGCAAACCCGCAAAACGATACAATGTGGCTCCGCTTGGCATAGCCGCCTTCTTTGCTTAATTTTTCGGCGGTGCCTGTTTTGCCCGCTACATTATAACCCGTAATTTGGGCGCGTTTGCCGGAACCGACTTCTACCACGCTTTGCAGGGCTTTTTTCATAATTTGGGTGGTTTCTTCTTTCAGCACGCGGCGTATTTTAACCGGCTTGGATTTTTTTTCTACCTTTCCGCCCGCATATTCAATACGGTCAACAATATGGGGCTGCATCAAGGTTCCTCCGTTGGCAATAGCGGAATAAGCGTTAATAAGCTGAATGGGCGTTACGGCCACGCCGTATCCATACCCTTTGGTGGCAGTGTCCACGGCGGTCCACTTGCTAAAATGCGGTAAATTGCCTTTGGACTCCCCGTTAAAATTGATATCGGTTTTGGTGCCGAATCCAAATCCTTTGATGTAATAAAACAGGTTTTTGGCGCCCAGTTCCAGGGCGATTTTTCCGGCGCCAATGTTAGAAGAAAGCTGTAGAATTTCGGGAATAGACAAAAAATCTTTTTCGTGTTGATTATCCCGCACCACTTTGTTTCCCACCACCCATTCCCGGCCGGACATATCAATACTGTCGGTAATATGAACGACTCCGGCGTCCAACGCGGAAGAAATGGCAATGGTTTTAAAGGTGGAACCGGGTTCATAGGTAAACTGGAAAGCCAGCGACTGTCCGTCTTTAACCGGATAGGACGCCGCCGCTAAAATTTTACCCGTTTTCGGTTCCTGCACTACGGCAATTCCGTGTTCGGCGCCTACCAATTCCACGGCTTTTTTAAGGGCGCTTTCGGTATAAAACTGAGCCACGGCGTCAATGGTCAGATAAACATTCGCCACGGACAATTCTTCTTTCAGCTTGCGGTCGTAAATAATCTCTCCGCGCCGGGCCCGTTTGGCGCGTTTTTTGCTGATGTCCTGGCTCAGTTCGCGGTTGTACATCTGTTCAATGCCGGAAAGCCCGTAGTTCTTGGAGTTGGACGCCCCTATTAAATCCAGGGCGCTTTCTCCGTAGGGGTGTATCCGTTCATATTCAGGCGTTAGTTCTAATCCCTGCCCCAGTTTGGTTCTTAAAATCTGGGAGATTTTGATGTAGTTATCCGGCTTAATTTTTTTGGCAATAAAGAAAAAATTGGAGGAACGGTTCCATTTTTCCAACACTCGCTTTTTGGGTATGCCCAAGGTTTCGGACAGAAAATCCACCGTCTTATTTTTATTTTGCACATAGCGTTTATTGACGCCGCAGGAATGCGTGCGGACGGATTCGGCCAATTCGCGTCCGTTTACATCTAAAATTTTTCCGCGCAGCCGATCCTCAGCCAGATAATTGTAAATGGCGCGTTCGGCTTTAGAAGAAAACTCCTCATACAAAAAAGTTTGCATATAAAACAACCGTACAAAAATGCACAGCGGCGCCAATAAAATAACCATTCCCGCCACGCGCATACGGTTTTTGACATTAAAAACAAAGGGAGCGTTATTCTGCTGTCTAAACATATTTATTCTTCTTCCAATACCACAATTTCATGCGGTTTAGCCGGCACCAGCCCCAGTTTTTCTTCCGCCAGTCGGGTAATGTTTTCCGGGCCGGCCAGGCGGGAAATTTCCAACTGCAGGTACTGGTTGCGCGCTTCTTTAATTTCCACTTCGTTTTGCAACTGGCTGATTGTGCGGCCGGAGCGGTTGATTTCAATGCGCATCACAGCTATTCCAAATCCGAACAAAGCGAGTATAAATAAAATGACGAAAATCCTCATAATTTAATCCTTTCAATCACGCGCAGCTTGGCGCTGCGTGCCCGCCGGTTTTGGCGGACTTCCTCGTAGGAAGCCAAAATCGTATGTTTATTTACCAGCAGCCACTGCCCGCTCTGCGCCAATTCTTTAAAACGGTTTTTAACCAGTCGGTCCTCTAGGGAGTGAAAGGTCAGCACGGCTGCCCGTCCGCCCGGTTTGATGATATCGCCTAACGACAAAAGAACCGTTTCCACCGTTTCCAATTCCCGGTTACACGCGATGCGCAGGGCCTGGAAAGTTTGCGTGGCCGGATGCGTTTTGCCGCGTTTGCCGCCGTACACTTTTTCTACTACCTGGGCCAACTGCCCGGTGGTGGTAATGGGAGCTTGGCGGCGGGCCTGCATAATGGCCAGCGCCAATTTAGTAAAGTTCCGTTCTTCGCCGTAATCTCTTAAAATGCGTTCCAGTTCGGCCATGGGCCATTCGTTGACAATTACCGCGGCACTAAGCGGATTTTGCCGGTCAAAACGCATATCCAGGGGCCCGTCGTGCAGGATACTAAACCCGCGGGCGGGATTATCCAGCTGATAAGAGCTTAGCCCCAAGTCAAACAACGCGCCGTCCGCACCCGGCAGCCCCAGTTTTTTAAGTTCCTGCGGGGCTTGGGTATAACTGGCGTGAAACGCCAACAGGCGCGGGTCATTGACGCGTTCTTGGGCCATTTTAAGGGCTTCTTCGTCTTTATCAAATCCCAAAATGCGGGCTTGCGGCCCGAGCCGGCTTAAAAAGAATTTGGTATGCCCCCCCAGCCCCAAAGTACCGTCCACATACACGCCGTTTGGGTCGGTCAGCAGCAAATCGGCAATTTGTGCAGCCATAATGGGGATATGGGTCCAGTTTTCGCTCATCAGTTGAAACCTCCCTTATAGCCGTTGGTAGGGACCAATTTTAATTTATTGATTTTTGTTTTTGGGGCCGGTTGTTTGTTAACGGGCGGCTGGGGTTTCTTGGCAGACGCCGCCGGCTTCGGTTGGGAAGCAGGTTTTTTTGCCCCGGTATTGGCTGCAGCCGTTTGCGGGGCGGCGGAGGGTGACTGGTGATTATTTTGCAGAATTTTACCGTCCCGGTATGCTTTCTGTAAATCATGCAGCCAAACATTTTCCAACACGGATACCCGGTTAAACGGCATACCGTATGCGCGGTAAAGGGCTTGATGAAGCGGAGTTTTCTCCTTAATTTCGCTGCACAGTTTATAAAATTCGTCGCGGCTGCGGGTTTTGAGCAGATACGCCACCACGCTGTAGGCCTGGGTGTACCAAAGTTCCGCTTTGGAAGTATCGTAATCTTGTAAAGTTTCCAACACCGTCATTTCTTCAAACGGGATATATTCGCCTTTTAAAATCCGCCGCAAACTGCGGTCCACCCAGCTGGGTTTTTGTTTAGTGGTGTTGATTTGCATATACACGGCCATTCCTTCCGAAAGCCACAGCGGGGAAATGGTGGGCAGGAAATAGCCGTCAAAATACAAATGGGTCAGTTCGTGCACAGAAAGCGGATAAAAACTGTCCCCCTCAATCACATACATCGTATCCGCCCGCAAATCAGACGAAGCCCCCGACCACGCCGGCCGCTTGGTAAATTTCATATAACTGTTTTTCTGCCCGAACAGCATAACTAAAATTTTATTAGGTTTGATGACAATCGTAAACGGAGTTAAGTCCAGCATTAAGTTGCCGTGAATGTTGTCCAGCACGGTTTTAATCGTGGGCGTAACGGGATTTTTTTCCCGGTAAATAAGGTAATTAAAAGTATCGGCGGTTAAAAAGCCGGGCGGCGGCGGCATCCAGCGCACTTTATTGGCGGAATCAGCCGGGCGGTAGGCCTGAACGGGCAAATCATCAATGTTATCTTCCGGTGCTATGCTGGCGATGTTTTCCAGCCCGGCAATCATCGCGTTAAACTGCTGCTTATCTGCCGGAGACGGAAGGGGCGCAGCATCGGCCTGCGGGCGGGAAGCAGGCAGAGGCGGGAGCGAAATATCGGGCCGTAATTCCCGGGCGCGGCCGCGGGAGGGATCTTCGGGCGTATCCGGCATAGGCGGGGCGGCTTCGGTTTTTGCAACGGAAGAGGGTTTGGCGGGCTCTTCCTGGGCCGCCGAGGCAAACAACTGTTTCATCATTTCTTTTGGATTTAACCCAAACGACCGCAGCAGCGGCGGCGTTAAGAGCACCGCGGCTAAAATCCATAAGAAAAAAACGAGTTTTTTTACCGTATTCATACTTCGGTTTCGTGTTTGCCAAACAAGGCCAAATGTCGTTTTTTATTGTCGCACGGCAGGGAATATCGTTCTACCCCCAGCAAGGCGGCGCCGCAGGCCGCCGGATTGCACAGCTCGGTTTGCGGGTGTTCCCCTTGAAAAGCCAGGAATACTCCTCCCGTTTTTACCGCCCCCAAGCATGCTTCCAAAATATCCGGCAGCTGGCCCATCGCCCGTTCGGTTAAAAAATCAAATGCAAATTGGGTTCCCTGTCCCAGCCGTACTTTTTTAATTTTCGCGTTTGAAATTCCTGCATTTAAAAGCACCCAATTCATAAACGAACAGCGTTTTTCAATGCTTTCAATAAGCGTTACTTCGGCCTGCGGCAGAGCAATCGCCAGCGTGATGCCGATAAATCCCGCGCCGGCGCCGGCGTCTGCCAGGTGCAGGGCTGTAAGCCCTTTAATCCGCGCCATGGCATAAATTTTGGCCGCGGCAACCAGCCCGTCGCACAAATGGCGGGAAACCAGTTCAGCTACCCCGCTGGCGCTGGTAAGATTTAATAAATCTTTCTTGCTCCACACCAGCTGGGCATATTTTACCAGGCATTCCGCCTGCTGGTTTGTTAACGAAAGCCCCCGTCCGGCGGCGAAATCAACGAGCAGCTTTTGCATTTCTAAGTCTCCTAAACCGTTCAATATGCACCGCCAAAAGCTGCAAATCAGCCGGCGTTACGCCGGGAATGCGCCCGGCCTGCCCCAGCGTCTGCGGTTTTACTTCGGCCAATTTTTGGGCGCTTTCAAACAACAGCCCGCGCACCGAAGCGGGGTTAAACCCTTCGGGAATTTTTACGCTGTCCATTTCGGCCAGCCGTTGGGCGTCTTTTTTATTGCGTTCATAATAGCCGGCGTATTTGTGATAAATCTCCGCATGGGTGCGGGCTTTTTGCACCGTCCAGGGGAAAAGTTCCGTTTCATTCTCATCGGCGTCAGCCGTGGGGTGTTCTATCAGCGTTTGACAAAGCGCCTGGTATTTTTCAAACGGAGCTTTATAACAGGCATCCAGCAGACCCAGTTTAAAAGCGTGCGGAGTAAGCCGCAGGTCCGCATTATCGTTACGCAAAAGAATGCGGTATTCCGCGCGGGAAGTGAACATACGGTATGGTTCATTGACGCCTTTGTTAATTAAATCATCAATCAAAACGCCGATGTAGGCCTCATCGCGCCGGAGAACAAAAGGTTCTTTGTGCTGGGTTTTTAAAGCGGCGTTAATGCCGGCGATAATTCCTTGTCCGCCGGCTTCTTCGTATCCGGTGGTACCGTTAATCTGCCCCGCCATAAAAAGCCCCGGAATATGTTTGCTTTCCAACGAAGGGAACAAATCGCGCGGGTCGGAAAAATCGTATTCGATGGCGTACCCGGGCCGGGTAATGGAAGCTTTTTCCATACCGGGGACGGACTTAATCAGCGCGCGCTGAACATCTTCGGGCATACTGGTAGAAAAGCCCTGAATATAATACTCTTCGGTATTAAACCCCTCCGGCTCCAAGAAAAGCGGGTGGCTGGTAACATCCGGAAATTTTTTAATTTTATCTTCCACCGACGGGCAATACCGCGGCCCCAGCCCGTGAATGTTGCCGCTGTACATGGCCGAGCGCTGAAAATTGGCCCGCAGAATTTTATCCGTTTCCAGCGTGGTGCGGGTAATGTAACAGCTTAAAAAAGTGCGTTTGGATTGTTCGTTTACATCGGTAAAATGCGAGATGGGCTGCAGCGGATTATCAGACGGCTGCAACCGGAATTTGGAATAGTCCAGCCCGCGCGCGTTAATGCGCATGGGCGTTCCGGTCTTAAAGCGGAGGATATGGAGTTTTAACTCGTCGCGCAGATTTTTGGCCAGCCCGTCCGACGGCATATCGTTGTAGCGGCCGCCGCGGAACATTTCCGTTCCAATGTGAATGGTGCCCGCCAGAAAGGTGCCGGTGGTTAAAATGACGGTTTGGGTGTGATAGAAAGTGTTACGCAGGGTCAGCACGCCGTTTACGGCGTTGTCCGACACGGAGATTTTGACGGCTTCGTCCTGCATAATATCCAAATTGGGCTGGCGTTCCAGAAAATGTTTGAAAGTAAATTGATACACTTTTTTATCGCACTGCACGCGCGGAGAATGAACCGCCGGTCCTTTGCCGGTGTTGAGCATATGATAGTGCAAGGCGGCATAATCGGTCACGCGGCCCATCGCTCCGCCCAGTGCGTCAATTTCGCGCACAATTTGCCCCTTGGCAATACCGCCAATGGAAGGATTGCACGACATTTGGGCAATGGTGTCCAAGCTTTGGGTTAACAGCAGTGTTTTAGCGCCTAATTTGGCCGCCGCCAGCGCGGCTTCACAGCCGGCGTGGCCGCCGCCAATCACAATCACATCGTATTTATCTTCGCAAACAAACATTTATTTCCCCATACAAAATTTGGAGAAAATAATCCCCAGCACATCATCGGGGGTTACTTCTCCGATTAAATCTTGCAAATAATTCAGCGCACCGCGCAGATGCTCGGCGTAAATTTCTCCGCCCGCCCGGGCTTGCAGCCGAATCAGCGCGCTTTCCAATTCCGTCTGTGCACGCAGGAGCGCCTCGTAGTGGCGCAGGTTGGAAATCATCAGCCCGTCGGCCGTTTGGGCTTCGGTTACATCGGCGGTAATTAATTTTTTAAGTTCTTCCAGCCCTTCGCCCGTTTTGCACGAAACGGCTGCGGCGGGATAATGGGACGCGGCTTCCAATTCCGGGCGGTTGGCGGATAAATCTTTTTTATTCCATACGACTATAGTGCGTTTTTGTTGGCGGCGGATATCCTGCCAAAGTTCTTTTTCTTCCGGCGTAACCGGGCGGGACGCGTCTAGCACGAACAGGATTAGGTCCGCCGCTTCCATAGCGCGGTGACTGCGGCGCATACCTTCTTTTTCGGCGGGATCCAGGGCGTGCTCGCGGATACCGGCGGTATCGGTTAAAATAATTTTTTGCCCGTTGATTTCCAAAATTTCTTCCACGGTGTCGCGCGTGGTGCCGCTCTGGTCGGACACGATGGCCCGGTCAAACCCCACCAATCCGTTAAGCAAGCTGGACTTGCCGCTGTTAGGCGCGCCCACAATGGCCGTTTTTAAACCGTCTTTAATGTATTTGCCGATGGAAAAAGTATCCGCCAGAGCTTTAATATGCCCCAGCACGGTGTGAATTTCCCCCTGTACAAATTCGTCCGAAAGAGGCGTCATTTCTTCATCTACATCGTCCAGGCGAACTTCTATCTGCGCCAGCAATTCCGCCAGCCGCTTTTTCATGTCCGCCAGCCGGGCCGATAATTTGCCGTCCAGCGAGTCCATCGCCAATTTATGCGCGGCCTTATTGCCCGAAGCAATTAAATCACACAATCCCTGCGCTTCCACCAAATCCATCTTGCCGTTTAAAAATGCCCGTTGGGAAAATTCCCCCCGTTTGGCCGGCACGGCCCCGTGTTGGCACAGCAATTCCAACAGCCGGGCTTTGATATACGGCGAAGCGTGTACGGCAAATTCAGCCACATCCTCCCCGGTAAACGAATGGGGCGCTTTAAAGTAAGTGATTAATGCTTGATCCAGCGGTTCGGAACCGTCGTAAACAGTACACAGCGTTTGTTTGCGCGGTTCGGGCAAGTCGGAACGGTGGGTAAGCTCGCTTAGAATGCGGCAAACCTCCGGGCCGGACAGCCGCACTAAAGCGACCGCCCCGCCAGCTCCCGTAGCCAAGGCGCAAATAGTATGTTGCATAGGTATATTTTATCACTTTTTAAGGGTCTTTTTGGGGGCTTTTTTCTCCTCGTAGAAACGCGTCTTTTTCCGGCCGCGCAAAAAAGCGCAAAATAAGCTATACTCTAGGTGCTTGTGATGTTGGGCCCGTGCGGGGTCAGCCGGCGCGGATTTTAGAGGGTTTAGGAGTTTTAATATGGCGAAAAAAGTATTGGTTTTAACAGGAAGTCCCCGGCAGTTGGGCAACAGCGCTTTGTTGGCGGACGCTTTTATCCAAGGCGTAAAAGCCGCCGGACATACCGCCCAGGTGTTTGAAACGGGATTTCATCCCATTTTGCCCTGCAAAGCGTGTGATAAATGCTGGAGCCAAGGCAAGCCGTGTGTTTTCCCGGACGAATTTGAAAAACTCGCTCCGATGCTGGAGGAAGCCGATGTGCTGGTGTTTTGTACGCCGCTGTATTGGTTCAGTATGACGGCCCAGCTCAAAGCCGCTGTGGATAAACTTTACGCGTATATGAAACCCAATGCCCCGCAGAAACTGAAAATAAAAGAATGTGTGCTGCTGGCCGCCGCCGAAGGAAATGAGCCGGACGGTGATTATGACGGTTTAAAAGCTACTTATAAAGCCATCGCCGATTATTTGAAATGGACCGACCGCGGTATGCTTTTGGCCGGCGGCGTGTGGGACGCGGGTGAAATCATCAAAACCGGCAAACTGAAAGAAGCGCTGGAATTGGGCCGCACTTTATAATCCAGCCGCTATTTAAACCCCCGGGTTATTGGCCCGGGGGTTTTTAGGTGTAAAATTTCGGTGGCAGCCGGCCAGCGAATCGTGCAAAATAACCGAAAGATTTCGGTGCTTTTACCGTTAAAAAACCCCGGCTGTGAACCGGGGTTTGGAAAGATTATTTGTTTTCCGGCTGGTTGTCTTGCGGGGCTTCAAACAGTGGGCCGCAGTTGCAGGCCGGTTGTTCGGCCGGGGCGGGCTGTTCCGCCGCCGCTTCGGGCTGAGCGGTTTGGGCCGTAGGCGCCGCTTCTTCAGCCGGCGCGGCTGCCGGAGCCGTTTCCACAGTAACCGTTACCGTTTCTTGAACCACCACCTCTTCCGAAGCGGCAGGGTTGGTTTCGGGCTGAGCCGGCGTTTCCGCGGAGGGTTCCCCCGCACAGCAAGAGCAGGATTCGTGATATTCGTTTAATGCTTTTTCTTGCTCGGCTTCGGCCACGGCCTTTTGAGCCGGAGTTTCTTCGGGGATATCTTCCCCGATTACGCCGGGCACAAAATCGGCCGGGGCGGTATTGGCGCGGGCCGCTTCCAGCGCTTTTTCCGTCGGTCGCAGGGTTACCTTGCGCCATTTGCCTTCCCCTTCCGAGGCGGTGCAGACAAACTCGTTGCCTTCCACGGCGCGGTGAATGTAACGGCGCAGTTGGGCACTCATCGGGCGGAAGCGGAACACGCTGTGGCCGCGTTTAATCATATCAATAGCTTTGGCGATTTCGGCGTCAATTTTATCTTCGGCTTTGCGCCAGTAATTCTGCGTGTCGGTGATGACGGAAATCGGCTTATCAAAATGGCGGCTTAACGCCAGCGTGGAAAGGTACTGAATGGCTTCCAGTGTTTTGCCTTCCTTGCCAATGACAATGGCCGGGTGGTCGCAGTCAAAAGTCAGCAAAATGCGCTGTTGTTTTTCGTCCCACCAGACATTTAAATTTTCCACTTTTACGCCCATATGGGTAAGCACTTTTTCCAGGTATTCTTTGGCTTCCTGCATAGGGGCTTTGAGATTTTCCGGAATGACCGCATGCTGAATTTGCTCGCTGGGCAGCAACTGCGGTTCGTTGGCTTTGGGCAGTTTTTCGCGAATTTCGCGCGCTTCGCCGGCTAAGCGTTCCGAACGGCGGGAATTTTTGCGGCCGCCGCGCGAAAATTCGGCCCGGTCCTTGCGGCCGCGGCCGCCGCGCGAAGATTTAGACGAGCGTCTTTTCGGCACATCCATATAGATTTGCGAATCCAAATCCGCCGTGCTCCAGCGTTTTTGGCGCAATTCCACCACGGCCGGACGGGAACCAATACCCAAAAATCCCTTTTTCGGGCTTTCCAATACGGTTACTTCCACTTGGTCCCTTCTCAACCCTAATTCTTTCAGTCCTTTTGCAATCGCTTCGGACACTTCTTTGGCTTGTACTTTAATTTTACTCGGCATAAATTTGCTCCTTAGTTGGCTTTAGCCAGTTTTCTGTTGATAAAACTCTGAATCCCGAAAGTAATTAAGCTGTTGGTCAGCCAGTACAGCACCAACCCCGACGGGAAGTTCATAAACAGCAGTGTAAAAATCAGCGGCATATATTTAAACATGGCCGCTTGGGCCGGATCGGTACCGGCGGGCATGTTGCCTTTTTGCTGGAAATACATTACCGCACCCATCAAAATAGGCAGCAAATAGTATGGATCTTTAGACGATAAGTCCGTAATCCAAAACACAAACTTCGCCCCGTGCAACGACCACGAGGTGCGCAGCGCATTAAACAACGCCAGAAAAATAGGCAGCTGTATCAGCATCGGCAGACAGCCCGCCAGCGGATTGAGCTTGTGTTTGCGGTACAGCGCCAGCGTTTCGCGGCTGAGGGCTTCTTGATTGCCTTTGTATTTTTCTTGAATGCGTTTCATTTCGGGCTGGATTTTTTTCATCTGGGCGGCTGATTTTAACTGCATCAGCGTAAACTTAAATAAAATCAGCTGCAACAGCACCGTCATCATAATAATAGCCACGCCGTAATTGCCCGTCCAGCCGTAGAAAGTTTCCAGCACATTTCGGGCTATTTTGCCCAAAGCGCCAAAGAAACCAAACGCGATGGAACGGTCCAGATGATAGGGCAGTTTTAAGAACTGCTTATAATCTTTCGGTCCAAAATAAAAATCCGACTTATATTCTTCCTTGGATTTGGCTTCCACCGTTACGCTAGGCATACCGATAGCAAGCTGCGGCCCTTCCAGGTTGGCTTCTCCAAGCAGCCCCCACAGCCGTTTTTGCGTACCGATTTTTTCTTTAGAAGCCGTTAAATCGCCCGGCTGCCACCCCTGCGGAATTAAGACGGAAAGAAAATACCGGTTTTCCACCCCCGCCCATATCCACGGCAGTTCGGGTTGTTTATCGCCTTTGGCAAATACCTCCAGCGTGGGTTTTTTCTTTCCTTTTTCCTGCACCAGGTAAACCGCTTTGGATTCGCGTTCATTGTCGTTCATTTCGCTTTTGACCGTGGCCAGCCCTGGGCCGAAGTTCCAGCTCCAGGGGGCTATAGTCAGCGATTGGGAAGTTTTATTCTCAAAGGTAATGACCAAGTTATTAATGCCGTTTTCATTAAAACGGTACTCTTTATAAACGCTGAATCCGGGAATAATATCCCCGGCAAAGGTAATGGAATTTTTCGTGCGGGCGAATTCGGTAAAATCTACCTGCGGCAAGGTGGCAAAATAGCCGACACCCTGGTAGGGCGTCAAGTCCACATCGCCCACGACATCTTTAAATAAATAGGTTTTAATGCCGGCACCCTTGGAAGAAAAAGTAACGCTGGCCTGGGGCAGGTTCAGCGTGAACAATTCTTCCGGTTTAGGGGCGGAAGCCGCTTCTTTGCTGATGGGAGAAGAAGCCGCCAGCACAGCAGGAGTGCCCGGTTGGGTTTGCTGTTCCGCTTTTTTTAGCTGCGCCTCGGCCTGCTCCTGGGCAGCCCGGGCTCTGGGGAGGGCAACAAACTGATTGTAGCCCGTAATTATCAGCAAAAACAACATTGCTGTAATTAGAAACTGTCTGTTCATAACATTCCTCTTTATAACGCGCCGCATATTGGACGGCGTTTAAGAGGAAGCTTCCTTTAAAACAGAAAAAGCATTAAGGCACCGGGTCATATCCGCCCGGATGAAAAGGGTGGCATTTCAACACCCGCACCAGCGCAAGCCACCCGCCTTTAAACGCGCCGTGTTTGACAATCGCCTGCTTGGCATATTGGCTGCATGTCGGTTCAAAACGGCATACACCCCGTGGCCCCAAAAAGGGGCGCACCAGCAACATAAATATGTTGAGAAGCAAAAGCAATAAATCTTTGCATAAAAGCGAAATTCTGTTCATAGGTCCCTTCAATATTATGCGGTTACGGCTCAATTTTCTGAAGAGTTCTTTAATAAAGCGGCTTTGCCGCACAGTGTCTTGAGCGCTTCCTGCGCTGCGTGCACTTTGGTTAATTTTTCGCTTTCTCTGGGACAGCAAATCAAGTCCGTCCCCGGTTTGATATTTCTTCTGTTTAGTCTGAAAGCTTCTCTTAAAAGTCTTTTGGTGCGGTTTCTTACAACCGCCGGGCCCAATTTACGGGACACCACCACCGCAAAACGGGCCGGCCGGGTTTGCTCCGGGCCGGACCGCCACCACAGAATAACCCCGTTATACTGCAGTTTAGCGCCGCCGTGTATGACCTGTTCAAACTCTTTTTTTAGGTGCAGGCGGCTTTTTCGCGGCAGACCGTAGGACGGCATATCGTTTAAGCTCTGATTAATTCGTGGCGGCCTTTGGCTCTTCTGGCGCTGAGTACTTTTCTGCCGCCGGCGGTCGCCATTCTGGCTCTGAATCCAATATGTTTAGCGCGTCTTCTTTTGTTAGGTCTGTAGGTCGGTAACATGTTTATCTTATACGCTAATTCTGGCCCTATAAAACGGACTGGAAAGAGCGTATCTCCTGTAATTAATTTAAAATGGTTTCTGTGTGAAACTTATGGATATTATATCTTTTCTTTGGCGGCTTTGCCAACCCTTTTGCACCGTCCGCCCGAGAAAAACCCGTCCCGCACGGATCCGCCCCATTACTTAACCTCGGTAAAGAAACCGGACATCAGCCAATCGCGCGGTACGATTTGACCGTCCCCGCGGGACGGATAATAAAGCACAATTTTTTGGGTTGGATCCAAGCGTTCTTCGGCTCTTCCGGCCGGTTGGTAAAGGATCCCCGGCGGAATTTCGTAAGCAATCACCGGGCCGAATAGTCGGCTTGTATAAGATTTCCCCCCTGCTCCGCGGCGATGCAAGTCCTGCGCTAATTCGGCCTGGCCACTGTAAGTTTTGGCAGCCGGCTGCGGCGGGAGCAGTGTTTCTCCGTTACGGAGGCGTACTTGTTGACTGGGATCCGTTTGCTGTTTAAACTGCAGGTACGCTATTTTCCCTTGCAAAACAGGCGGTACCTGGTCCGCCGGGTGCAAGTCAAAGGAGCCGTCCGGATAGCGAACCGCCATACTGCCTGCTTTTAACAGAGCAAGCCCCTGTATTTTTACTTCCCGCTCCAATACGGCTACCTGTACTGGCTGAGCGGAAAGCGGGTGTCTGTCCAGTGCGTAAACCCGGGCAAAACCGTTCCGGCGGGCAAACAGAGCTTCCATATTTGTCAATTCCGGCACGCGCACGGGCGGTATCGGACGCAGTTCAAATTCCATATCGGCCCATACGGCCGGATTGTTTTTTTGGTATTCCCTTTCATAAGCGGCGGCAAAATCCGCCGGCGTTTGTTCGGGCGAAAGAAATGAATACCGGCCGTTTTCGCCGCGCAGCAGAAAACTGCCTGCGGGGCACACTTGTTTTAAATCGGAAAAATAACGCACCCGGTCATTTTTAAAAACGGTTACTCTTTCCCCCGTTGTCGGGTCGGGCAGCACCACCGGATTTTTGGTAACCGACAGAAAATGACCCACCGTACTGCTGAGTTTATGCGTTTTTTGAAAATGTTTTTCTTCCAGTTTCACAACCCGGACCCGTTCGCCGGAGTTCAGCACGACAATACGCTCTTGCGCGGCCACCGCCTGGCGGACTTTTTGCTCCAAATCCGCCGCCGAAGGAAATCCGCCGCTAAATTCGGCAAACGGCAGTTCCAGCTGGATCGGCTCTTCTTTAAAGTGAATTTGCAACTGCCGGCTGCCGGCCGCGCGTACCAACGGTTTGGCGGCCGCCGCCGCAGAAGCCGCCTGCAAAGTTTGGCTGAGCGTGGTTTTTGCCGCTGTTTGCGTGGCCGCCCGTATGGATTGCTTGATTATTTCGGATTTCTGGGCGTGGAGAGAAACCGTGCAAAGAGCACAGGCAAAAAGTACCCCTAAAAATTGTTTAATCATATAAAGAATGCTCCAAAATTTAGTTATTATACATATTGTTTCAAATCTGTTTTTATAGCACAAGGGTCCAAAGACCCACCGTCTGATGGGCCTCTAAAATAGGTCTGCCGGAGCCGACCGAAATTTGCTATTCTTTAACTAATGATATTTACCGACTCGGGCATTTTACTTTTTCGGCAGGACTTTCGCGAAGCCGACCGCATGGTATCCCTCTACACAAAGGAACACGGCCGGCTCAACGCCCGTTTGCCCGGGGTAGCGCGTGCAGTCGGCAAATTAAAAGCATTCAGCGAGCCGTTCGTCTTGGCCGATTACCGTATTTATGTGCGCCGCGGCGGAGTGGTGGGTACGATTACGGGAGGCAAAATACATCAAGTGTTTCCGGGTATTCGGCGGGAATTGAAAAAAATGACCCTGGCTATGCTTTTTTGCGAACTTTTTCAACGGCTGACCCCGCTTCACCAGCCCAGCGAAGATAAATTTGAATTGCTGCTTTGCGGCTTAACGGAATTGGAATACGGACAGCCCAACCCGGCGTTTGCGGCGGCATTTACTTTACGGCTGATGACACTGGCCGGATTTGGGTTGGATCACCCGGTTTTGCAAATACCGGTTGAATTTTGGCGGCGGATTCACGAGGATAAATTTTCCTCGTTGGTGTTTACCCAGCCGGAAGAAATGCTTTCGCTGGCCAAATGCAACAGCGTTTGCCGCCGGTTTTTAAATCAATATCTGGCGTACCCGCTTAACACCCTTAAAAATTTCGGGCTGGAAGAATCCTCCGCTTATACGGAATTTTCCCCCCGGCCGGAACCGAATTCCATACCTACCCGCTAAATGGGTCCAACGGTACCCCGGAGAATAGGTCCAATGGCCCTTGTTCGGAAAATCCTTTTTTGTGATAATAAGAAAACTAGAAGATGTGGAGGCAGGAATGTATTTTAAAAATTGGATCAAACTCGCAGCCATTTTTGCTGTAGCCGCCGCGCCGGTTTGCCAAGCGGCAACTGTGGAAAGCTTCTTTTCCGGCAATAAAAAAACGAT
>CALUZQ010000038.1 GCA_944325225.1 uncultured Elusimicrobiales bacterium
CGTAGCCAAGACGAAAGTCAAAAAGCTTAACTTCTCCGTTGGCACGATGATTGAAATCCCCCGTGCGGCCGTTCTCGCTTACGAAGTGGCCCAGGAAGCGGATTTCTTCTCCTTCGGCACCAACGACCTTACGCAGATGACCTTTGGCTTCTCGCGCGACGATATCGGTTCTTTCCTGCCCGAATACTTAAAACAAGGCATTTTGGAAGCCGATCCCTTCCAAACCTTGGACCAGCGCGGGGTGGGTATGCTGATTCAGCACGCCGTCTGCGAAGGCCGCGACGCCAAGCCGAACCTCAAAGTAGGTATCTGCGGTGAACACGGCGGGGATCCGGCCAGCGTGGAATTCTGCCACCGCGAAGGATTCACTTATGTATCCTGCTCGGCGTTCCGCGTGCCGATAGCTCGTTTGGCCGCGGCGCAGGCGGCTGCCAAAGATGTTTTGGCCAAGAAAAAACGCAAATAAAAATTGTCAAAAAATACTTCCCCTAACAATTAGGGGAAGTATTTTTTTGTGCATTTTGCTATACTTTTCCAGATGGTTATTTAAGGAATCATCATATCTGGGCTCCATTCAATGGAGCTTTTTCTAGGAGATTGTTCCATGAAAAAGTTGTTTCTGATGGTATTGGCCGGCGGTATGTTGGCTGCCTGCGCCACTCCCAGCACGGAAGTTGGTACGGCGCTTTTCGCCATGACCCAACAGCCCATGTTGGTAACGGAAGCCACCGGCACTAAAACAGGCCGCGCCTGCGCTACGAATATCTTGGGGTTGTATATTTCGGGCGATATGTCTGTAGAAGCTGCTAAAAAAGCCGGTAAAATTACCAAAGTAGCTTCTGTAGATAAAGACATCAAGAGCTATGCCGTGTATTCAGAAGTTTGCACGGTTGTAACCGGATATTAATGGATAAAGGGGACTGAAAAATCAGTCCCCTTTATTACCGCCGCCAGTAGTGGGAAATACAAACCGGTAAATCCGCCTGGTAACTTTGCCGGAAAGGTTGACAACCCTCCCTTATTTAGCTAAAGTACCTCTAATCCGGCTGGAGGAATGATTATGTATTTGCTCGTAGGGGCGCTGCTGCTGATTGCGATGTGGGTGTTTTACGCGTCTATTCGTCCGGCGCGTAAAAAACGGCTGTATCAAGGGGTCAATCCTCCGATTGTGGAATTTCTTAAAACGGAACTCAACCGCTTTCCGTTGCATCAGGCCGTATTTGAAAATAATTTTTCCAAGGTGGATAAACTGTTGCGCCAGGGGCATTCGCTCAGCGAGGAAACCGACGACGGCCAAACCCCGCTGCATATCGCAGCCGAATGCGGCTTGGACGCTATGTGCCGTTTTTTAATCAAGCGCGGTGTAGCGGTGGATACGCTGGATAATTTTGGCGGTACGGCCCTGCACGCGGCGGCGGCCTGCCAAAGCGGGGTAAAAGTAATCAAAATTCTCATTAAGGCCGGGTCGGACTTTCGCCTGAAAGACGCCGCCGGTATGACGCCGCTTGCGCTGGCCGAAAAATACAAACATTTTAAGGTATCCAGTTATTTAAAGTTTTACGGCGGTTAGGTCCTGCGGGGTGCTGGAAAGTAGGTCCTTTTTTCAAGGGGTTCTGGGTCCAAGGACCCTGTTTTTTTGCGGGTTAAAGTGTCATACTGTAAATATACACAGGAGGCACCCAATGCACCTATCCGCAGACAAATTTTTAATTATGAGTATGGAATTTATCGCAGTTTCTACGCACGGTTCCCAAACCCCGTTTTTAGCCGCTTAAAAGCTTAATTCTCCTTTCCCGCCTGCAGAAAAAGCAGGCGGGTTTATTCTGAAAGGCGTATCGTCCAACACAAGGAAATTCAAGGCGTTTTTCCTCTTTACGACGCCGGGATTATTTACTAAAATATAACAATGAAAGCTTTTCCCATCATTGTATCTTCTCCGTCCGGTGCCGGCAAAACGACTATTGTGGATGCCGTGCTTAAACGCAGTCAAACCGTTTCACGCGTGATTACGGCCACCACCCGCGCCCCCCGCACCGGGGAAAAAGACGGGGTGGATTATTTGTTTTGGAGTATTAAGCAATTTGAACAAGCCATCAAAAAAGGCCAAATGCTGGAATGGGCCCAGGTGCATACGCACTACTACGGGATTCCTAAAAAGTCCGTGGACGGACTGATGAAAAAAGGCATTTGCCCGATATTAGTAATTGATGTGCAGGGAGCCCGCACCGTAAAGGCCCAGTATCCGGACGCCGCCACCGTGTTTATCGTGCCGCCCAGCTTAAAGGAGCTTAAAAAGCGTATTTTAGGGCGCAATGATAACACGCAGGATATTGAACTGCGGTTGGAAACCGCTAAAAAAGAAATGCAGGAACTGGATCATTACGATTATGCTTTGCTCAATGATGAATTGTCCGAAGCGGTGGATCATATGGCTGGCATTATTGCGGCCGAGCAGTGCCGGGTATGCCGGCAGGATTTAAAAATTAAAAACCTGAAGTAAAACGAGGGAGAAAATATGTCCGTAAAAAATGACAAAGAATTTGATGCCAAATTGATGAACTATGACGGGGACCGCTACGATGTAGTGGTGTTGGCGTCTATTTGGGCCAAAGAACTCAAAAAGAAAGACGAATATAAAAACCAGCCCAATGCCGTCGTCATCAAAGTAGCGTTGGACGATATTTTGTCCAACCGCGTTTCCAAAGAAGAGGTGCTTCGCATTAGCAAAGAAAACCTGGAAGCCGAACTGAAAGCCCAGGAAGAAGCCCGCAAAGAAGCGGAACGCAAAGCCAAAGAACCGATGAAGCTGTAACTTATGGCTCAGGATTCGCTGCGCCGGCTGGCTTCGGATTTAAAAAATTTTTTGGCCGCCCAGGACGAGGACGAATTTATTTTGACGGCTGCGCCCAAGCGCGCAGCCGCTGTTGTTTCGCCTAAGCGGCAGCCCGCGGATTCTTTACCGCAGATGCCGGAAGGCGAAACGCTGACGGTGGAATTTGCGCGTGCCCATCAACGCATACCCTCCGCGTCCGAACCGCAAACCGAGCTGCCGGCCAACACTCCGGCGGCCGTACAAGCGGCTAAACCAGGAGCTGTGATGACTTCTTCCCAAAAAACGGCCGCATTGGCCGAATTAGCCGAAACTATTAAAAACTGTACCCGCTGTCCGCTGGGAGCCACCCGCATTCACGCGGTTCCCGGCGAAGGGAATGTAGAGGCCGAGTTGATGTTTGTGGGCGAAGGCCCCGGTTTTGACGAAGACCGGCAGGGCCGTCCGTTTGTGGGCCGAGCCGGGCAGCTGTTGGACAAAATGATTGCCGCCATGGGGCTTGCGCGGGAGCAGGTATTTATTGCCAATATCGCCAAGTGCCACCCGATGACTGATCCCCTCCACCCGGAAAAACACGGCAACGACCGCGCACCCAACGCCGGCGAAATTGCCTGCTGCCGCAAATATATTGAACAGCAAATTGCCATTATTTGCCCCAAAATTGTCGTGGCACTGGGTGGCGTGGCGGCCAAGGCGCTGATTGCGGACGCTAAATCCCTAAGTGCCCTGCGCGGAAAATTCTACGATTTACATTTAGACAGTGTAACGCTCCCCCGTCCGGTTCAGATTTTAGCCACATTCCACCCGGCGGCCCTGTTGCGAAACCCGGGCTGGAAAAAAGATGCCTGGCTGGATTTGCAAATGGTCATGGCAAAGCTGGGGCTTAAATCCGCCAAATAATACAACAAGCGTTTATGTACTGCAAAGTAGTGTTTGATGTACCGCTGGACCGCGATTTTGATTACGCCGTCCCCGTGGCATTAGCCGATAAAATAATGCCGGGGGTGCGCGTAACGGCTCCGTTTGGGCGGGTGCTGACGGGCGGTATGGTGGTATCCGTCAGCGAGGTTTGCACCGCGCCCGAGGGAATCAAATTAAAAGAAATTGCCTCCGTCGTGGACAAGCGGCCGTTGTTCGGGTCGGATTTATTTCCGCTGATGCGCTTTATGAAAGCCAACTGGGGCGGACCTATCGGGCAGATTTTATTTGCCTTAGTGCCCCCTCAACCTTATTTTAAGTTGGAAAATCCCCCCTCTTCCGTGCATATAGCGGTTCAAACGCCTTCGTTTAAGCTGACTTCCTCGCAGGAAAACGCCCTTAAAACCATTCGCTCTTTTGCCGCGTACGAATTTCATCCGGTTCTGTTAAACGGCCCGGCTTATACGGGAAAAACCGAAACGGTGCTGCGGCTGGCGGGCGAAGTGCTGGCCGGTTACGGCCAAGCGTTAATTACCGTGCCCGATATTGCGGCCGCCCGGCAGTTTATCGCCGAGGCGGAAGCGCGTTTCGGGACGGAAAATGTCTATTGCTGGCACAGCCGCATGCTTCTTAGCAAAAAGAAGAAATACTTTTCGGCTGTTTCCAACGGGGTGCCCTGCGTGGTTATTTCCACGCGTTCCGGCGCGCTTCTGCCGTTTAAAAATTTACGGCTGGCCGCCGTGTTGGACGAAGGGGACGAACATTATAAGCAGGAAGAAAACAAACCCTATTATCATCTGCGGGATTTATTGATGTTTCGAGCCCAAATGCACGGGGCGGTGCTGTTATTCAGTTCGCAAACTCCCAGTATGGAAATGCTGAAATGGGTGGAAGAAGGCAAAATCCTGCAGTTGCCGTTTACTCAACCCGTTCCCGGCCATCATTTTAATCCGCAAATTAAAATAACCAATAAAAAGGGGGAACGGAGCAAATACCTGTCGGACTTTTTACTCGCCCAGCTGGCCGAAAATTTAAACCGGAAAGAAACGGCTCTTCTCATTTTAAACCGCCGCGGTTATTCCAATGCGTATTATTGCTTAAATTGCGGAAGTTACGCCAAGTGTAAAAAATGCGGGGCTATTTTGGCGCGGGAAAATACGCCCGAACACGGCGACCGGCTTATTTGTAAAAAATGCGGACATGCCGAATCCCTCCAACAGGAATGCCCACTGTGCCATAATTTGATTTTTAAGTCCCGCGGCGGCGGTACGCAAAAAATCGTAACCGAGTTAGCTAAATTCTTCCCCAAGGCCCGTTTGCTGCGCCTGGATTCCGATACGCTTAAAACCAAGTCGGGGCAGGGGTTTGAGGCGTTGGGCGCGTTAAAAAGCGGACAGGCCGATATCATTGTAGGCACGAGATTGGCCTCGGGTGCTTTGCGCGGCGCGAAAGTAACGCTGGCCGCCGTGTTGGACGCCGAATTGGAACTGGACGGACCGGATTTTAGGGCATCTGAAAAATACGGGCAAATGTTGTTTGATTTGCGCGGGCATTTGTCGGGTCTGGCGGACGGACGCTTGATTATCCAAGCCGCCGATAAAGAGGCGTATGATTATGCCCCCTTGTTGGCTGGCGATTATTCGGCCGCGGCGGAAACGGAACTTGCCCTGCGCGAAAGTTTTTTGTATCCTCCTTTTGTACGGTTGATTAAGGTGTTGATTAAAGCCAAAGAAACCGATTTGTTACACGCCGAAACGGCCCGTATTAAACGCATGGCTGCGCCTTTGGCGCTGGACACGCTGGGCCCGGTGTGGTGTGCCAAAAAGACGGATACCCTAAAAAAACAGTATCTGCTTTTTAAGACGGACGACCGTCGCTGGTTGGATTTGCTGGCTAAGTTGGATTCGTGGACTCCCGCTAAAAAAGTAACCCTCAAAATAGCGGCGGATCCATATGATTTTTATTAAGGAGGCAATATGCCGTTTACTCGTTTATTTCAGTTTTCCCCCCGCGCCGGACGGGAAGAATATAGTTTGATTAATTTGGCTGTTCAGGCCGTTTCTTTGGGGCTGTATATGGGACAAGGACTGTTTAGTATGGGTTCTTTTTCCGGGCTGAAAATTGTACTGGCTCTGGCCGCGGGTCTGATTGTATTGGTTATTTCGCTGGCTCTTTTGTGGATTTCCCTGGCGGCTGGATTTCGGCGCATGCACGACTTGAATATGCCCGGCTGGTGGTTTATTGCGTATTTGGCGGCTATTACGATGGGATCGGTAGCCCTTTCCGGCATTTGGTGGGTGTTTACCCTGTTTGGGGTGGGGCTTGTTCTATTTTTGTGTCTTAAAAAACCGGCCGACCAGGAACCCAACCGCTTCGGGCCGGCGGCCGGGGCCTTTTTGCCGGGTTTATTTTCCCGCCGGGGTGTATTTGCGGCGGTGGTAGCGGCGGGTATTTTGATTTCTTTGGTTCAAGTGGGGATCTCCCGCGTGCAGCTAAACCAGGTAAAAACGCGGCTGCCGTATGCCGGGCAGTCGTTCTAATCCTTTTTCTGCCGGGAAAATAACTGCAGCTTTGCTACACTATAAACAGCAGGGGGTATTATGACAGGAAGATTAGGAAGATTGGGCTATTTTATACGGTTGTGTATGTTGGCCGTATTGTATGGATTGGGCATACTCTTTTTTACGCTGGGCGGAAAAGGAGAATCGCTTAATCCGGTGGCGTTGTTATTTTTATTTTTGGGAAGCGGCCTGTTGCTTCTGTCCTTTTTATCGTGGTGGTTCTCCACCGTTCGCCGATTGCACGATATGGATTTGTCCGGTTGGTGGTTTTTACTGGTTTGTCTGCTGCCGATCTCGTTACTGGTCGTTTGCTTGTGGCCGGGCGTGCGCGGATACAACCGTTTCGGGCCGCCGGAAAGATATTACTAAAAATTCAATGCCCGGCCGCCCGCCGTTTGTCGGCGGGCGGTTTTGCGTGGTATATGGTAAAATATAAAAGATAACCCGTTTGATGGAGATTTTACAATGACCTTGGAAGAACAAATTAATTTCTTAACGCGCGGCTGCGTAGATGTAGTGTCTAAAGCCGATTTAGCCAAAAAATTAGAAAGCGGCAAAACGCTTAAAGTAAAACTGGGCTGTGATCCCACCAGTGCGGACTTGCACCTGGGCCACAGTGTGGCGCTTTCTCTGCTGCGCCGGTTTCAGGACTTGGGCCATAAGGCCGTACTCGTAATTGGCGATTTTACCGCCGCCGTAGGCGATCCTTCCGGCCGCGATTCTACCCGCCCGGTTCTTCCGCGGGAGAAAATTTTAGAAAACGCCAAAACTTATACCGACCAGGCCTTTAAAGTGCTGGATCCTGCTAAAACGGAAATTCGTTTTAACAGCGAATGGCTGGATCCGTTTGTATCGGGCAAGGAATTGCTGCAAACCTTGCAGAAAGTGACGGTGGCGCAGGTACTGGAGCGGGACGATTTTAAAAAACGCATGGCCGGCGGCAATCCGATTAGTATGCTGGAAGTGCTTTACAGTTTGTTCCAAGGGCAGGATTCGGTGGCGCTGGAGGCCGATGTGGAATTGGGCGGAACGGATCAAATTTTCAATTTGCTGGTGGGCCGTCAGCTGCAGAAAAACCACGGGCAGGAACCGCAGGTAGCGATTACGGTGCCTTTGCTGGTGGGGCTGGACGGCGTAAAAAAGATGTCCAAATCCTACGGCAATTATGTAGGGCTTAACGACGAACCGGGCGATATGTTTGGCAAGCTGATGTCTATCCCGGACGAATTGATGCCCATGTACTATGAATTGTTGACTTCGGAAAATATGGACGACATAAAATCCATGCACCCCATGGCCGCCAAGAAAAAACTGGCCGGGCTTTTGGTAACGCGTTTCCACGGACAGGAAGCGGCGCAGGCGGCGTTGGAAAATTTTGAAAAAGTTTTCTCCAAAAAAGAACTGCCTACCGAAATGCCGGAATTTAAGCCCGAAGCGGGCGCCCTGATTTCTGCGGTAATTTTTGCGGCGGGCGCGGCTCAAAGTAAAAACAAAGCCCGCGGGCTGATTGAACAAGGCGCCGTGCGGCTGAAAGGCGAAAAAGTAAGCGCCGATGCTCCGCTTGCGTTTGAATCCGGCGATGTATTGCAGGTGGGCAAACGCCATTTCTTTAAATTGGTCAAATAACGGACGGAATGAAAAAGTTTATTTTGCTGCTTTGTGTCGTGATTGGGCTGCTCATCGGCGGTTGTTGGGCGGTCAAGTATTGTTTCTTTAACAAAGGGCCGTTGATTGTGGTTAAAATTGAGCCCGGCCAAAGCGGAACTGAAGTGGCACGAATGCTTAAAGAAAAGGGCATTATCCGCAGTGAGTTTTTGTTTAAAGCGCTGCTTCGGCTGACCTCCTCCTCGCGCGATTTAAAAGCCGGCCGGTTTGATTTACGGCGCAATACTTCTGCGTTTGAAGTGATTAACTGCATTAAAAGCGGCCGCTGCACCCATTACGAAAAATTAACTTTTTTGGAAGGGTGGCGCAGCGAAGAAATTGCGGAACTGCTGGCGGAGAAAGGCATTACGGACGCGCGGGCCTTTTTGGATATTGTGCGGGAAAAAGATTTGGAAGGATATCTGTTTCCTTCCACTTATTTGTTTGCCGAAAATACGCCCGCCCAAAAAGTGGTGGACGAAATGCTTTTGCAATACCGTAAAAATATCGCGCCGCTTTTTAGGCAATATCCCAGCAATCTGACGGAAAAACAAGTGCTTACGGTGGCTTCTATCGTAGAGCGGGAGGCGGTCGTACACGATGAACGGCCCAAAATTGCCGCTGTTTATTTAAACCGCTTTCGCATTGGCAAGCGGCTGGAGGCGGACCCGACCGTTCAATACGCGCTGGGATTTAACCTGAAAGAAAATCGCTATTGGAAAAAAGGGCTTACTTACAAAGATTTAAAAATCAATTCGCCTTACAATACCTACCGAAACGCCGGCCTGCCGCCGGGGCCGATTTGTAATCCCAGCCGGGAATCGGTTTTGGGAGTGCTTCAGCCGGAACAAAATTTTGACGCTTTGTATTTCGTGGCCGATAATACGGGCCGCCATGTATTTTCTAAAACCTTTGACGAACACCGCCGCAATATCCGCCGGATACGGGGGCGTTGAGTTTACCTAAAAAAATCCCGCTTGATTCAATTCAAGCGGGATTTTTTATCGTTACTCTTTAAAATACAGCGGTCTTAATGAGTTGGCCACCGCCAACAGCGATACCCCTACATCGGCAAACACAGCCGCCCACATATTGGCCAGCCCGCATACGCCCAAAGCCAACACCGCCGCTTTAACCGCCAGGGCAAAAATGATATTTTGTTTAATTACGCGCAAAGTCCGGCGGGAAAACCGTATGGCGGCGGGTATTTTGCTTAGATCGTCAGTCATTAAGACCACATCGGCCGCTTCAATGGCGGCGTCGGATCCTAATCCGCCCATGGCTATGGATAAATCCGCCCGGGCCAATACCGGCGCGTCATTCATACCGTCCCCCGCAAACGCAACGGTCCCGCCCCGGGGCGCTTCGTCCATCAGTTCTTCCAAGCGGGCCACCTTGTCGCCCGGCAGCAGCCCCGCGTAAACGCGCATAATGCCCAATTCCCGGGCTGTTTTTTCTGCTGCGGCGGGAGTATCACCGCTGAGCATAACCAGCCGGCAACCCAATTTTTGCAGTTGCGCCAAGCTTTCTTTGGCGCCGGGCTTGGGTTGGTCGCCTAATTCAATGCGTCCTTTATAAAGGCCGTTTTGGGCCAGATAAACGCAGGTCCCGGTTCCCGGTTCGGCCCCGATTACCTGAAAACGCTCCAGCAAACGCAAATTCCCCGCTAAAATCACAGTTTCCGGCTCGGTATAGACAATCCCTTCTCCAGCATATTCCGTAAGGGCGCTTTGGGGCTTTTCCGACCCGGAAGGAAGCGGCGCCGACTGGACAATCGCTTTAGCCACCGGGTGGTTGGAACCCGCTTCGGCCCGGGCGGCTAATGCCAATAATTCCTGCGGCGCAGCCCCGGGGGCCGGGCATACGGCTGTGATCTTAAATACACCTTGGGTCAGCGTGCCGGTTTTGTCCAACGCCAGTATATAGATGTTTGCCAGCCGTTCCAGGCAGGAGCTGGCTTTGACTAAAATCCCATTTTTAGCGGCCCCGCCAATCCCGCCGAAGAACCCCAGCGGCACGGATAATACCAACGCGCACGGGCAGGAAATAACCATAAAAACAAGCGCCCGGTAAAACCAAGTTTTAAAAGAAGCGTCCGCCCAAATAAGCGGCGGCACCAGGGCCACCGCCGCCGCCAGAGCTATTACGACCGGCGTATAGACGCGGGCAAAGCGGGTGATAAATTTTTCTGTAGATGATTTTTTGTTGGCGGCATTTTCGGCTAGTTCTAAAATTTTGGCCACGGTGGAATTTTCATAAGTTTTTTGGGTGCGGATTTCCAAGGTGCCGTCCATACTGATACACCCCGCCAAAATCTGCTGCCCCGGTTGGGCCCGCCGCGGGCGGGACTCCCCGGTCAGTGCGGAAGTATCCAGCTGTCCTTCTCCGGCGGTGAGGATTCCGTCCAACGGAATCCGTTCGCCGGGTAACACCCGGGTTATTTCGCCCACGCGTACTTGTTTCGGATTTACTTTTTCCGCTTTTCCATTTCGCACGACGCGTGCAAAATCAGGCCGCAAATCCATTAATTTTACAATGTTGCGGCGCGATTTGCCGGCCGCCGCCTCTTGCAACAGTTCCCCCGTTTGATAAAAAAGCATTACGGCCGCCGCTTCCGGATATTCGCCAATGGCAAATCCCCCAAAAGTTGCCAGCGTCATGAGAAAATTTTCGTCAAATATCTTTCCGGCCTTTAAGTTGCGTGCCGATTGGATTAAAACCGTCCCTCCGCTTAATAAATAGGACGCAATATACAATAACAGCTTAATCTCTAAGCCCGCCGGCAGTAACAGCGCCAACACAAAAAAGAGCGCCGAAGCCGCCAACTTTTTCCACGCATGTTTTAGGCCGCCATGCGCCGCATGCCCGTGCGCACAGGAGCAGGTATGACAGGATTTTTCTTGGGAAGTGGTCATAATTCCTCCCGGATATGTTCTAATCCCTGGTCAAAAATCCGTTTTACATGATTGTCCGCCAGCGAATAAAATACGGTTTTTCCCTCCCGGCGGCTTTTTACCAGTTTATTTTGCTTTAAAAAACGCAGCTGGTGGGAAATGGCGGAATGAGTCATACCCAACTCATCGGCGATATGCTGGACGCATTGTTCGCAGTCAAACAGGGCGCACACAATCCGCAGGCGGGTGCTGTCGCCGAATACTTTAAATAAATCGGCCAAATCGTAAAGCGTTTCTTCGGACAAACGAAGCGCCGGTTTGCATAGGTGTTTTTTCTTGCTGGAAAGAGTGGAAGCCATAAGAACCTCTTTGTTTAATATATGAACATATGTTCATATATAAGTATAACAAATCCTTTGTTTTAATTCAAGGGTCGTTTAGGTTGATATTGAGAAAGCCGCGAAAAAATTTTATACTATTGTTGTAATACTTTAATTGAAGGAGAACTTATGAACAAACAGGGCTTTACTTTAGTAGAATTATTGGTCGTCGTGCTGATTATCGGCATTCTTTCGGCCATTGCGCTGCCGCAGTATGAATCGGCGGTGGAAAAATCCCGCATGTCCGAAGCTATGATTAACGCCAAAGCCATTACGGACGCGGCCCAACGGTACTTTCAGGCCAATCCAAATGAAACGGTTGTCAACAACAAAAACCAAATTGCGGATGTGGATTTAAAAGGCGGTACCTGGACGGACTCCTCCACCTTTAAAACCAAACTGTTTATTTATAAACTGGGCGGCGCGAATGGGCAGGTAAATGTCTATCGTACAGACAGCGACAGCACCACCTCGTATATTTACCACTTGTGGCAAAAACCCGAATTTACGGAAGGGGAAGTGCTCAAGGGCTGCACCGCCGGAAATGAGGACCCGGAAACCGGCGAACAAATGTGCAAATTCTTCCTGGGTATCTAATTTTTTAGAAGTGTTGCAAAACCCCCGGCCGGCGGCCGGGGGTTTTTTGTATGTGTTTTTCCCCCTCGGCTGAGAGTTGGATTTCGGAAAAAATGAAGTGTAAAAATACATTTTTACCGGTCCGCCAGGTGGTTATTTCTAAAAAATCAACTCCCCAGTTCAGGCGGGGAGTTGAAAATTCCGGGGCGGACGGTTTATAAATTACGCAGCCGTTTGACAATTTCCTTGGCGGCTGTCATCGGGTTAGGAATGTGAAGCCGTGCATAGGCCGAGCGCATGGAAAACAGATCCCGGTTTTTACCGGTTAAACGCTGAAACTGCTGCATTAAATTTTGCGTTAGATATTTATCTTCCGACACCAGCCGCGCGCAGCGGGCATCTGCTAAGATTTTGGCGTTGTAATACTGATGATTGGCCGCCGCATGCGGAAAAGGCACCAAAATAGCCGGCAGCCGGCAATAAATCAGTTCCGCCAGCGTGCTGGCGCCGCTGCGGCAGACGGTTAAATCAGCCGTACGCATAAGCGCGTAAATTTCGTGGCTGTAGGGCAATACGGCTACATTCTCCAGCTTGGCATATTCTTCCCGAATTACGCCAAACCAGCGCTCCCCGGTAATATGGATAAACTGCCAGCCCGTTTTGCGGCCAGCCAGTTGCGCCACCGCCTGCGCGCAGCTTGCATTGAGTCCTTTGGCACCCTGACTGCCGCCAAAAATAAGGATTGTCCGCTTTTTGGGATCCAGCCCCAGCCCTTCCAACACCGCAGTTTTATCCGGCTTGTCGGCAAATTCCCGGCGGATAGGGGTGCTGGTCAATACGGCATTTTTTATTTTCTTATTGACGGGCAGCCCCAGCATAAACAAATCGGCAAATTTGCCGCACACTTTATTGGCCAGCCCCAGCCGGGCGTTGGAATCGTGTACCGCCGTTTTAATGCCCAAGAAATGCGCCGTAAAAATGAGCGGGAAG
Organism: uncultured Elusimicrobiales bacterium; assembly: GCA_944325225.1. Taxonomy (GTDB): domain Bacteria; phylum Elusimicrobiota; class Elusimicrobia; order Elusimicrobiales; family Elusimicrobiaceae; genus Avelusimicrobium. The sequence goes on from CALUZQ010000038.1 coordinate 12,794, forward strand.
GAAATATATCCCCCCGTGCCGATGGCAGCATCCGGCCGGAATTCTTTAATAATTCGGCGGGTTTCGTACAATGATTTGAAAAATTTATAGAGAAACCGCAAATGCCGCAGCGGATTAATGGAGCGGGGCAACCCTGTAAAATCAATTTCCCGGTAACGCAGTTGGTGCGTATCCAGCACCTGGGCAGCGGGATCGTTTTTACGCACAATAAAAAGTACGGCCAGCCCCTGCCGCCGAAACTCCTTGCCCAGGGCCAACCCCGGATAAAAATGGCCTCCCGTTCCGCCGGAAGCAATTAAGAATCGTTTGTTCATATGATTATTTATTCCTGTTTTTATAATGAGTAATGTCCTCACGCAGGTTATTTTGGGTATTGTCCACCGCGGCTATATTAAGAATGATGCCCATCATAACCAGCGTCATAATAACCGAGGAACCGCCGTAGGAAAAGAACGGCAAGGCAATTCCTTTAGTGGGCAACAGACCAATAGCCATGGCCATATTAAAAAACGCCTGCATACAAATAGTAATCGTCAGCCCGAAAATAACCAAACTGTGAAAGTGCGTCTTGGCGATGCGCGCCAAGCTGATGCCGCGTATTAAAAGCCAGCAGAAAAACCCTACAACAATCATTACCCGCACCAGGCCGATTTCCTCGCACATAATGGAGAAAATAAAATCTGTATGAGCCGCCGGCAAATACTCCAGCTTCAGTTCGCTGTTTCCCAGCCCTTTGCCAAACCAACCGCCGGAACCGACGGCCAAAAAGGATTGGACCAACTGATAGCCCGTACTGCCGGCTGTAGCAAACGGATCCAAAAACGAAAAAATGCGGTCCCGCCGGTATCCCACAAAAAATAACTGATGTATAGCCAGCGGAGCAAGCAAAACAGCCGGCACCGCCAAATGCTTCAACCGGGCGCCCGCCACTAACAGCATAAATACAAATACCGCCCCCATCAGCGTAGGGGTGCCGATGTCTTTTTCGGCCAAAATCAGCCCTAGCGTAATCCCGGCAACAACCATCGGTTTAATCAGCAATTTCCAGTTTTTAGCCAACCGCCCCGATACATTGTTCAAATAGTCCGCCACATAAATAACCAAGGTTACTTTGGCTATTTCAGACGGCTGTAATTTGAAAAACCCAAAATCAATCCACCGGTGCACATTCGCCTGCGAACGGGTAAACAATACAATCACCAACAGCACCCAAGTTGCGTACATTAGATTCATCGGGGAGAATAATTTAATCTTTTGCAGCTTGTCGTAATATTGGGACAAAAACAACGCCGCACAAAGCCCCATGGCGTCAAACAAAAGCTGGCGTTTAAAAAAACTGGTGGAATCAAACGCACTGGAGGAATAAGTAAAAATCAGCCCGAATAAAACAAACGCAAAAGTGATAAACGCCAGCCGTTTATCCAGCCGCAAGGGGTGCCAGCCGGCCGGATTGGAACCCGGCCGGAAAGAGGCGCCCCGTTCTTTGTATAACGCGGGCGATTTCTTAATAAAATTATTGCGCCGCTTGGGCGGCTTTGAAAATAAGCGAACCATATCAATTACCTGATTTTTAAGGAAGCCAACGCCAGCAACATCAACATAATGCCCACAATCCAAAACCGTACAATGACTTTGGGCTCCGGCACCCCCAGCAGTTCAAAGTGGTGGTGTATCGGCGCCATTTTGAACAGCCGTTTGCCGTGGGTTAATTTAAAATATCCCATTTGCAGCATGACGGAAAGCGTTTCCAGTACAAAAATTCCGCCGGCAATCGGCAGGAGCAGTTCCTGCTTAACGCACAGCGCAGCCGTACCAATGACTCCCCCTAAAAAAAGCGAGCTGGTATCGCCCATAAATACCTGGGCAGGATAAGCATTGAACCATAAAAACCCCAGGCATGCCCCGATTAATGCCCCCATAAATACGGTAATTTCCCCCGCGCCCGGAACATAAATAATTTTTAAATAATCGGCAAAATTTACATTCCCCGCCAAATAGGCGAAAATAGCGTAAGTGGCAGCGGTAAATACCATACATCCGCTGGCCAGCCCGTCCAGCCCGTCGGTAAGATTGGTGGCATTGGACGAACCGACAATCACCAACATCGCAAACGCAAAATAGAACACGGATAAATCTATAAACATTTTGCTCATATACGGGATAATCAGCGAGGTTGCATACTGCCCGTTGGGCGGATTTAAGGCCAAATACCCCACCACCACCACCGCCGTAAACAACTGAATGGCCAATTTGATGGAGGATTTCATTCCCTCCGGATTCTTTTTAACCAATTTGGTGTAATCGTCCATTACGCCGGCAATACCCAGCGTAACCGTGGTAAACAAAAGCAGCCAAATGTAAGGGCTGTCCCAACGCGCCCATAGCAAGACGCTAAGCACCAAACTCACAAAAATCAGAATTCCCCCCATCGTGGGCGTACCGCTTTTGGACAAGTGCGATGCCGGGCCGTACTCGCGTTCAATTTGCTGAATTTTATACGAACGGAGTTTAGCCACCACTTGGGGACCGATGAGTAAGGTTAGCACGAACGAAGTGAAAATCGCCGCGCCCGTGCGGAAGGTGATGTAACTGAAGATGTTTAGGAAACTGAGATCTTCCGTAAACAGCGAAAGGTAATAGAGCATAGGGGTTAAATCTCCTTGAGTATGTTTTCAAAATTCATAGAGCGCGAGGCCTTTACCAGGCAGGTGCCGCCTTTTTTAAGCACGGCGGAGAGTTCCTTGGTCCAGCCGCCGGGCTCCGGTGCGTAGAACACCTGCACGCCGGGGGCTTCTTTTAATCTTTCATAGGCATATTTCATTTCCGGCCCGGCCAGAAAAGCGTATTCTACTTTATTGTCCAGCACTTGCCGCGCAATCAAGCGGTGGTATTCTTTAGAGGTTTCCCCCAGTTCTTTCATATCGCCCAGTACGGCAATACGCGGGGTGGAAGTTTCCCGGCCTAAAATCTCCAAGGCGTTTTTCATACTGGCCGGATTGGCGTGGTAACAATCCAAAATAAAAGAAACGCCGTTTTTTTGCAGCCGTTCCATACGCATCGGCATAGGGGTATAGGACAGC
>CALUZQ010000039.1 GCA_944325225.1 uncultured Elusimicrobiales bacterium
CAACGCGACAGCTATTATGCGCAAGCGGCCGCGCTGGAATCACAGGCGGCGCTTAGCCAACAAGCTGCCAACAGACGGGTTAAGTACGAGTTGCAAAATGCCGCGCAGGCCGTAAAAGAAATTCGCCGCGCCGGCAGGCAAAATTATGCCAAACAATTGACTGCCGCCGCCGGCAGCGGGATGGATTTTTCAAGCGTTTCTTTACAGGACGCCGTATTGGACAGCTTGCGTGCTGAAAAAGAAGATATTGACTTAATAAAAAGAAATGCTTCTCAACAGGCGTACGAAACGCAATTGCAGGCGGATCTTAACAGCATTGAAGCCAATTCCCAAGCCGCACAGGCGCGGCTGGCGGGAAAAACGGCCGCTAAAGCGGGGCGTTTGAACGCTTTTTCGTCGTTATTATCTTCTGCCGGTATGGTGGCAGGAATGTGGAGTAAATAGTATGAAAGTGCCTACTTATCAAAACCAAGTTTCCACCTCGCGTATTAATGCGGCAGAACCGCGCACGGGTACTCCCGTTAGCGAAGCGTTTGGCACAGATTTGGCTCGTTCTGCTGTTAATTTGGGACAAGGGGCAGAACGCTTGGCCGCCGGAATTGCCGCCAGCGCAGAGCGTTCTTTGACAAGACAAAAAAACCTGCGTATGACCGCCGCCCAGTTGAATTGGCGAAAAGACAACGACGAACTGTTAAACGGACGCATAGACCCAGATACGGGGGAGCGCATAGAAGGCGGACTTTTAACCAAAACCTACGGCGATGCAAAAGACATCGCAAAAACCTACCGGCAAAAAGGTAGGGAACTGATGCAAAAGTATTTGGATTCCGCCCAGAGCCCGGAAGAACGCGAAGAACTGGCCTTGGCTTTTGAACAGGATTTTCAAAATAATTTTGATACGGTAGCCAGATACCAATACAAACAGGAGCGTGCCACCGACGATTTGCTTACCAAAACCTATGGAGAACAACAGGCCGGATTGGCAGGAGGTATTACAACCGTAGCGGATATGCGAAGAAACCTGGACGAAACCTATGCGGTGTTTAATAAAAATGCACAAGCCAACGGACTTTCGGAAGAAGTTCAGCGCATGCAGCGCTACGGGGTGGCCAATACCAATGTTTCTTCCAGCATAAAAGGAGCTTTGTCTAATGGTAACATTTTGGCCGCCCGGGAAGTGTTGGATGGAGTAAAAGACGATTTGCTGCCTGATGATTACAATGCTTTGAATTTTATTATTACCAAAGCCGAAGAAGAAGGAAAAAAAGAACGGCAAAACAATGCTTTGTATCAGCAAGCTATTATCAACTATCAAAATGATCCCGCCGCTCTGGTACAGGAGATACAGGTAGCAAAAAGAAACCCGTTTGCCTTCCAGCAGACGCTGGCTGAAAAAGGAATAAATGTAAGCCCAAAGGAAATTGTTGCTTATATTTCTTGGGCCGAAAAATTGGCCGACGACCCGCAGGGTCGTATCGGACAAGCCCGAATACAAAATTTTCAAAACTGGTCTGATAAATATGCCGGATTTGAAATTGACGAGAAAAAACTAAAAATCAAAAACAAAGAGTTAAACAACCCAGGCAATTTAGTGGCGGCTATTAACGCCACGCGGGCCAGCATTAGCGCGGGCGATTTTACCGAAGCGGACGCAAAAAAAGCACAGGAAAAAATAACCGTCATGCGTAAAGTTTTGGGCACGATGGATGTAACACCAAGTAGCGTTGGAAGTGAAACGGTCGGCGGAAGTGTGATTCGCCAAATACAGCTTTTGACGAATGGCGGGAAACATGCCATAGAAACGGGAAATACGGTTAAATTACCCATCGTGGTAGAAGAGATGGAACTTCCCTTCTATAACGAGATTCCAGAGAAAAGAACTTATGAGGTTGGCCCTATTTTGCTGCCCGAAGAAAAGGGAATGCTGATAGAAGATGCTTTTTCCGCGCTTCAAACGGCAGGGATTAACCTGGAAACGGAAAACCCCGAAGAAAAAGAAAAAGCACGCATTCTTATGCAGCAGGTTGTACGCCTCTATCTGCACCAAAAATTTATTCCGGACTATAATGATATTTCACAAATCTTGTACGGAGACAACATTATTACCAGCTATGCCGTAAAACCAAACCCCAATTTGGGGGCTGCGATCAATGCCAACTATGATAAATACCGCCTGGAAGTATTAAACGGAGTTAAAAGACTTGTCAGACGGGACGAAAAAGGAAATATTATCCATTCTCAACTTTATTAGAGGCCGATATGAACGAAGAACAAATAACCCAAGAAACGCCCGGAAATACCCGCCAAAGCGTATTTGTGGCAGATACGCGCGAGATAGTAAATACCACGCTCAAACGCGCCAAAGACATACGCTATGCCATTGATGTAGAACTGTCCAAAAGAAACCGGGACAACTACTTTGCGTTGGAACGCATGGATACATCCGTTCCGGATGTAACGCGCAGTTATGCGGGGCAGGCCTACAAAGCTGTAAAAGGAGAGACGGCAAAAACACTCCTTACTCTTTTACGCTGGGCAAAAGGAAGCTATGAGGAACTAACCAACACATGGGCGCAGGCCAATGAAAATGCCTTGGCCGCACAGGAATTTGCGTTTGATGTACAGGCCGCCCAAAAAAGGGGAATGAGCCAAGAAGACATAAACCGCCAGGGGCAGCGTTTTGTCCAAGAAAACGCCGCTTTAAATGCTCGTTACGAGAATTTGCGTAAATTGGGCCGCGACGCAATGGATGTAATGCAACAGAACCACGAATCCTTTTTGACTTCTGCCGGACTTGTAAAAGACGAGCAGGATGGTTTTGTTTTTGATATTTTTGCCGGCGCTACGACTTTGGTGGGAGCGTTGGCGGTGTCTGCCATTACAAAGTCTCCCTCTGCCGCCGCTGCGCTGTTTGGCGCTTACGCGGGCCGACAAGACTACGAAGAAGCCCTGGCAAACGGTTTAAGCCCAAAACGAGCATTGGCAGTAGGCATTGCCGGTGGTGCGGCGGAAGGATTGCTGGAAAAAGTCGGCTTGGACTTCCTGGATAAAGTATTTAAGGGAAAAGGAATATGGCGCGCCGGATTAAAAGGGTTTATAACGGAAGGGAGCCAGGAAGGCCTCCAACAAAGTGCGGAAGAAATTATCATGCAGAACTTTGCCGGCAGAGAAAAAGAGCTGGAAGACACTTTTGCAGATATTGCATATAGCGCCGCTTTAGGCGGGCTTATCGGGGCACCCGTGAGTATGGTTATGAATGTGGCCACGCAGGAGTTTAAAAAGAAAGGGGCGGATGAAAAGACAGCGAAAACATTGGCAAAATTGGCCGTAAACCACGCCACAAGCCCCCAGGTGCAGCAAGCGGCCCATGACATGCTGCAAAACGCCACCAGTGCCTTAAATTACCCAAACGGGGACATGCTGCAGGGAGCAAAAGAATTTGCAGAGGTAGTAAAGCAGGTCAAAAACCCGGACAGAAAGACTTTACGCGAAATATACAATGTAGCCGAGCGGACGGAAGAAGCCGCCCGGGCTGCAGGGTACGACGCAGCCAGCGCGGAGTTAATCGGGCAATTGGAACAGTCCCGCGCAAACAGTATATTTAATTTGGCGGGGCTTAAACCGGGAACGCAGTTTGATTTAACCCAAGTACAATTTGCCCCGCTGGCTCAAAACCAAGAACTAACGCAAACCAGCCCGCAGGCGGGAGATGAACAATGGAAAAAAGAATATCAAGCTTACCAAGAACAAAAAAGACAATTAGAACAAAGACAAAATGAACTTTTTGAAAAGCGGCTGGCGGAGGCCGGGCTAACTGAAAAAGATTTCTTTTTTCAAGAAAATATTTATAAATACGGGCGGGCCGATACCAATACGCCAGCTTTTAAACAATGGTTTGGTAAAAGCCAGGTAGCAGATGAAAACGGAAATCCTAAAGTGCTCTATCGCACAGTGGAAAATGAACATGGCGATAATTTGCCTGACGGAATTTATTTAAGCACACCCCAAATTGCCAAGGACTATTCTAGAGGCGGGAGCGCTTCCCTTATAGATGTTTATGTAAAACTGGAAAACCCGCTGATTATAGACGCTGCCGGGAAAAAGTTTAATGACTTTTACGACACTTTGAAAGAAAAATCAAAACTGGCCGAGGAAAATAATCACGACGGTGTTATTGTAAAGAATATCCGGGTGCAAGAGAATGACGCCGAGGTGGCGGACATGTACGAGGTATTTGACCCCAAAAATGTAAAATCCGTCCGCAACAAAGGGACATTTTCAGCCGATACCGCAAACATTTATTACCAAGAGCGTTTGTCTCCGGAAGAATTAACGGAAATACACAACCAGGTAACAGGCGAAGCCATACCCCTGGAAATGAATAAAAACTTACAACCGTTCAAAGCGGTAGAAATGGATAGTGATTTTCTGCCAATGGCGCAAAATACTTCCGCCGGGAAGAAACAATTACTTGCTTTTGTGTTTGGAAACAAAAAAAATATACGGTTTAAAAAAGAAAACCGGAATTTTATTCTTTCCCGCAATGCGGTAAAGAAAATGCACAATACTTGCATTACGGCTGTGAAAGAATATGCAGAAAAAAATAATCTGCCCTCTTCTGAACGACGCAGGTTATATCACGAAGCCGACGAACAGGTAGCCCAAGCGTTAAAAGTGTTTGATAGTGCGCAACTAATTCTTTCCCACAAAGATGTTAAAAACATAAAAAACCGTATAATACGCCGATATGGAAATATTTTCAACTATAAAGGAAAAACTTATTATGCCATGTTGGTGTGTAAGGATGACGGAGTTTTGGCGGATTTGCATTTGTATGATTTGCAATTAGGACAAAAAAGAACGGCTGGTCACTCTAGCTCCACGATGGGCCCTAGCCAACAGCCGTATATAAATAGAATAGACGATTTGGTGCGTTTTGTCAAGGGTAAAATTGCCAAATACAATAAAGATTTTACGCCGTTTCCAGCTGACAATGAATTGCTGCAAGAAAATTTATTTAATTTGCAGCGGGGGTTGTTTGACGCAGAACAAACCCTGCAGGAAAGCCAAGTAAATGCAGAAGAAGAAACGGCAAGCACGCAAGAGGAAAGCGAACTGAAAGAAGCCGCCGACGGGCTTTTTAGTGAAGAAGAATTAAAATCGGATTTGCCGGCTTTTAAGCCGCAAGTAAAGCCCGAACGGATTGAAGACTTCGGCGAAAAAATATACGGCGCCCGCAAAGACCTGTGGGGCAAATACGCAGAAATAATGAACAGGGATTTGCCCTCCAATATAAAAGAAATTACCCTTTCTAAATACTTTCCTGAGCCCAATTACGAGGCCGCCATTGAAAAAGGCATAACCGTAGAGCAATTGGCTATTGTAAAAGCATTGCGCGACAGCATACCGGTTAAGCCGCAGTATCCTTCTCGCGCGGCGCGCTGGGTGGAAGGGCTGAAAGCCGCCAGAGCTACGGCAAATCAAGTATTAAATAACCCTGAAATGGTGCAAGAATTTAAGCGTTTTAATGCCGTGTTGGAAAAAGCCGGCAATTTAGATGCCGTCCACGGCAAGATAGATTTTTATCTTTCTTTGGGTTATCCGGCTTTTACCAAAGCCAAACATTACGATTTGCGCTCTTATAGAACCCGTTATTTTAACGGACAGCGCTTTGAAGAACCGGTACGCATATATGAACTTACCCGCGGATACCGGACTGTTTTTGGCGCTTTGAATAAAGAAGAAGTGCTGGACTATTCCCGCAATTTGCTTACGCAAAGCGCGGCACCCACAAAAGCTCCCTCTTCTTTGGATATTTACCAGCGCCGAAGTACGGGAGAAATCATCATAGGAAAGAAAATATCCAGCGGAAAGTTTGTTGATTTGAAAGGAGGATTTACGCGCGTGGCCGACGCGCAGGCATATTTGGATGAACACCAAGCCCATTTGCAGGCCCTGCTTGAAGAAAAAAGGCGTATCTATCCCGTACGGGGAGAGGAAGAAACCCCGCGGGTGGGAAAAGAATACCGGCCGGCCGGAACCGTGGTAACGCCGGAACGGTTTACGCAGGAATTTGGCTTTCGCGGCGTACAGTTTGGCAACTGGGTAGAGCAGGGCCGGCGGGCAGAAGACCTCAATAAAGCATACGACGCTTTGCTGGATATGGCCGATTTAATTAAAATACCCTCCCGCGCCATATCTTTGGACGGAACGCTGGGGCTTGCCTTTGGCGCGCGCGGACACAGCGGCGCCAACGCACACTATGAAAGCGACCAAGTGGTTATTAATCTGACAAAGGCGAAAGGCGCCGGCTCTTTGGGGCACGAGTGGTGGCATGCTCTGGATAATTATTTGGGACGCTCCGCAAGCCCGGGCACTTTTGTAAGCGAAAATCCGCGCAGAATGGCTCTTTCCTTACGCGATGAAATGCGCCATGCCTATGTAATGCTGGTACAGGAAGTGGAGCGCATTCTTGGGCCGCGCAGCCAGGCAAAGGACCAAACGCGTGCTAAAGATTATTGGAGTACGCGCGAAGAAATGACGGCACGCGCGTTTGAAAGTTACCTGATTTGGAAAGGTCAAAAATTGGGCTATTCCAACAGTTACCTGGCCAATGTGAAGCATGCAAAATCCTATTTGGGCGACCCGAATACCTATCCCTATCCGTTAGACAGCGAAATGCCGGCGGTAGAAGCGGTGTTTGATAACTTTTTTAATACGCTAAAAACAAAGCAAACCCCGCGCGGATACACCCTCTATGAAGAAAATTTAGAGGATAAAGCGGATAAAGATGTACGCCCAGACATATTGGGAAAAGTAACCTTTGACATAGACAACAACAAAGCTATTATTCAAGCCGCCAGACATGCTGATAAATCTACCGCCCTGCACGAGTTTTACCATGTTTGGGAGCGGGATTTGTTTAGAGCGGAAAAAATCTCCCATGAAGAAGATTTCCTGCAACTGGTGCAGGATTTGCGTAACATACACGCGCAAAGCGCGGCTTTTGTGAAAAACTATATCTCTAAAACCAAATTGCTTTCTGACCCACAACGCCGCTTGATTTTAGATTGTATTGACCGGCGCGGAGGAGATGAATATATTAAAAAATTGGCTTTTGACGACACGCTGGACGCAACGGACACTACCGCTAATTTTGTGCGCCGCGGGTTTAGAGAAAATTTTGCCACGCTGGCTGAAAAGTACTTTATGAACGGGAAAGCCCCCAGCGCCGCTTATAAGAGTTTGTTTGAACGCTTTGCACAGTGGCTGCGCGATATTTACGGAGCGCTGGCTGGGGCTGAAATATCACCCCAGGTACAAAAGTTTTTTGACCGCTTGATGGTGCGTGAGGGAAAACGGGTGGACAGTAATTTATTTACGGGTAAAGTAGATAAAATCCGCCAGCAAATAAACAATATACGCAAAGGAAGTCCAAACGGAGAATTTACATTGGAGCAGATAAAAGCATTGGCCGGAGTGTTTGACGCACCCGCCCCGCGGCTTCCTTCCACCCATTTGCTTAAAGATTTGCGGCGTTACGGTGCTGAATATCCCAACGCGGCACGGATAGATAAAGAGGCATACAAAAACGCACGCGTTTTTAATAAAGAAGGAGGTGTGGGTGATGACCCTGCGCGCTGGTTGCAGGAAAAAGGGTATTTGATACCACAAAATGCCACTACTTATGAGGATTTGAACGCTTTAAATGAACAAGCTTACGATATGATACAGCGGGCTTTGGACGGGGAAATTATTTATCCACTTGGTACGGAACAGCAAGTAGCCGAATACGAAAACTACAAAGCGCTGGTGGATACCATACGCGATGTATGGGGAAGCCCAGCCGAAGCTAAAAAGACCATAAAAGCTATTTTGGCGTTGGAAGAAAAAGGATATCGTGTGGTAGAAAAGAAAGACCTTAATGCTTTGTCATTGCGCTTAGGGGAGTTAAACAAATTAGCTGACCAGCTGAATAATAAAAGCGAAGGCGTTCGGACCAAAGAGCGCGTGGAGAAGTCTGTATTGGATGCCGCGCGTAAAATTAAGCGGCAAACCATAGAAGAATTGGAAAAGCGGCAAATTGAGGGAAAACAGGATATTATCAAAAAATTAAACGAAGCCCGTAGTTTTGAGCAAATACAGGATGCTACGGCCCAGGCGCTTGACCTGCTGGAAGGTGCCTATGAACAAACGGAGCAGGGCATGTCCGAAAAGAAACGGTTGGACATTCCTACGACAAATTGGGACAAAGTACACGCGCAGCTGCTGCGGGCTTATAACCAATCGGTAGGTACAGTAGACGCTTCCGTACAAGAAGCATGGAGAGTCCGTACCCTTAGTGTAACCGGCTTTTACCGTATATGGGAAAATTGGAGTAAAGAAGAATTAGCACGACGCAAACAACAGGCAGAAAAAGTGCTTAAAGAAGCTGAACCAAAACTGGAAGCCGCGTTTATGCGCGCGGCCGAAAAGGTGCTTCGCGGCATCGGTGGGATTGAAAGCGATGATATCCGTAAAATAATTGTTAAATATGCCAAATCTGCCACGCGCAGGCGTGCCATTTATAAAAGCGATTTGAAAGCTTTATTGAAGCGCGCCAAAGACATACAGGAAGATAACTATAAAAAGTATGTCAATAAAAAAATACACGAAGTATTAAACCTTAATTTGTTTGACCGGCGCGGAAATTTGCGCAAAGCCATGGTGGACCCGGCAACGCTGAACGCTTTGTCTGAACTGAAAAGAGTGGCACGCCTGAGCCCCCAGCAAGCTGCCGATGAAATGGCCAGCCGGATGAATTATTTTACGGATAATCCGGCGACTCCTACGGACAAAATAGTAAATGAGCTTTTAAGCATTCAGGCCTATGACCGAAAAGACATTTCCATGCAGCTGTTTAAGCAAACCTATGAGGATATTTCTGCTTTGCGAAAAGCCGGCCGCAGCGCCCGCAATTTGCAAAAAATGATAATGGATTTCCGAACGGAACAGGACAAATCCGAGGTGCTTTCCGCCGTGGAAAAGAACAAACAGGCGGGTCTCGTAAAACGGATGTACGCTTCCTGGCTGGCAAACTGGGAAAGCTTCCTGGACTTGATAACGGATAAAAACATCAAAGAAAAATACAGCATGCTGAACCTGGAAGCCGATACTATGACATACACCTGGAGCCGCCGTACTGCCATTATGGACGGGGTAAAACGAATTTACGGCTTAAAGAGCAACCGCGAAGTGCAAAATAAAATGAATGAACTTCGCAAAGAAAAACACATGTTTATTAACTATGCGCTGGAAGACAAAAATACAGACCCGAATGCTTTAAAACATACGGGCAAAGCATTTGAAGAAGAACTCTCTAAAATGCAAATACTTACGGCCTATATCTATTCTAAAAACGATAATCTTTTTGGTCGTTTGTTAATGCAATACAAAGGGCAACTGCATGACATGTTTGATGTTCTGAACCTTCAAGATAAAGCATTAGGAGATTTTTTGCAGCAGGAAGCGGAAAAATCATACGCCCAAATTAACGAAGTGTTTGTAAAAGAACGCGGTTATGATTTGCCGCGCGTGGAAAACTATTTCCCAAGCGTGACCGAAAGGGTGGAAAGCGAACTGGACTTTTTACAAAGTGCGGCCATTATGAGCAAAAACCCGTCTTTTATCAAAGCGCGTTCCCAAAGCGCTTTTATCCAAATGAAACTGGAAAACCCGTTTGGCATTTTGTTTAGGCATATTGACAGAGCGGCGGATTATCATTTTAAGGCCGAAAAACTAAACCAGATACGCCGCGTGTTTAAAAGCCCCGTTATTAAACCGGCTGTCATTGAGCGGGTTGGAGAAGATGTTTATAAAAGAATGCTGGAACTGATAGACCAGTTTAGCGTTACAAAACCGCGCTTAAATTATGATATGGACCGCTTAGGAGACTGGCTAACCAACAACTATGTGAAAGGGGCTATTGCATCAAAACCAACGATTGCCATTAAGCAGTTAATCAGCGCCATGAACTATGCCGAAAACATGCCAACCGCAAAATGGATCGGCGGATTTACTGAGGCGGTGCTGCATCCCAAAGAAACGGTTCGTTTTATGATGGAAGGAGACCCTTATTTAAAGGCCCGTTTTGAAAGCGGGAGTATGAACGAAGCCCTGGCCCGCGCCACCGCTGACGCCAACGCCATAACGGCAAGGGGGAAATTCTTGCGTTTTACGGATTTGCTGACCATTAATACCCGCTTGGGAGACATGGGGGCTATTATATTTGGCGGAAAGCCCTATGTGGATTTTCTGATAAAAGAGAAGGGATTAAGCCAACAAGAGGCATTTGCCGAGTTTAGAAAGGCAACCTTGCGTAGCCAACAGGCAAATACAAGAAGCAGTTTGTCCACCTTGCAGGCGCGCGATATGAACTTTTTGGTGCGCGGGTTATTTGCTTTCAAAAACACACCGGCCCAATACGCGCGCAAAATAGCAGACGCCATTAATGAATACCAGCGTGGGGAAATCTCCCCCGCACAATTGGGGAAAGTAGTGGCTATTTACGGGGTGTTTAACTCTTGGTTCTATTCCACGCTTACCACACTTGGCCTTTTGGCCTGGTTTTATGATGACGACGATGCCGACGAAATTATAGTAGACGAACTGTTCTTTAGCCCGTTTGTGCAGATGGCTGGCTGTTTGCCGGTACTGGATATGGCAGTAGGTGCGGCGGCAGAGGTAGTAAAAGCAAAGGCCTTTGACCATCGTCCGCGCTTGGAAAGGCCGGAACTTCCGGTAGTAAGCGATTTGTTTGCACTGGGACAGCGTGCCCTAAAAGAGGATTTGACTGCGGAAGAGGTTCTGGATATGTTGGCCACATCAGGCCAATTGCTGGGAGGTTTGCCAACACGGTATGCCAAGGGATTGTATAGCGGCATAGAAGACATTGCCAGCGGGGAAAATGCAATGCGGGGGTTCTTGCAGGCGTTAGGATATACGGAAAACAGATCCCATATTGCTACGAACACAAAAGAATAAAGGAGCAGATAAATGACAGTATCTAACACAATCACAAAACTGCAATATTCCGGGGACGGAAGTAACCGCCAATTTGGTGTTACTTTTCCACTGTTGTCTGCTGCGCATTTGCGTATAGTGGTTACGGATGAAAACGGCGCAGAAACTGAAATCGTAAATAATTTTTCGGTTTCCCCACAGTTAAATTCTGTTACCTATCCAACAGTCGAAAGCGGGTTGAACCCTTTACCGAACGGAAAGAAAATTACCCTTATAAGAAATACCCCGCTTACGCAGGAAATTGACCTGCAAACGGGCGGCGCTTTGGATGCAAAAGAGCTGGAAGGCGGATATGATAAAGCTGTTCTGGTAGCTCAAGAACTTGCTGCCGCTTTGGATAGAGCCGTTAAAGTGCCTATATCTTCTTTAAATTCTGAAACTAATGCTCAAGAATATTTAAACGCAATCAATGCTGGGGTTTCCTCGGCAACAGAACAAGCAGAACTTGCTGAAAATGCTGCCCAGCAGGCCGCGTCCAGCGCTCAGTCTGCTCAAGAGAAGGCAGAAGAAACCACCGAAAAAGCGCAGATTGCTCAACAGTATGCCGCCGCTGCACTGAACAGCCAAAATAATGCAGCCGCTTCTGCCTCCGCCGCATTGAACAGTGCCGGTAATGCTGCCCAAAGCGCAGAGGAGGCCCAAAGCGCACTGGCCGACATAAAGGCGCTGAAAAGGACGGTTTTGACTTTTACGGCGGGAACGCCTTCTGAATCTTATGACGGCGGATTAAAGACTTTCAATATCGGTACGGACTTAACCTATTTGGCAGTAGTACCGTATGTAAACGGTCAGCGAAAAGATGAAGGAGAATACACCCTATCAGGCACTTCTGTCGTTTTTAATTACAATTTGAGAAACGGAGACCGCGTCGTTTTTGAAATTAACAGCTCTATTCGGACGGCAGAAGCAGCCGATGTTGATGCGGAAATTTCAGCGCACAATTCTGCATCCAGCGCCCATCCGGCGCTGGATGCACGCATTTCCGCGCTGGAAAACAGCGGTACAGGGGGTGGCGGAACTGCTGAACAATACTCCGTTGCTCAAAACGGTACTTGGACGGCAAATTACTTAAACACAGCCCATAAAAACTATTTCCGCAGTGCAAACTTAGGAATTTCCGGAAAAACAATTACAAAAGTGGAAATTGTGCTTGGCAACGGAACGGACGGAAGCCCGCGCATGATATTCCCGTGTCTTACTGGTTGGGGAGACCAAAGCGGAAACTTTGTTGATATTTACCATCAATTCCAGGCGGCTTCGTGGGATTTTTCAGAATGGTTTACGGACACTTCTAACATCCCCTATGAAATCCGTGTCTATTATAAATAAAGGAGCATTATTATGGCTGAAACAAGAATAGCAGAAGAACAAGTCAATTTAGATCGCATCAACGGGATATTGGCTGCTAAAGCGGATTTGCAAAATGGCAAAGTACCGTACAGTCAATTGCCGGATATCGTCCAAGGTAATGGTGCGGATACAACTCTTTCTAATGTGAACAGCATTGACAGTGGCAGTGCCGTGCAGGAATCCTTGAATAAAAAGGCGGACTTGGATTTAATCAATACTGGACGGATAAGCAATTGTATTACCAAAATTCCGCAGGACATCAATCTTCAACTCTCCGCCGACGGAACGCTGACGCTCAAAGCCGGAAGCAAATTATATATCCCAAACGGTGCAGGCGTATTCAATGAAGTGGTTACATCTGTTGATTATCAATTAGTTCTGGGAGCACCAACTGGCAGAAGAACCGTATTTTTTGTAGCAAACTCTAGTAGTAATTTGGGCGTTGTAGTTGCACAAAATAGATTAAATTTATTTAGCGGAGATACCCAGCCGACAGCTTTTACCCAAACGGCCTATTGGTATGATACTGCAAACAATGTAATAAAGAGGACGCTGGATACGGGTTCTAGCTGGAGTGTTTTACAAAATGCAACGCTGCCTATTTGTATGGCTACATTTAACGCTGGAGTCGCTACTTCCATAGACCAAGTATTTAACGGGTTTGGGTATATTAGCAATACGATGTTTGCGTTGTCGGGAGTGGAATGTCTTGTTCCAAACGGAAGGAATACAGATGGTACTTTAAAAAATACGGCGGTAACCGTTTCGGCTTTGCGGACGCTGTCTTTTTCAAATCAAACGCAAAGAGATTTCGGTTTAACGGCGACGACTCTTTTTTCTTCAGCCCATGCCGTTTATAATACGGTGGATAACAAGAACTACAACCCTACCACGGGCAATATGCTGGGTTTTTGCAACTGCGGCACGGTTGAAACAGACAGTACTGGCGTTATTACTTCTTTGACGCCCAAAACAGTTTTCCACGCGGTGGATTATAATGATACCGACTGGACCTCTTTACAAGGGAAACCTTCCGAAAAAAGCACCGATTTGACTTTGTCCTCTTCCGGTGCTCAATACACCGCGCCGGCAAACGGCTGGTTCTATTTGGAAAAAACGGCTAATTCCGGGGAATATATAGAAATAAAAGACGGCGTGGGCGGGGTTTCCCAATATGCCGCCGCGGATGGACAAGGTTTAAAATTGCTCTATCCGGCCAAAGTAGAAAAAGTGGTAACAGTTAACTACACGGCAAGCGGAGCGACGGGAGCTTTTCGGTTTATTTACGACGAAGGAGCAAAATAATGTTTATCGGATACCAAGAAAAAGTAATCGGTTATGAAACCAAAGAAGTAGACAACGGATTTGGCGAAAAAGAGCAAATCCAAGCGCCGGTAAAAGAGGAATTTATTGCTTTTGCTGCGCCTACGAAAGAAGAGGTGGAACAAGCCCCCTGTATGGAGTTTACGCGCATAGAAGAAGTGGATGAAGAATATGTTTTGTTTGCCGGGAAGTGGCTAACAAAAGGGGAAGCAGCGGAAATACAGGAATTGGCGGAAAAAGAAAAAGCAGTACGCTCTTTGGAAAGTCAAACGGGCCTGACGCGCGCCGTGCGCGAACTGGTGCTGGCGGAAAATTCCGGCGCAAGCGATTATGTAAAGCAGCAAGCGCAGGAGATAGAATCTTTAGCCGCGCCCTTGCGGGAGACTTCCAATGAATGACGAACTGCTTAAAATGCTGGGCACGCTTACGGTGTCCATCGGCGGGGTGTGGGTAGCACTTCATAAAAAATTGGAAAATCTTTCCACCCGCCTAAGTGCAGCCGAAAAAAATTTGGAAAAAGTGGAGCACTCCCACCGAGCCGATATTGCCGAAGTAAAAAGCAAAATCCGTTCAGCTGAAGCCGCCTTAGCGGAAATTCGCGCGCAGTACGCAAGCACTTCGGCCGATATTAAGAATTTAACTTCGTTAGTGGCCGAAATGCGCTCCGACATCAAAACACTTCTTTCCCAAGGGGGGCAATAATATGGATTACGAAAAATTGGCGGCTAGAATCCGCAAAAATGAGGGTTTGGCTCATCAGCCCTACCGGTGTTCGGCCGGCGCGCTGACTATCGGTTATGGGCACAATCTGGACGCTAGAGGGATTTCCAAAGAGGTGGCCGAACTACTTCTCAAGCAAGATTTGGAAATTGCGGAAAAGCAGGTTAAAAATGCCTTTATTTGGTGGCCAAAAATGGACGACGCCCGGCTTAGCGTGCTGGTGGAGATGTGCTACAACCTGGGAATTTCCGGGCTTGCCGGCTTCAAAAAAATGCTTTCCGCCGTGGAATCGGGCGATTATAAGCGTGCGGCCAAGGAAATGCTGGACAGCAAGTGGGCTTTCCAGGTAAAGGGCCGCGCGGTGGAG
>CALUZQ010000040.1 GCA_944325225.1 uncultured Elusimicrobiales bacterium
ATAGAGTGGGGAGGGGCGGCTCGCCCCTTGACTCGTTTTTTTTTTTTGATAAATTTTGCGTATGCACAAAATCTATCAAAAAACATTCCCCGGCGTTAAAAACGCCGGATTTACGCTAATAGAGCTGTTAGTGGTCGTTTTAATTATTGGTATCCTGGCAGCAGTGGCGTTGCCGCAATATCAACAAGCTGTTGATAAAGCGCGGTTTACCCAAGTGATTTTACAGGTGGAAGGATTGATTAAGGCCGAAGAATTATACCATTTGGCTACGGGAGAAACCGTTATTCGTGGAACGGAAGTGTTGGATATAGATGTAATGAAGGGGTGTACGGGAAACGGAGCAATGTATTATCGCTGCCCCAATGGGCTGGTATTGGACGGCAATAACTCATCTTCCGGTGTGGTAGCGGGGTGGTATTGTCCCGACAAAGCGGCCGCCCATGAAATATGCCAAGCTACGCAAGCAAAATTGACTTTTCGCATACCGCTTTCGTGGGCGGATTCGTCTAGGAAATACAGTTGTTCCGGAAATAAAATTCTATGCAATATGCTGGCGGATAGCTTTAAAAAATAACTGTCCGCGCAAGCCAATAAATAAAAATCCCCGCGCTATAAAAACGCGGGGATTTTTCATTAAGTAAAAACTACGGGTGGATTTTATCCATCATACGGGCAAACGGAATGGTTTCGCGCACATGCTGCAGCCCGCAAATCCAGCGTACCATGCGTTCAATTCCCATACCAAACCCGGCGTGGGGTACGCTGCCGTATCGGCGCAAATCCAGGTACCAGTCGTATCCTTGCGGATCCAAGCCCTGTTCTTTCATGCGTTCCAGGAGCACTTCGTAATTATCCTCTCTTTCGCTGCCGCCGATAATTTCTCCGGCTCCTTCCGGCCCGATGACATCTACGGCCAATACGACTTTGGGATTTTTGGGATCGCGCTTCATATAGAAGGCCTTGATAGCGGCCGGGTAGCGGTGAATCATAATAGGCGTATCGTAATCCTCGCCCAGCAAGGTTTCCTCGTCGCCGCCGATATCGCCGCCCCAGGGGGTATTGTTGCCTTTTTTATGCAGAATTTCAATAGCGTCGGTATAATCAATGCGGGGGAATTTCTTTTCCACGGTGTCTTGAAGTTTGGAAGTATCGCGTTCCAAGGTTTTTAAATCGTCGGCACGGTTTTTGAGTACTTGGGAAACGATGTATTTAATAAAATCTTCAGCCAGGTCCATATTATCGTCCAAATCGTTGTAAGCGACTTCGGGTTCCACCATCCAAAACTCGGTTAAATGGCGGCGGGTTTTGCTTTTTTCGGCGCGGAAAGTGGGGCCGAAGCAATAGGTGCGGCCCAAGGCCATGGCCGAGGCCTCGGCATATAACTGGCCGCTTTGGGAAAGGAAGGCCTTTTCGCCGAAGTAATCGGTTTCAAAAAGGGTGCTTTTCCCTTCGCAGGCCGCGGGGGTTAAAATGGGGGAGTCGGATAAAATAAACCCGTTTTTATGGAAGTATTCGCGAATGGCAAAAATGATTTCGTCGCGGATACGCAAAATAGCGGTTTGTTTGGCCGATCTAAGCCACAAGTGGCGGTTTTGCATGAGGAAATCCGGCCCGTGTTCTTTGGGGGAAATGGGATAATCTTTGGCCATTTGCAGTACTTCCAGGTTTTTAACGCCCAATTCAAAGCCCAGCGGGGAGCGTTTATCCTCGCGCACGGTGCCGGTAACGATGATGGAAGATTCCTGGGTTACTTTATCGCCCAGTTCAAACTGTTCGGGGGAAACCTCTCCTTTGAACATCACACATTGGATAATGCCGCTCCCGTCGCGCAGTTGCAAAAAGTGCAGTTTGCCGCTGGATCGTTTGTTATACAGCCACCCTTTCAAAGTGATTTCCTGGCCTAAGTATTGGCCGACATCTTTAACGCGAATTTTGCTAGACATAATTTCCTCTATAAAATGAATGAAGTATATATATTGTAGCTTTTTGGAAAAGGAAAGGAAACTGGGGCGGAAAAGAAAAATATTTTTCTTTTAAATTCGGATATGCTATAATAAATAGGTCAGAAGTAAACCCAGAACATAAAAACTGATTTTTTGGGCGTGTAGCTCAGCTGGGAGAGCGCCTCGTTCGCAACGAGGAGGTCGTCGGTTCGATCCCGATCACGTCCACCATTTAACCGCAAACCACGCTTAGGCGTGGTTTTCTTATTTAGAGGCGCGTTGTCCTGCTTCCGACGAGAGCGGAGAGGATGTCGTCGGTTCGATCCCGATCATGTCCACCATTTAACCGTAAACCACGCGTAAGCGTGGTTTTCTTGCGTTTAGGAGAGGAATCACGAGGCGCGTTTCGCTTCCGACGAGAGCGGAGGACGGTCGTCGGTTCGATCCCGATCACATCCACCATTTAACCGTAAACCACACGCAAGCGTGGTTTTTTGTTGGAAGTGGGTATGGCTGGGCAAATACATAGGCGAAAGCAAGCATAGGAAATGTGATAGAAGTCCTATATTCACTTAGGCCCAAAGGCCCTCGTTTTTTCTTGGTACAATTAATATAGTATGATATAGAGTGTATAGGTTTAATGCCTTGAAAAACGGGATTATTGTACTATACTATCTATATCCACCGGTGTAAAAGCGCTTGAGAGCGGGTTTTTACGGGGAGATTTCTTTATATAGGGATATCTATGAAAAAACTTATTTTATGTTTGTTTAGTTTTGCGGTAACCTTTCCGGCGTGGGCTTCTTCTGTATTGGAAAATAGCTCCCATGAGGTATTGCGTGCCGGCGGGCAGGAAGTGGAACGGTTGAAAAATTCCGCGGGAAAAGATTTCTTGTTGTCTAATATCATTGCTCCCAAACAGAAAAAAACCGTAAAAGTCGTGGCCTATATTAATCTTTCGTTAAATAATGCCGCCGGGGCAGATGCTTCTTATTTACAGGAAAATCCCGGTTATGCGTATGCGATAGAGGCGTTGTTTCCGTATGTGGAACAGGGGTGGCAGGACTGGCGGGAAGCCGCCAATGCCTGGCTGCCGAAAAATTATCAGCTGCCGAATCTTAAATTTACGCTGGTGGACGGATATCAGAATGATAAAGCCCGCAAAGCTCGCTGGAATGATTCTACCGTTAATCTTTCCTTAGAAACGACTACCGGTAAATACGGTTTTTATCAAGGCAATAATGCCGCTTCGGCCCGCGGAATCGGAATGCCCTATTTTACGCAGGACGGCAACGGGTTTGGCCGTATTCGTTTCTTTGTGGAACAGGAATGGATGGATTATTTTAATGCGATGGCCAAATCGCCTGAAGAACAAGCTAAGGCCGCCGAAGAATATAAGAAAGCGGTTTCCGCCCAAATGGCGGGGGAGTTTTACGAGTCCGCCACCAACGGCAAAGGGTATAACTGGGATAGCAAGCTGACGGACAACTCTAAAAAATATATGAATGCGCTTTCTAAATCGGAACCGGGTTCCTGGCATAAACAAGGGCCCTGGGCCGCTTACAACCAGCATATTATGACCCACGAATTAGGCCATTTGTTCGGCTTGGTGCATATTGACGAACCCAATTCTATGATGACCTCCACGGTGGACGGAAATTCCGTCGCGCGGCCTTCTTCCAACGATGGGCTGCGGCTGGCTACGCTGGTGTGCTGGTATCATAATCAGCGTGCTAAAAAAGAAGTGTGTGTGCCGGTAAGCACCCGCGCGGAAACGCAGGAAGTAAAAGAAGCTCTGAAAAAATCCATGAAGCGGTTGGAACAGAATCAGGTACAGCTGGCCGGACTGGCGAGCAAACCGCAAGCGCCTAAAAAAGCACCCGTAATTAAGACCGAAAAACCGGCTGGAGTGGAAAAATCCGGCTCGGCCAATATCGGCCGCCAGCAGAGTATGCTGCCGGTTCGTATGGACGGGGGGCTTTCTCCCAATGCAGTAGTTAAATTACCGGAAGAAACGCCTTCCTCGGCGGCTCGTTCTCAAAGTATGTTGCCGGCGCGCGGCGGTTACAAGCAAGCCCCGGAACAACAGCCGCAGGGACCGGCCCCCGTTTCCAGGCAGCCCGCGTCCTTAGCCGTAGCACCGGATCAGGCGCCGTTGTTGGCTAATGTGCCGCTGTCGTCTCTTGCGAATAATCAGCCCCCGGCTGCTAAAAATGCTGCGCCTAAAAAGCCGGTATGTTTTGTGTGCGGCAAAGAAATGGAAGAAGGCGAGTATTATTCTTTTACCGAAAGCCGCCATGTACATAAAAATTCCAAATGTGCCTACCGCGCTTTCGCCCGCTATTATGGGACCGATAAAAAGAGCTTGGATCGGTATGACGATTTTTACTTCTTGGGAACTCCCAAAGATGTCGTGCAGGCCAGAGCCAATATGAAATCGCTGGGGCTGACGGTGGACGATATCCGCAGCTATGCCGCGCAGGACGCGGCCGAGCTCCAAAAACAGTTGGAACAAGCCAAAGCGGAAAAAGCGGCCGCCCAAGCGCGCGCCCAACAACGGGCTCAGCAAGACCAGAAATGCCGCTTTTATGTGCATGTTGGTACGGCGGAACTGCAGCAGTTTACCAGCACTAATCGGCTGGCTTTGCAGGAAATCCGCCAAAAGCAACTCGGCGGGCGCAAACTCTCTAAAAACGAGGAACGGCTCAAAACGCAATACGATCAGCTGTATGCCAATTACCGGCTGACCCGTTATTGCCAAGGGCTTGATTAAAACCTTTTGCTTCTGTTGCGCGGGGTTCCTAAAAGGGACCCCGTTTTTTATGCCGCCAAGCCGAGAACGGATTCCCGTGTAAAAACCCATACTGGCTTAGGTTATAAAATGCTAAAATTAACTATATGGCTAAATTAGTACGCGGATTTCGCGATATTTTTGAACCCCAATCCAAAAGCTTTACCGAATTGGAAAATTGCGCCCGGGGCGTATTTTCTCGTTATGGGTTTGGCGAACTGCGCCTGCCCACTGTGGAATTAAAAGAATTGTTTGTTAAATCCACCGGCGAAACAACCGACATCGTGCAAAAAGAGATGTACGCGTTTGAAGACGCAGGACACCGCCAACTGGCAATCCGCCCCGAAGGAACGCCCGGCGTGGTGCGTGCGTATTTGGAGAATAACTTTACCCAAAACGCGCCTGTGCAGAAATTTTATTACATCGGCAATATGTTCCGGGCGGAACGCCCGCAGGCGGGCCGCTACCGCGAATTTGAACAAATCGGCGCGGAATATATCGGCAATTCCGCTCCGGCGGCGGACGCCGAAGTGATTTTGATGCTTAAAGACATTGTGGCCCAATTCGGCGCTAAAAATTACAAAGTAAAAATTAACAGCTTGGGGTGCGATAAATGCCGCCCGCTTTACCGCCAGGCGTTGATTGATTTTTTATCGGCCGAAAAGGATTCCCTTTGCGAAAACTGCCAAACGCGGCTTGAAAAAAATCCGCTTCGTGTGCTGGACTGCAAAATAGACGGCGCCCGCTTCGCCGGCCGCGTGCCGACGATGCTCCTCTGCCCCGAATGCCAAGCCCATTTTGACGAAGTGCAGGCCCTGCTAAAAGGAAAAATAGATTTTGAAGTAGATCCTATGCTGGTGCGCGGGCTGGATTATTATTCCCGCACCGTGTTTGAATTTCAAGCGGGGGACGCTTCCCAAAACGCGATTGCGGCCGGCGGCCGTTACGATACGCTGGTTAAAAATATGGGCGGCCCGGCCACGCCGGCTATCGGCTGGGCGATGGGAGCCGAACGCGTGATTATGGCGCGCGGCGAAGTGGAACGCCCCCAGGAAAAAAGCGTATTTGTGGTATCGTTGGAAAAAAACTGCAACGAAACGGCTTTTAATTTGATGCAATCCCTGCGCGCGGCCGGCATTCGCACCGAAGGCGGCTTGTTTGATAAAAATGTGAAAGGGCAAATGAAACAGTCCGACCGGTGCGGCGCTTCCTATGCCGTGATTCTGGGCGGGGACGAACTGGCCAAGCAGGTAGTTACGCTGAAAGATCTAACGACGGGCGAACAAAAACAAATTTCATTTGAAGCATTAACTGACGAGGTAAAAAAATTAGTATGAAACGAACGAATTATTGCGGGGAAATTACGGCTTCCCTGCTCGGCACCAAACAAACCCTGTGCGGCTGGGTAAACAGCTATCGCAACCACGGGGGGGTGTTGTTTATTGATTTAAGAGACCGCAGCGGCATCTGCCAGGTAGTGGTGGAACCGTCCAAGCCGTTCTTTGCCGAAGCTTCCGCCGTGCGAAATGAATATGTGATTGAAGTAACCGGGACGGTCAATAAACGCATTGAAGGCGCGGTAAATAAAAATATGAAAACCGGCGAAGTGGAATTGGTGGCCGAGGAATTTAAAGTATTAAACACTTCCATTCCTTTGCCGTTTGATGTGGAAAAATCCCGCTCGGTCGCCGAAGAAATCCGCTTAAAATACCGCTATTTGGATTTACGCAATCCGCAGATGTATGCCAATTTACTTTTGCGCCACCGCATTATGCAGGCGGCCCGCCGCTATTTGGACGGGCAGGGATTCTTGGAAGTGGAAACCCCGGTTTTAACGCGTTCCACCCCCGAAGGCGCCCGCGATTATCTGGTGCCTTCCCGCGTACACCACGGCGAATTTTATGCCCTGCCGCAAAGCCCTCAAATGTTCAAACAAACACTGATGGCCAGCGGTATTGACCGCTACTTCCAGCTGGCGCGCTGCTTTCGCGATGAGGATCTCCGCGCCGACCGCCAGCCCGAACATACACAGATTGATATGGAAATGTCCTTCGTTACCATTAACGACATTCACGAAATTGTAGAAGGGCTGATGCAGGAAATTTTCAAAACGGCGGGCAAAGAACTCGCCACTCCGTTCCCGAAGATTCCTTTCCAGGAAGCGATGGAAAAATACGGCTCTGACAAACCGGACTTGCGCTATACGCTGGAAATGAAAAATGTCAACGATATTTTTGCCCAAACGGGTTTTAAAGTGTTTAAAGACATTTTATCCGCCGGCGGCGCCATTCGCGCTATTCGCGGCGAAAAAGGCGCGGCGTATTCCCGCGGGCATTTAGATAAACTGACGGAACTGGTTAAAAAGAACGGCGCTAAAGGGCTGGTATGGCTGAAAGTAAAAGCCGACGGCTTTGAAGGGCCCAGCGCCAAATTCTTTGCGGCCGAAGAAATGAACGCGCTGAAGCAGGCGGTCGGCGCGCAGGACGGCGATATTATTTTTGTCGGCAGCGACGCCAACTTGCACACCTGCCAAACTTTTATGGGCGCGCTTCGCAAAGAATTGGTGAAAGAATTGCCGCGCGTGAGCGAATGGGCTTTTGCCTGGATTACCAACTTCCCGCTGTTGGAATATATCCCCGAGGAGGACCGCTGGGACGCCGCCCATAATCCGTTTACTGCTCCCGTGGAAGAGGACTTGCCTAACCTGGAAAAAGACCCCGCTTCTATCCGCTCCTACCAGTTTGACCTGGTGTTGAACGGCAACGAATTGGCCTCCGGCTCCGTGCGCAACTGCCGCCGCGATGTACAGGAACGCATTTTGGCCTTGATGAAACACTCCAAGGAAGAATCCGCCCGCCGCTTTGGTATGTTGTTAAACGCCCTGGAAGCCGGCGCGCCGCCTCACGGCGGCATTGGGCTGGGGCTGGACCGCATTACCGCCCTGCTGGCGGGGGAAGATTCTATCCGCGAAGTGATTGCTTTCCCTAAAACGGCCCAGGCGGTTTGCCCGCTGACTGATTCGCCCAATACGGTAGATGACATTCAGCTCAAAGAATTAGGTATTCAAATTACCAAAGAATAAAAGAAACCCCGCTTAGGCGGGGTTTTTTATTATCCGCCTGTTGGGGGTATTTTTTGGAACGCGCGCGTTCGGAAAGGGGCTGACAAATCCGCTTTTTTGGGGTATAATGAAAATATGAAAACACCGTTTGCATGGATGGGCTTGCTTTTTTGCTTGTGTGTATGCGCATGTACTCCGCCGGAGGACGAAGTACACCCCAAACGCCGTTCCGCCCGTGCGGATAATTTGCAGCGGTATATGAACAAAGCCCAACACCACCGTGCGCTGGCGCAGGCCCGGGCTAAGCCCCTGGTGGAGCGTCCGCTTCTGCCGGGCGATGTGCTGCAAGCGTTTTTGCCCCAAACGCCCGATTTGCGTATTTCCGAACAGATTGCTTTGCAAAAAAAAGCGCTGGACACTTTGGTCAAAGAAGCATATGCCCGCAGGGCGGCTGATCAAACCTCCGAGCTGGTTACCCAGTTTCGTGAAGATGCGGTTTCCGCGGCACTTTCAGCTCAAAATCCGCAGGAATTGGCGGCCCGATTAAGCGAAGTATCTGCCTCTTATTCCAAAAAAATAGCGGAATTTACCCAAAGCCAACAACAGCGCTCCTGGTCCATTCCCGATTCCCAACAAAGCCGCATTTCCCGTCAGGCGCTTATGGACGCTTCGGAAACGCTGCTGGCCGCTGTGGCACAAGATTACGGCGAACGCTGTGCCAAAAAAACAAAACCGGTGCTGCAAAAAGCGGCGGACGATTACTGGCTGGTCTTATCCTCGGTAACAACCCCGCAGGAGTTGGAACAGGAACTGGCCCGCGTAGCCCAACAGGCCGATTTGGCTTTCAGCGCCGTAGCGGCTGAATATGGCGACCCGGTGCTTGCCCTGTCGGACTCGCAGGCCGCTTCGCTGCGCGCCCGGCTGATAGAGGCCCACCAGCAGGTGGAAACCCAATTTGAAAAACTCTACGGGAAAGAAGCCGTACTGCAAACCCGGGATATTTTTGAACATTATAAAAACGCGGCAGACAAATGGCTGCATCAACCGGCCCGCTTGAGCCAACTGCAGGAAAAATTATTCCAGGCCGGCGAAAACTATCGTAAGGAAATGACGGAACTTCAGGCCCAGTTGAACCAAAGTATAGAACGCCGCGCCGCCGAAGTGAGGGGAATCCCTCTTGCCGCCGCTGGGAAATAATTATGGATAACAATAAACGGCTGTTTCAGCTTGGATTTTTAATTGTGATATTGTTGGCAATTGGGCTTTCTCTGATGCGTCCTTCCGCGTATCAATCATCTGCCGTTTCGAGCGCTGCAAGCCGCAAATCCCCGGCTGAGAAAGCGCAGCGCCGGCTGATTGAAAATTTAAAAAATGAAGAAATTTTAGGTATTTCCCCACAGGAAGCGGAACCCTTATCCCGCGAAGAGAAACGCGCTCTGGCGGTGCAGCGTTATATGCGGCGGCCCAATTTGGCGTTAAATCCACAGGACTACACCCTGGATACGGATTTTGCCGCTAAAAATCCCTATGCGGCTTTGCCGTCTGTTTCTGTGGGCGGTACCGGGGCGGGGGAATCCGGGGCTTACCGGCCCAAAGGGCTTTCTGCGGCTAATTACGGGAAGTATGCTTCGGGCGCGGCCGTTTCTTCCAACCCGGCCGGCCAGCATCCCCAACCCGGCGTTTATCGGCCGACGGTTCAGGAACAAATCAAATCCGAGCGGGAGCGGGCGTTTGCTCCGTTTATGAACGCGGTGCCCAAAGAACAGCAAAAGCGGCTGGAAACGCAACTGAAGGGGCTTTCCAGCGGTATTGACCGCGCCGTTGCCCAAGCCCTGCTGCCGAAAAGCAAAAAAGATAAAAATATAGAAAAATATCTCCAGCGCAACGCTTCGCCGCAGGCCGTGGCGGCCGGTCCTTTTGCGCCGGTGTTGGAACAAGTTGCCGCTCAAAAAGCGGGGGTGGTGCACAGCATGGGCCAAACTTTCGGGTCCCAAGCCGCCAAAGAAGCTTCCCAAGTAATGGATTCTTTCCAAAGTGAAATGGCTTCGGCCGTTACCGCACCGGGGCAGACGCCGCAGCAAATTGCCGATAAAGTGAAAGAAGTAACTCAAAAGTACGAGCAAAAGCTCCAGCAGATGACGCAGGACAACGGCTTTAGAAAATTTGAACAGGAGCGGATAGAAAAAGACAATATGCTCAAGCAGGAACTGGCTAAGCAATACGGCCCCGAAATTGCCGCACAGGCCGGGGAAAAAATTGACGCCGCCCGCGAAAAAGATATGCTCCTGGCCAGACAGGGGCTCCCGGCCGAAAAGTATTACGAACAGCAACTGGCCAATCAACGGGAACGCCGCAAAGCGCTGGAAGAAATTATCGTAAAAAACGGCAAAACCACCAAAGGTTTATTTGAGGCCGAAAATGAATTGGAACGCCGGGAAGTGGAACAGAGATTGAAAGACGAAGAAGAGGGCAAAACCTTAGGCAGAAGTTATAAAACCGGCGAGAAAGAACTGGCGGCCATTGATAATTCCCTGAGCCGGGAACGGGAAGAAAAACTGCGCGACGCCGGGGAAGTATATGGCGAAGAAGGCGCCCGCAAAATAGATGCCATCTATCAAAAATACTACGACGAATATATGAAAATTTGGCAGGATCCCGATTCTTCCAAAACCAGTAAACAGCAGGCCTCTATGCAATTGCGTCAGCAGGTAAACGAACAGCTGGAACAAATCCAAAAAGATCCCCAGTTGCAGGAAGCCCGCGTCAACCGGCAGGTGGACAGTTCCCTGTCGCAAATTATGAAAGATCCCAGTGTGCAGCAAGCTTCGCCAGAACAGCGTGCGGCGCTGGAACAGCACGCCCGGCCGATATTGCGCGAAATGTATGAAAAAGTGAACGAGATTGTCGCTTCCGACTTGCCCGACGCCGAAAAACAAAAACGGCTCCAGCAAGTGCAGGCCGAAGCCCAGCGCAAGCTTTCCGGGCAATAAAAATAATGTCTAAATAAATTTAAAATACCCCGGTTTAGCCGGGGTATTTTGGTATAAAGAAAAACGAAAGGATATAATGCCGCTGGGGTGCGGACCGTAGAAGAAACGAAAGCCGGCGGTTTTTAGGGCGTATTTCTCGCCGCGGCGAAGCGGGGCTTGTCCGGCTTAGCCGGAGTGGGCTTTGTCGGGACAAACAACGCAACTCCCTGCGCTGTTTTATTTTTTCTTCGCGGTCATTTGTAACGGGTTGCCGCGGGGGAATAGAAGTCTGCAATCGGGAAATAATGCTTTAAGATTTCTTGGTAACCTTGCCCGGCTTCGGCGCGGCCGGCGGCGCCGGTTTGGTCAAACCCTACGCCGTGCCCCCAGCCGCCGCCGTAAAATACAAAATATTTCAATTCACGGTCCTGGTAGTTGGGTTCTACAATAAAATAACTGCTCCGAAGCATACCTAAACTTAGGTTATTGCGAATTACATTTTCCTTATTTAAAGTTACGCTTCCTTTGGTCCCTTTTACAATCAAACGGCTGACATAGCCGGAACGCCCCCGCCGCACCGGCAGAATGGCGGTAATGCGCCCAATGTCTTTCTTTTGGCGTTTGATTATTTGACTTAAATCTTCTTCATCTACCACGCGGGTCCAGCGGAAAGCCGCCATGCTGACATGTTTGCCGTAACGGCTGTAGGCGTCGTGCGGATATTGCAGCAATTCTTTGAAATGATAGGGCTGGAGCTGATTGAAATCAAAATCTTTATAATCCGACACGGGATTTAAATAAGGGGTATCGTACCAGCCGGCTTCTTTGGCGCTTTGGGTAATGCCGCCGCAGTTGGCCGAAAATACGCTTTCAATGGGTTTATTTTTATATTTCAATATCTCGCCCATGGTGGATTCCACCGCCGCGTTGCCGCGTTCACTTTCCGAAGTAACGCCGCCATACACCTGGCAGTTTTGCGTATCGCACAAATCATAGCCGTAGTATTTATGTTTCCCCAGGTGTTTTAAAGCGTAGGTGCGCGCCAGCACGGCCTGGGCGCGAAGGGCGTCCATCGGGAACTGGGTGGGCATTTCTGACGCGATAACCCCCTGCAGGTATTCCTCTATATTAACGATATTGATGGGTATAAGCGTGTTGAGTGCAGGGTGGTGTGTAATTTGCAGTTTGCCGCGGTATTCTTTGTCATCTACGCTGGCCCAGGTCATACCGGCGCCGCTCATTACATTTTTCACGATAATCGTATGCCCTTCTCCTTCTGTTTTGGAGGAGGGGGTAATAAGGACCGATTTGGTAAAAGGAATTTTTTTATTAGCCGGCGTAAGCAAATGGGGTTTGCCGTTTTGTAAAACGGCTACCCAGCTTTCTTTGGCTTTGCCGCGGGCCAGCAGTTTGCCGGTTTGGGCATCGGTGAT
The DNA here is from genome assembly GCA_944325225.1 of uncultured Elusimicrobiales bacterium. GTDB lineage: Bacteria > Elusimicrobiota > Elusimicrobia > Elusimicrobiales > Elusimicrobiaceae > Avelusimicrobium. The sequence goes on from CALUZQ010000040.1 coordinate 12,198, forward strand.
AGTAAAATCGTGGGAAGGGATAAAATGCACGGTGGACCGTACGGACGGACGCCCGTTTTGACGCATTCCCAATCCGATTTTTATTTCTTTGGTTTGCACATTTTCCGGCGGGATCAGCGGTTTTACAAAGGTATGTTTCAAAATTTCTTTTCCGCCTACGATTTCTTTTTCCGGCCGGGATAAACGCGGTTTTAAGCGGGCCAGAGCGGCGTTGACATCTTTAAGATGCTTCTCGGAAGAATAAATCATACGGTACTGCCGGTAGGCCTCGTTGTAGCTGCCTAATTTTTCCAGGGCGGCGGCGTAATGTTTTTTGGCTTCAATAAATTGGTGATCATACACCGTGGCTTGCCGAAAAACCTCGGCCGCTTGTTTATAGTCTTTTTCTTCTTCGTAAAGGATGCCCAGTAAATAATTGGCCAAAGCGGGGTGGGTGTCGGCCCGGACGGCCATTTTTAGATTATATTTAGCCAATTTTTTTTCGCCCAACCCCATTTGGGCCCGGGCTAAGTTGATGTGGAAGAAACCCGCCCGGGCGGGATCTTCCGGCAGTAGGGAGAGGAATTTTTCGGCGCTTCGGTATTGTCCGTCGGCCAGGTAGGCCTCGGCGGTCATTTCTATAGTTTCCCGGTCTTGGGGATGTTTGCGGTAAGCGGCGGTCATAATATCAACGGCCTGTTTGGGGTTATTCTGTTCCATCGCGATAAATGCCGCATTTAAAAAGGCCTGGCGGTTAGCGGTGTCTTTAGAAAGTTCAATGTATGCTTCCAGGGCGTCGTCCTGTTTATAATCAAAATACAAATCACCCGCTTCCTGCAGGCGTTCCTGTTCCGTTTTTGGGGGGGCATCGTCCTGCTCGGCGGCCGGCAGCCAGAGGGGAAATAATAAAAGGGCTAAAATTAAAAAGCGTTTCACGCGGGTTCTCCCAAATCAAATAATTCTGTATATATTATATCGTTTTCGGCGGTTCGGGCGATGGTTTTTGTATAATAAATTTTATGACTACGCCCATGCCTCAATGGCTTAAAGATTTAGTCGGCCGCAACAAAGCGGCCTTGCGCTCCCGTGCGGCTTTGCACGCGGAACAATCCATAGACCGGCACCTGCTGCATACCGTCTGCCACGCCGCCCGCTGCCCCAACCGGGGGGAATGTTTTAATTGCGGCGACGCTACTTTTATGGTGCTGGGAGATATCTGTACGCGCGGCTGTCGTTTCTGCGCCGTTACAAAAGCCCGCCCTCTGCCGCCCGATGAATCGGAACCGCAGCGCGTGGCCCAGGCCGTGGAAGAATGGGGGATTCGCTATGCCGTATTGACAATGCCCACCCGCGATGATTTAAAAGACGGCGGCGCCGCTCATTTTGCACGCGTCATTTCTGCCATTAAAACGCGTACGCCGCAAGTAAAAGTAGAACCGCTGATATCGGACTTGCGCGGCGATGAAAACGCCCTAAAAACGATTTTGAACGCCCGGCCGGAGGTACTTGCGCATAATGTAGAAACGGTGCCGGAGCTGTATGATGCCGTACGCGTAGGGGCCGATTACCGCCGTACGCTGACGCTGTTGGAAAATTCCAAAAAAATAGCGCCGGAAATTTTAACCAAAACCGGCTTTATGGTGGGGCTGGGCGAAACGGACGCGCAAATCAAACGGCTGATGTATGAGTTGCGGCAAGTAGGGGTGGACTTGCTGACCATAGGCCAATATCTGGCGCCGTCGGCGGCGCATTATCCGGTAGCCCGCTACCCGGAGCCGCAGGAATACCGGGAATGGGAAACCTATGCCCTGGCACTGGGATTTAAAGGGGTAGCCAGCGGACCGCTGGTCAGAAGCAGCTATCGGGCAGGCAGTTTATATGCCCAGGCACTGACCCTGCTGTCTAAATAAAGCGGGATATTGGTATAATAAAATTATGAAGAAAAATATCTTATTGCTGTTTGCTGCGACATTAACCGCCGCTTGTGCCGGTAACCCGCCGGGCTGGTGGAACCCCAGCAACGCCTATTCTTCGGACGGATACACCCGCCCGGCGGCTGCGTCTTCGGCACCTGTTTCCGTTCATACGCCGCAACCGGACGAAATGCCCGTTCCGCAGGAAGTGGACATGGCCCCGTTGCCGGATGAAAGTTACGAGGAAATGATTTTGACCCCCTTGCAAGA
>CALUZQ010000041.1 GCA_944325225.1 uncultured Elusimicrobiales bacterium
AGAAGGGTTGCGCTTTGCAATTCGCGAAGGCGGCCACACGGTAGGCGCTGGTGTAGTAACCAAAATTATTGAGTAGTTTCAAGCTGGTAAAAAACAATAAAGGGGCCTGGATATCCGGCCCCTTTGTTGTATAATAATTATATGACCAAATGGATTCTATTCATCAGCCCTTTTTTACTGATGGGATGTGCCAGCCATAAAAGGCATATGAACGAGGTGTTTGCCCATTATGTAGAAAAGGTGCATGTGGCCTGTAATGCAGATGAAGATTGCGTGGCGGTGATGAAGTCGTGCCATTACCCCGAATGGGGATATGCGGCGATTAATCGGCGGGAACTGGCCGATTTTAACCGGGTCCGCGAGGCGGATTGGTACACGCGCTGCAAAGAGCAGCCGGATACATCCGCCATTCAAACAGCTTGTCGCAAGAACCGCTGTGTGTTGGCGGAATAAAGAGGTGAATGTATGAAATTAAATTTAATTGGAATATTGGGTGCCGGTGTTTTGTTGGCCGGGTGTGCGGCAACGGCGCCTGTGGCGCAGTCGCCCATTAATCCCAAAGCCAAGAATTATACCGAAGCGGTGGAATCGGCGGCCGTGTCCTGCAAAGTAGATGCCGACTGCACTTCTGTTAAAAAGGGGTGCTGTCTGTGCAACGGATACGCCCCCGTCAATAAGGAAGCGGCCGCGGCGCTAAAGCCCTTGTGGGAAAAAGAATGCGCGATGGCGGCGTGCACGCTGCAGATGTGCTATGTAGAGATCAACACTTCCTGCCAAGGAGGCGTTTGTGTAGGAACTCCCAAACCGATGAAAGATTATGTGGCTTATTAATTTAGGAGATACAAGTATGAAAAAAACAGTTATTTTGGTGTGTTGTGCGATGGCTTTGGCAGCGTGTTCGTCTACCCCGAAAAGCGTGGGGATTAATGCGATGCCGGTAAAATTAAACCAAGCTATTTCTAAAGCCGATAAGGCGTGCACGGTTGATGCGGACTGCGTGGCCGTCAAGAAGGGCTGCTGTGAATGCGCCGGCTATGAAGCCGTTAATCAAGAGGCGGCGGAGAAAGTCCAAAAAGTATGGGAAAAAGAATGCCAGCTGGCGCCTTGCACCCGGGAAATGTGCTATGTGCAGATTGATCCGGTATGCGAAAATAATGTCTGCACGGGTAAGCTGAAATCCATGGACAGCTATTTCGGTAAATAACATTTAAAACGGGAGAAATTATGAAAAAAATACTGGTATGGCTTTTGGCGGCAGGTTTGGCACCGGCTGTTTGCGGGTATGAATTTCAAGTTTCTCCCGTTACACAGTTGGGGCCGCTGGCGCCGGATCAGCACCGGACCGATGTGAACGGCGAAGCTGATTGCGGGCTTCTTTGGGTAACAACGGATATTCCCCAGTTAAAACTCAGTTCGGTTTTTGGCAGCCGCGGCCAAGAAAAAACCCAAGACGGCTATGCGATTTACTTTACGCAGGGAACGGCTTATTTAACCCTGTCTGCTCCGGGCTTTAAGACGCTTCGCTGGGAGCTGAACCTGCCCGAAAAAGGAATGAAAGATCGGCAATATGCGGCCCAAATCCAGGCGATTGGGCAGGACCCCGCGGGCTTTTCTTTTTCCAAGCATCTGCTGAAAGGTTCTTTCCAGCAAAACCAGTTGGGGTTGCATTCCCGGTTTTCCGGCGGCGAAACAGCAACTGTAAAAATTGATACCGATTTGCCTTTTGCGGTATTGGAACAAGAATTATTGATTCCGGGTTCCTATCGCTTAAAGGGGGGGAAAACCGCCGCGCCGTATTATCTGGTCGTACCGGGCGGCACGCCTTTAAAACAGGTCATTTGCCGGGATTTATTAAAAGGGGATATCCCGTGGGAAACCGTACTGGAGGCCAAAGGGGATTACCGACTGGATTTGAGTTGGGGATTGGCGGATAATTCCCAGTCCGTAGCGGCCGAAGTGAAGCAACAACTCAAAAACCGCATGAAATAACGGATTTCGCAACTAATTTTAAAACCGGCGCTGGCACACAGGCCGGTTTTTTATGGCAAAATCCGTCTGTTCGGGGGAGCAGGGGATTGTTCCCAGCCCGTTAAACGGCTTGGCGGCGCGGCCCGCGCCGCAGTGTTTAAATTGTTCCACAAATCTTTACAAGGGCAGACGGATATTATACAATATAATTAAGCGAATTTTAGGCAGCTGTGCAGCGAACGCGGAACGGTGAAACCCGCTAGTAAATGTATAGCGCAAAAGCCCGCTAATTTGGTATAATAAACTGTACTAAGTTAGACTCAAGGCAGCAAAATTCCACACCGGCTCGTCGGAGAAGATGACCCGGAGGTGGGGTTTCTGCCCCATAATTTTTTGTAAAAAACATTTAAGGAAACAAAAAATGGCTGAAAAAACAGAAAAAAAAGCTCATGTGCTGAGCCAAGAAAGAATCCGCATTAAATTGCGTTCTTACGACCATCGCATGTTGGACGCCTCGGTTTCCCGCATTGTGGAAACCGCGCAGAAAACGGGCGCCATTGTGGCGGGTCCTGTTCTTCTCCCGGTTCGGATTAAAAAGTACACCGTACTTCGCTCTCCCCATACCGATAAAAAGAGCAGAGAACAGTTTGAAATGCGCATTCATAAAAGACTGATTGATCTTAAAAGTCCCACCTCTAAAACCGTTGACGAATTGATGAAACTTGATTTGCCGGCCGGTGTAGATGTGGCAATCAAAAGCAACTAATAGGAAAACTGACAGAATATGACTGAAGAAATCAAAAATGCTGCTGGTGCCCAAGAGGCAACCCCCGTTGCTGAAGCGGCCAAAGCAGAAACTGTCAAAGAAGCTCCGGCTACATTTCGTTTTGTAATCGGCGAAAAAGTGGGCATGACCCAGCTCTTTGATGAAAAAGGCAACCTGCATGGTGTATCCGTAGTAAAAGCGGGCCCGTGCAAAGTTGTGCGTGTCAGAACCCAGGAAAAAGACGGCTACAACGCCGTGTGCGTGGGTTTTGGCGAAGTGAAAGAAAGCAAACTGAACAAACCCGAACTTGGATACTTCAAAAAAGCCAATGTGGCACCGGTCAAACACATGAAGGAATGCCGTGTGGCCGATGTGAACGGCTTTGAAATCGGTCAAGTCATTTCACTTGAAAAAATTTTTAAACCCGGCGATTATGTAGATGTGCAGGGCAAAATCAAAGGACACGGCTTCGCAGGCGCTATGAAACGCCACGGCTTTGCCGGTCAGCCCGATTCGCACGGTGCTTCCGACAGAACCCGCGCTCCGGGTTCCTTAGGTTCCCGCCGCTCTTTGGGTAAAGTGCTTTCCGGCCAGCGCATGGCTGGCCACTATGGCACCACCACCCACACTGTAGCCAAGATTGAAGTCGTCAAAGTGGATAACGAAAACGGACTCTTGTTCCTGAAAGGATCTGTTCCGGGAGCGAGAGGTTCTATCGTTTCCGTCTTGGAAACTTCCAAATTCAAAAAACACTATGTGGCGCCGCAGCAGCATAAAGTGTCTGCTTCTAAAGCCGCCAACAAGAAGTAAGGACTTTGACCCATGGAAACTAAAGTTTTAGATATTAAAGGAAATGAAAAAGGGACCTGCGCTCTGCCGGACAGCTTGTTCGCCGTCAAAGCCAACCCTACCTTCCTGCACGAAGTCATCACCGCGTTTTTGGCCAACCAAAGAAGCGGCACCGCTGACACCAAAACCCGCAGCGAAGTTTCCGGAACCGGTAAAAAACCGTGGAAACAGAAAGGTACCGGCCGCGCCCGCCAGGGCAGCTTGCGTGCCGTTCAGTTCCGCCACGGCGGTATCGCTTTCGGGCCGACCCCGCACTCCTATCGTCAGGATTTGCCGGCCGCCAAAAGAAGAACCGCGCTTGCGATGGCGCTTTCTTCCAAACTGGCCGAAGGCAACTTGGTGGTGTTGGATTCTTTGACTTTCAAAGAACCCAAAACCAAAGCGTTTGCCGAAGTGTTGGAAACCTTGTCCGCCGGGCGCAAGCCGCTGGTGCTGGATAACTTTGCCGACGCCAACGCCGCTTTGGCCTGCCGCAATGTGGAAGGGCTTACCCATATCCAAACGCAGGACATCAACGCCTATGTGGTGCTCAACAGCTCCAAAGTCATTCTGACCAAAGACGCCGTTGAAAAACTGTGCGAAACCTTCGCCAAGGAGGGGAAATAATGTCCCGCACTTACGAAATTTTAAAGAAGCCCCTGTTAACTGAAAAAAGCTTAATTGAAAGAGACAACCACAACCGCTATGGTTTTGTTGTTTCCAAAGACGCTTCCAAGGGCGAAATTAAAACCGCGGTGGAAAAAATCTTTAATGTAACCGTAACCAAAATCAACACGATTTCCGTAACGGGCAAGACCCACCGCATGGGTCGCTTTGAGGGCAAAAGACCTGACTATAAGAAAGCTTTTGTAACCTTGAAAGAAGGCGATAAAATTGAAGTGGTGGAAGCCGCTTCAAAGTAGCTGAAAGGAGAAACTACTAACTATGCCTATCAAGTCATTTAGACCTTACACCCCTTCCCGCAGAACGATTACGGTTTCGGATTATTCCGATATTACCAAGACCACTCCGGAGAAGAGCTTAACCAAAGGTCTGCGCAAAACCGGCGGCAGAAACAATACCGGTATGATTATGGTTCGCCACATTGGCGGCGGCCACAGAAGAGCGTACAGACAAATTGATTTTAGAAGAGAAAAATACGGAATTCCTGCCAAAGTCGTTTCTATTGAATACGACCCGAACAGAAGTGCCCGTATTTGTCTTTTAAACTACGCTGACGGCGAAAAGAGATATATTCTTCATCCGTTGGGCGTAAAAGTGGGCGATGTATTGATGTCCGGCCCGGCCGCAGATATTAAAGTGGGTAACTGCCTTGCTTTGAAAAATATCCCTGAAGGTACTTTTATCCACGCGATTGAGCTGAAAGTCGGCAAAGGTGCGCAGTTGGCGCGCAGCGCCGGCAGTCAAGCCCAGCTTATGGCTAAAGAATCGGACTATGCCCATATCAAAATGCCGTCCGGCGAAATCCGCTTGGTACCCAGCGCTTGCTGCGCGACGATTGGCCAAGTGGGCAACATTGATCACGGCAACATTGTGATTGGTAACGCCGGCCGCAACAGACACCGCGGTGAAAGACCTACCGTCCGCGGTAGCGCCATGAACGCGGTGGACCACCCGATGGGCGGCGGCCGCGGTCACGGTAAAGGCGGCAACATTCCGCGCTCTCCCTGGAACCAGCAGACCCGCGGTCTGAAAACGCGCTCCACGAAGAAAGCGTTTGGCTGGATGATTGTCAGCGACAGAAGAAAAAATAAGGCGAAGTAATTATGGGAAGATCAACTAAAAAAGGTCCGTTTGTGGATTTAAACCTGTTGGAAAAAGTTCAGGCGATGAACGCTTCCAACGAAAAGAAACCTATCAAAACATGGGCAAGAGCGTGCACGATTGTGCCTGAATTTGTGGGGCATACTTTCTTAGTGCATAACGGCAGAAAATTTCTTCCCATTTATGTTTCGGAAAGAATGGTAGGATACAAGCTTGGTGAATTTTCGTTCACCCGTTTGTTCAAAGGGCATGGTGGTATGACGAAGGATTCCACCGCCTTGAAATAAGAGTTGAGGATTTGATATGGAAGCTTGTGCAAAAGCTAAATTTCAACGGTTTGGCAGCCGCAAGGTAAACTTGGTATTGGATCAAATCCGCGGTAAAAATGTCAAGGCGGCGGAGGAAGTGCTTCCTTTCGTAGCCAAACGCACCTCGGATTTGGTGGCCAAAACCTTACACAGCGCCGCCGCCAACCTGGAAGTCAAAGCCGGAAAAAAGCTGGACTTCAGCAAAGTCTTCATTAAAGAAGCGTTTGCGAATCTCGGCCCCAGCGGCCACTTGAAAAGAGTGCAGCCCGGTCCGCAAGGCCGCGCGATGCCTTACAAGAAAAGTATGTGTCATTTGACGGTTATCGTTACCGACGAAAAAAAGGGAGGTCGCTAATTTATGGGACACAAGATTCATCCCCGGTCAATTAGATTGGGATATATTCAGGATTGGCGTTCCAAATGGTTCGCGCCCAAGAATATGCCCGCGCTGATTATGGAAGATTTCCAAGTCCGCAAACTGATTGACGACAAATTCAAAATGGCGGCCGTCAGCTATGTGGGCATTGAAAGAGCGGGCGCGTTCCTGCGCGTCAACATTCACACTGCCCGCCCGGGCGTGGTAATCGGCAAAAAAGGAGCCGACATTGAAGCCCTTCGCAAAGAAATTGAAGCCATGACCGGCAGCAAAACCTTTGTGAATGTGATTGAAATCAAAAATCCGGAAACAGATGCTCAGCTGGTAGCGCAGAATATCGCCATGCAGCTTGAAAAACGCGCACACTACGGCGCTGCTATCAAGAAAGCGATAGAGAAAGCCCTGTCCGGCAAAGCGCTGGGTATTAAAATTATGGTATCCGGCAGACTGGGCGGCGCGGAAATCGCCCGCACGGAATGGAAACGCGAAGGCCGCGTTCCGCTGCATACCCTGTGCGCCGATATTGACTACGGTTTCACCGAAGCCAACACCATCAGCGGTAAAATCGGCATTAAAGTCTGGATTTTCAAGAGAACCCATTTCGCCAAATCTCCGAAAGAGATTATGAATGAACTCAAGAAACACCGCGACATGGAAACCGCTTCTGCCCAAGTCGTAACGGAACCCGTTGCGGCGGCGGAAGAAAGCAAATAGAGGATTTTGACTTATGTTAATGCCTAAAAGAGTTAAATATCGCAAACCCTTCAGCGCGCCCCGCATTAAAGGCAACGCCAAACGCGGCACGGAAGTGGTATTCGGCGAATTTGGGTTGAAAGCGTTGGAACCCAAATGGATTACCGCCCGGCAGATTGAAGCTGCCCGTATTACCTTGTCTCGTTTCATTAAGAAGAAAGGTAAATTGTGGATCCGCATTTTCCCGGACAAAGCCATCACGAAACACCCGGCCGAAACCCGTATGGGTAAAGGTAAAGGCGCGCCCGAATACTGGGCTGCGGTCGTGAAGCCCGGCAGAATTTTGTTTGAACTGGAAGGCGCTTCTGTTGAAGACACCAAAAGAGCTATGCGTTTGGCTTCCGACAAACTGCCGATCAAGACGAAACTGGTAACGAGAAGGTAGTTTATGAAAACGAACGAAAAAGAAGTTTTGAAAAACAAAACGTTGGCCGAACTGAACGAAGCGCTCGGCAAAGCCCAGGAAAAGAAGTTTAATCTTCTTTTCAAACACAGCACCACCCCCATCGCCAATCCGATGGAAATCAGAGCTGTAAGACGCGAAATTGCTCTTTTGCAAACGCTGATCAACCAGAAGAAAGAGCAAAAATAGAGGTTTGAAACATGGAAAATCAAGAAACCCGTGCTAAAAGAAAGGTCCTCACCGGTGTGGTTGTTTCGGACAAGATGAACAAAACCCGCACTGTAACGGTGGAACGCTTGGTTCACGATGAACGCTACGGCAAAACGCTCAAGAGAGCGGCCAAATTCCACGCGCACGACGAGGCCAACGAAAGCAAAATCGGCGATAAAGTGGAAATTATGAGCTGCCGCCCGGTTTCCAAAACGACGAAATGGCGTATTTCCAAGATTGTGGAAAAAGCCAGAGCATAGTTTTAAAAACTACGGAGTTATTAAAGTATGATTCAATTAAGAAGCATCGTAAATGTGGCCGACAATTCCGGCGCCCGCAAAGTGCAGTGCTTTAAAGTGCGCGGCGGCCACCACCGGGATATCGCAACTTTGGGAGATGTCGTGATGTGCTCCGTCAGAGATGCGATCCCTACCTCCGCCATTAAGAAAGGCGATGTGGTCCGCGCGGTAGTCGTTCGCGTGGCCCGCGAAAAAAGAAGAAAAGACGGTTCCTACATTCGCTTTGATGACAATGCTGTTTGCATCATCAACGATAATGGGGAACCCAAAGGCACCCGCGTGTTCGGGCCTATTGCCAGAGAACTCAGAGAAAAGAACTTTTTGAAAATCATTTCCCTGGCTCCCGAGGTGGTATAGTATATGATTATCAAAAAGAAAGATACCGTTCTGGTGTTAGCTGGTAAAGACAAAGGCAAGAAGGGTGAAGTGAAATCGGTCGATCCGGCCAAGAATAAAGTAGTGGTGGCTGGGGTGAATATGATTTCCAAACACACGAAACCTTCTCAAAACAAGCAAGGCGGCATCATTCAGATGGAAGCTGCGATGGATGCGTCCAATGTAGCGGTCATCTGCGGCAAATGCAAAAAAGCCATGACGCCCAAAGTGCAAGTTTCGGCCGACGGCAAAAAAGTGCGCGTCTGCCGCAAATGCAACGAGCCGATCATTTAATCTAGGTACGAATTAAAATGACTAAGAACGAAACCAAAAAAGTGACGAAAGCGCCCGAAGGGTATCAACCCCGTTTGCAGGTGCTTTACAAAGAAAAAGTGCTTCCGGCCTTGCTCAAAGAAATGGGCGTAAAAAGCCCGATGGCCGCGCCGAAATTGACGAAAATCGTCATTAACATTGGCGTGAAAGAAGCCCGCGAAGACATCAAAGCGATGGAAGTGGCCAAAGAAGATTTGACCGCTATTGCCGGTCAGGCCGCCCAAGTAAGACGGGCCAAAAAGTCCATCTCTAACTTCAAACTCAGAGAAGGTATGCCCATTGGCGTTCGCGTAACGCTGCGCGGCGCGAAGATGTATGAATTTATGGAACGCTTCATCACCATCGCCTGCCCGCGTATTCGCGACTTCCAGGGTTTTAACCCGAGCTTTGACGGAAAAGGCAATTTGAACCTGGGTATTAAAGAACATTATATTTTCCCGGAAATTGATGTGGAAAAATCACCCAAAGCCCATGGTATGAACATCACGTTTGTAACCACGGCCAAGAACGACGAAAGCGGCCGCCTGCTCATGGATTATATGGGTATGCCTTTCCGCAAAGCGTCTAAATAACAGGAGCAAGAAACTTTATGGCTACTAAAGCATGGGTTGCAAAAATGGCTAAAGACCAAAAGTTTGCCGTGCGCTACCACAACAGATGCCAAATCTGCGGCCGCGCGAGAGGTTATTATCGTGACTTCGGTCTTTGCCGTATCTGCCTGAGAAAGATGGCACACCAGGGTCTGATCCCGGGTCTTAGAAAATCGAGCTGGTAATTACAGGAGGAGGTATCGCTTTCGGGCCAACTCCGGCAACGGAAAGTGGTTTGGGACGATAACCTATATTATGGATCCAATTGCAGATTTCTTAACCAGAATAAGAAACGCCAATATGAAGAAAAAAGAAAAAGTGGATATCCCTTTTTCTAAAATCAAAACTGAAATTGCGCGCATCCTTAAAGAAGAAGGATACATTTCCAATTTCAAAGCCGTCCACAACGAAACCAAGGGCGGCGTGGTAAGAGTATTTTTGAAATATACGCCTGAAAACGAATGTGTTATTCAGGGCTTGAAACGGGTTTCCAAACCGGGTTCCCGCGTGTACAGCTCTTATAACAACATTCCGAAAGTACGCGGTGCGTTCGGTATTTCCATTCTTTCCACTTCCAAAGGATTGATGACCGATGCACAAGCCAAAGCCGAAAAAATCGGCGGCGAACTTTTGTGCCAGGTTTGGTAAGGGGGGAATATGAGCAGAATCGGTAAAAAGATTATCAATATTCCCGCTAAAACCAAAGTGGAAATCAACGGCAGTGTAATTACTGCCACGGGTGCGCTGGGTTCGTTGTCCTACACGATTCCGGAAGGGATTACTCCGACGATTGAAGGAGCTGTGTTGACCTTCTCTATTCCGGAAAATCGCTGGAAAGAATTAAACGCCCTGCACGGCACCACCCGCGCCAATGTATTTAACATCATTGAAGGCGTAACGAACGGTTTTTCCAAAACGCTGGAAATCAACGGGTTGGGCTACCGCGCGAGCGTAGCCGGGCAGAAACTCAATTTGGAATTGGGTTTTTCTCACCCCGTCAATTTGGATATCCCCGCCGGGCTTACGGTGGTGGTAGATCCGAAATCCGGTGCGGTAACGATTAAAGGCAGCGATAAATTTAAAGTAGGCGATTTCGCGGCCAAAATCAGAAGAATCAGACCTCCGGAGCCCTATAAAGGCAGCGGTATTAAATACCAGGGCGAACATATTGTTCGCAAAGCCGGTAAAACTGCGGCGGGAGGCAAATAATTATGGCCACTAAACAAGAAAGATATCAATACAGAAAGGACCGCAGCCGCGGGCACTTGCTGAAAAACGGTGCTCACCGTCCGCGCCTTTCGGTGTACAGAAGCTTGAAATATATCTATGCCCAAATCATTGACGACAATACGCACAGTACCTTAGTGTCTGCGACGACATTGTCCAAAGAATTTGAAGGCAAGTTTGACACCTCCGCCAAGAGCATTGAAGCCGCCAAAGCGTTAGGCGCCGCCATTGCTAAAAAAGCGTTGGAAAAAGGCATCAGCGAAGTGATGTTTGACCGCGGCGGACGCGTGTACCACGGCAGAATCAAAGCGCTTGCGGATTCCGCCAGAGAAGCAGGATTGAAATTCTAAGGTTTAGGTGAATTTAATGTCCAATGAAACGCTAGTGAAAAGCGATAACAAAAAAGAAGCGAAAGGCAAAAGAGCCGAGTTTCAAAAAGCAAGACCGCTTGCTGAAGGGAAAACGACGGTCATCCATGTAGCCAGAACGGCCAAGGTAGTCAAAGGCGGTAAACGCTTTGGCTTCCGTGCGCTCGTGGTGGTCGGCAACGGCCAGGGCAAAGTGGGCGTTGCTATTGGCAAGGCGAATCAGGTTCAGCTGGCAATCGCCAAAGCTGAATCTCACGCGAGAAAACACATGATTACTTTCCCGATTGCTGGTGAAACGATTCCGCACGAAGTGATTGGCAAATTTGGTGCCGCCTCCGTTTGGATGAAACCGGCTGCTCCCGGTACCGGTGTAATCGCGGGCAGCGGTGCTCGCTTGTTGTTTGAAGCCGCCGGTATTAAAGACGTCTTGGCCAAGAGCTTAGGCAGCTCCAATCCGTGCAACCTGGTGTATGCGACGATGGAAGCTTTCAAACAGCTTAAAAGCAAAGAAGCTGTCAATGTGATTCGCGGCAAGGCCGAAAAAGCGGCCGCCGAAGCCCCGAAAGCGGAAGAACCCGCCGAAGCCGCCAAGGCCGAATAGTTTTGTGGAGAGAGAAAAATGGTAACTTTGAATAAACTTTTCCCTAAACATGGGTCTAGAAAAGAAAAAAGACGCTTGGGCCTGGGCCCGGGTTCCGGTTTGGGCAATTACTGCACCAAAGGCATGAAAGGCCAAACCTCCCGCTCCGGTAACACCCGCAAAGAAAGCAAAGAAGGCGGTCAGATGCCTTTGATCCGCCATACGCCGAAAAGCGGTTTTTCCAACAAGGATTTTGCCAGACGCTACGATTATGTAAATGTCGGCTCGTTGGAAAAAGTATTTGCGGCGGGTGCGGAAGTAACCCCGGAGGCCTTGAAAAAAGCCGGCATCATTCACGATATTACGCGTGTGAAAGTGTTGGCGAACGGTTCTTTGACCAAGGCCTTGAAAGTGTCCGCCCATGGTTTTTCGGCCACCGCGAAAGCGGCGATTGAAAAAGCCGGCGGCACTGTAACCGTGCTTGAACAGAAGACCAAATAATGGCTAACAACACAGTTGCAAATATCTTTAACGCCCCCGAACTTAAGAAGAGACTTCTCTTCTTGATCGGGGCGTTGGCTGTTTTCCGGATTGCGGCTGCAATCCCTATACCCGGCATCAATACGGATGTTTTAAAACAAATGTTTGCCGCCCACCAGAACGGTATTTTGGGTTTTATGAATATCTTTTCCGGCGGTGCGCTTGGCAGATTTTCCATTTTGGCGCTGGGTATTATGCCGTACATCAATGCGTCTATCATTATGGGGCTTGTGCGCGGGGCGCACATTTTCCCGGCGCTGGACAGAATGCATAAAGAAGGAGAATCCGGCAGAAGAAAAGAAAACCAGATCACCCGTATTTTTGCACTGTTTTTGGCGCTTTTGCAAGGCGCGATGATGACCTTTGCCATTACGAAAGTGGAAGGCGCCGGCGGCGTATCGGCGGTGGTAAATCCTTCTTTTATGTTCTTTGTTACCACGGTGTTAACCTTGGCGGCGGGAACGATGTTTGTGATGTGGCTGGGCGAACAAATCACGGAGAAAGGGGTGGGCAACGGTATTTCGCTGATCATCTTTGCCGGGATTGTGGACCGCTTGCCGGGTGCGATTACGGAAGTAGTGCACCGCGTACAAACGGAAGAAATGGATTTCTTTATGGCGCTGGTCATTTTTGGCGCGGCGATTGTCATTACGGCTTTGGTGGTCTGGCTGGAAACGGCTCAACGCCAAATTCCGGTACAATACGCCAAACGCCAGGTAGGGAATAAAACTTATGGCGGGCAGACCAGCTATTTGCCGCTTAAAATTGATCAGAGCGGTGTAATTGCGGTAATCTTTGCTTCGTCCGTTATTTCGCTGCCGCTGACGATCGCCAGCTTTAACCAGGAAGCTCCCTGGGCGCAGAAAATGTTGGAAGCCATGAACCACAGCAGTGTGTTGTATATGGCGATTTTTTCGGCGCTCATTATTTTCTTCTGCTATTTCTACAATTCCATGACGATTAACCCGTCGGACTTGGCGGATAATATGAAGAAATGGGGCGGCTTTATCCCGGGTATTCGGCCCGGCGAACCGACAAAGAATTATATTGAATGGGTGATGAACCGCTTGACTTTCTGCGGAGCCATTTTTGTCTGTTTGATTGCGGTACTGCCGGATTTCTTCCGGGCGGAATTTAATGTGGACTTTTACTTCGGTGGAACAGCCCTCTTAATCGTAGTTGGGGTGGCGCTGGATACCGTGGGGCAGGTGCAGGCGCATCTGTTGGCCCGCAATTATGAGCCGCTGATGAAAGGCAGCAAACGGATTAAAGGCCGCTGGTTTAATGTCGGTCAATAATTTGAAAGGGGAAAGTGCGGGCGCGTAAAAGTGCGGCTCGGCTTTCCCCATTTCGTCTTTCGGAGTTGCAAAAAGCCCGAAGACGCAAAAGAGCGGTGTTTTATAAACGCCAGGTTGTCTGTAGTATTGAACAGACAAGGACTTAACAGTGAATATCGTTTTAATGGGCTGTCCCGGTGCCGGAAAAGGCACCCAGTCGGCTAAGCTGCAGGATGCGTTTCATCTGAAACATATTTCTACGGGGGATGTGTTGCGGGCTGAAATTGCCGCAGGGACTGCGTTGGGGCAGGAAATTGCCGGCATTATCAACAAAGGCAATTTGGTGCCGAATGAATTGATGATTTCCATGCTGGAAAATATCGTCAAATCTACGGACAAAGGAATTATTTTTGACGGGTTTCCACGGACGGTGGCGCAAGCCGAAGCGCTGGACGCTATGATGAAGCGCCTAGACCGCGAAATTACCGAAGTGATTATGATTGATCTGCCGGAAAGCGAAGTAGTCAGTCGAATTACCTCGCGCCGTCAGTGCCGCAAATGCGGGGAAATTTTGCATATTACCCCGGGATCGTCGGCCAATCAATGCCCGGTATGCGGCGGGGAGTTATATACCCGTGCGGACGATACCGCCGAACGCGTCAAACATCGGCTGGAAGTGTATCATACCGAAACGCTGCCGGTAAAAAATTTTTACCAGAACAGCGGGAAATATGTGGAAATTAATGGGAATCAAACCCCGGAACAAGTTTTTGAGGACATTGTAGCCATTCTCAAGAAGGTAAAATGATAGAAGTAAAAAACGATAGCGAACTCCAAAAAATGCGTGAGGCCGGGAAAGTAACCGCGGCGGTACTCAAGTTGATGACCGAAATGGTAAAACCGGGCATTTCCACGCTGGAATTGGATCAAGCGGCCGAGAAAACGATTCGCTCCTTCGGGGCGACGCCGTTATTTCTGGGCTATTATGGGTTTCCGGGCAGTAT
>CALUZQ010000042.1 GCA_944325225.1 uncultured Elusimicrobiales bacterium
TTCGGTGGCCGCCTCGGCAAAAACGATATCCGCGCCGTCTTCATTTTTGATAATACCGCCGCCTTCATTTAACGCGTCGCCGGCATTGATTTTATCCCAATGGGCCCCGCCCAGCCACAACAGCCCGGTTTCACTGCCGGATTCTTCGCCGGAAGTCGCCAGGAAAATAATATCGCGCTTAGGGGTAATTTTTTGGTCTTTCAGCCAAGTGAAAAGCGCCAAATACGCGGCGGTGTAATTTTTGGCGTCGGTGGCGCCCAGCCCGTAAATGTTGCCGTTTTCGGCGGTGGCTTTGAAAGGCGGATAACTCCAGCCCTCGGCGGCGGGGGCCGTATCTAAATGGGAAATAAGCAGG
Source organism: uncultured Elusimicrobiales bacterium (assembly GCA_944325225.1). Lineage (GTDB taxonomy): Bacteria > Elusimicrobiota > Elusimicrobia > Elusimicrobiales > Elusimicrobiaceae > Avelusimicrobium. Next base: position 356 of record CALUZQ010000042.1, read on the forward strand.
AGCGGTTTTTGGTCCGGGTCGCTGCCGGGCAGCCGCGCCAGCAGGTTGGCGCGCCCGGGGCTGGGAATGAAAATATCCCAGTCTATGCCGTGTTTATTAAGTTCTTTGTAAATGTAGCGCGCGGCGGAAAGTTCGTCCGGTTCCGGCAGGGAAGTATCAATGTTCAGCAAATTAATCAAATGGCGTTTGGCTTCGCGGTTCAACGCGTTCCAGCCGCCGTTTTCCGCCCAGGCGGGAAACGAAAGCACTCCAAGCGCGATAAAAATACTCAGAAACCGTTTCATTTTTTTGCTGCCAGTTCAAATTGAATTTCCGTTCCTTCCGTTACTCCGTGTTTAGCCGCCGTTTTGGCCGCCAGCTCCAACACAAACTGTCCGTATCCAAAGGCGTAAGCCACCTGGTCATCGGGCGTATAGGTATAGGAATGGCGCACCTGCGGCGCTACCGAGGTAACCCGCCGGTCCGAACCGATAAAGACGATGTCTAGATCAATCAGCGTGTTTTTCATCCAGAACGCTTGTTCTTCGTCCTGTTCAAACACAAACAGCATTCCTTCGTTTTCGGGCAGTTCTTTTACAAACATCAGCCCTTTTTCCTGTTTTTCCGGTGTATCGGCAATCCGAGCGTTTACGGCAAATCCGTCCGGCAGCGTTACCTCAACGGTTTGATAACCGCCGCAGCCGCAAAGCAGACAGGCCACCAGCCCTAATGCTGTTTTTCTCATATATATAAGTGTAGCAAATTCCCCGGGCTGCCGTAAGGCCGTCTGTCAGAAGGGCGGAGGGTTTGGTTGGTAAATTGCTATAATAAAAAAGATGACGGGTACCGACGAACCTATTTTACAAGTACGAGATTTAACCATTGAATTTGCCGCCGAGCAAGGGCGCCTGCCTGTGCTTCACGGGTTGGATTACGCGTTGCCCAAAGGCCGCGTGCTGGGCGTGGTGGGTGAATCGGGCAGCGGGAAAACGGTGCACGCCTTATCCCTGCTGCGCTTATTGCCGCCTACGGCACACATCTGCCGCGGGGAAATTTGTTACAAAGGCAAAAATTTGGCGTTATTAAAAGAAAAAGAACTTCGCAAAATCCGCGGCCATAAAATTTCTATGATTTTTCAGGACCCGTCCGCCAGTTTAAACCCCGTGCTGACGATAGGCGAACAATTAACCGAAACCCTGCTGGCCCACCGTAAACTTTCCAAAGAAGCGGCCCGTTCCAAAGCTGCCCGTCTGCTTGAAAAAGTAGGCATTTCCGAGCCGGAAAAACGCTTAAAGGAATATCCTTTCCAATTTTCCGGCGGTATGTGCCAGCGGGTTATGATTGCCATGGCGCTGGCGCTGGAGCCGGATATTTTAATCGCCGATGAACCCACTACGGCGCTGGATGTAACGGTACAAGCGCAGATTTTGCAGTTGATTAAACAGTTGCAGCAAGAAAGCGGTATGTCGGCTATTTTTATCACGCACAATTTGGCGGTAGTTGCCGGTGTGGCGGACGAGGTGCTGGTGCTGTATGCCGGCCGCTGTATGGAACAGGCCCCCGCGGCGCGTTTGTTTGCAGATCCGCAGCATCCCTATACGCAAGGGCTTCTTCATTCGCTGGCGCCGGTAGAAAAGAAAGTGGACCGGCTGCCTGTGATTGCCGGTCATCCGCCGGTTCCAGGGGAGCCAGAAGGGGGGTGTCCGTTCGCGCCGCGCTGTCCGTTTGCGTTTGAAAAGTGCCGCCAGGCCTGCCCGCCGTTATTTGAATTGGGCGGCGGCCGCCGCGTGCGCTGTTGGCTGCAGGAGGGGAAGAAATGACGGTTCCGGTAGCTATTAAGCAACTGTATAAAACTTATACCCGCCGCCGCTGGTTGGGTAAAAATTGGGAAAAACCCGTTTTAAAAGACATCAATTTAACCTTGGAAGAAAATCATGTGCTGGGGTTGGTGGGGGAATCGGGCTGCGGCAAAAGCACCCTTTGCAAAGTGTTGCTGGGGATTGAAACGCCTTCGTCCGGGCAGGTGTTAGTCTGCGGGAAAGATACGGCCCGCATTTCCAAAAGTGAATTTAAAAAACTGCGCCGGGTAATGCAGGTGGTCTATCAGGACCCCTACTCCAGCTTGGACCCGCGCATGACGGTTCGCCAGATTTTAAGCGAGCCGTTGGATATACACGGGCTTAAAAAAGACCGGGCGGAACGCAGCGCTTTTTTAAGCGAACTGTTGGCTTCCGTAGGGCTTTCCGCCGCCCAGCTGGATCGGTATCCGCATGAATTTTCCGGCGGGCAGCGCCAACGCATTTGTATTGCGCGCGCCTTGGCGTTGGATCCTAAAATTTTAGTGGCGGACGAACCCGTCTCCGCGTTGGATGTATCGGTGCAGGCGCAGATTTTGAATTTATTGAAAGAAATTAAAACGGAGCGGCGGCTGTCTATGCTTTTTGTAACGCACGATTTTGCCGTCGCCCGTTTTTTATGCGACGATATCGCCGTGATGTATCAAGGCCGCATTGTGGAACGGGCGCCTGCCGAGGAACTATTTGAAAATCCGCAGCATCCCTATACCAGGGCCTTGCTGTCGGCGGTGCCGTCCGTGCGGGCGCCTCGGCGTGAGCCGCCGGCAACGCGCCAGGAATGGCCGGAGCGGGAACAGTGGAATTGCCCCTTTGCGGGAAGATGTCCTTATGCCCAGCCGTCCTGCGAGAAAGCTCCTTTTGCTTTCCAAGAAGTAGCCCCGCGCCATAGCTGTTCGTGCGGGCTGCTGCCGTTTAAAAAATGAACCGCCGTTGGAGGAAAATAACTATGAAAATTAATGAAAAACGCCTCATTCAGACTTTTTTGGAGTTAGTTCAAATTGACAGCGAGTCCTTTCACGAGAAAAATATCCAGGAATTTTTGGCGGCCCGCTTAAAAAAATTAGGTTGCCGCGTTACCGTAGATAAGGCCGGTAAAAAATACGATACCAATGCCCAAGGCAATATCCTTGCTTTTTTGCCCGGCACCGTAAAGAGCCGGCCGGTGGTGCTTAGCGCTCATATGGATACGGTAGTGCCCGGCCGGTCGGTAAAGCCCGTTGTTAAAAAAGACCGCATTTCGTCGGACGGTTCCACCATTCTGGGAGCGGACGATAAGGCCGGTATTGCCATTATCTTAGAAGTGCTGCAGGTCCTGCAGGAGCAAAAATTACCCCACCCGCCGGTAGAAGCCCTATTCACACTGACCGAAGAGAACGGCATGCAGGGAGCCAAGAACTTGGATTATAAAAAGATCAAAGGACGGGAAGGACTGATTCTGGATAATGAAGAGGTGTCTGAGCTGTTGGTGCAGGGGCCGGCGGTCAATACGATTGAAGTGTGGGTAAAAGGGTTGGCTTCGCACGCGGGCGTCTGCCCGGAGAAAGGGATTTCAGCACTGGAAGTGGCGGCATATGCGCTTTCTATGATGAAGCTGGGCCGCATTGACAAAGAAACTGTAGCGAATTTTGGCATTGTGCAGGGTGGGAAAGCCACCAATATCGTGATGGACGAACTGTATTTGAAAGGGGAAGCCCGCAGTTTAAGCAACGCCAAGCTGGCAAAGCAGACGGCGCATATGAAGGCCTGCTTTGAGAAAGCCGCCAAACGCTTTACGAAAAAAATAGACGGCAAGGTATATAAGCCGGAAGTTAAATTTGTTCCATTTCAGCGCTATCCGGCGGTTAATGTGTCCAAAACGCACCCCATGGTAAAAGCGGTATTGGCGGCCGCTAAAGAACAAGGCGTGTGTATGCGGGCGGTGGCTTCCGGCGGCGGCTGCGACGCCAATATCTTAAGCGGTTTTGGGTTTACACTGCCCAACCTGGGCGTGGGCTGCCGCGATTGCCATACGCTTAAGGAAAGTTTGATTTTAAAGGAATTTTTCCAGGCGTTTGCTATTACGCTTTCGGCGGTGTTGGCGTACCGGAAGTAAAAGGAGAAAACGGCAGGTATGGTAAATTACATTGTCCGGCGTTTGTTGCTTTTGCCCCTGGTGGTGCTGGGGGTAACTTTCCTGCTGTTTCTCTTAACCCAGCGGCTCAGCCCGGAGATGCGCGCTTCTTTATATGTAAAAGATCCGCGGCAGATGGGTGCGCTGGAAGAAGTCATCCGCCAGTATGGCCTGCGCGACAGCGTGTTTAAACAATACGGCCGCTGGCTGGGTAATGTGGTGCGGGGCGATTTGGGCTACAGCCCCAGTGCCAATATGCCGGTGTCCCAAGCCATCAAAGAATACTTGCCGGCCACCATTCAGCTGGCATTTATCACCATTTTATTTGTGGTGTTTTTTGGCGTATGGTTTGGCAGTGCCTCGGCCGTACATAAAGACAAATGGCAGGATATCGCCGCGCGGATTGTATCGGTGGGTGGGTTTTCGCTGCCGATTTTTGTGCTGGGGCTTATTTTGTTGATGATTTTTTACGGGCGGCTCGGTTGGTTTGCCCCCGGCGGATATTCTGTTCATACGGATATGGTTATCCACGGCGGGGCGTTTAAAACCTATACCGGGTTTTTGTTAATAGATTCTCTGCTAAACGGCAACTGGCGCGTGTTTGGCGATGTACTTTCCCACCTGGTACTGCCGGCGGTTACGCTGTGTATCGGTTCGTTTGCGCTGATGGTGCGGGTGATGCGTTCCAGTATGCTGGAAGAAATGAATAAAGATTATGTCCGCACCGCCCGCGCCAAGGGGCTTGCTCCGTGGCAGGTGGTTTATAAACACGCCGGCAAAAACGCCATTATTCCCGTGATTACGCTGGCCAGTATTCAGTTTATCCGGCTGTTGGGCGGTACGGTGATTGTGGAAACTATTTTTGATTATCCGGGCATCGGCCGCTTTGGCGTGATTGCGGCCCAACAATTAGATATTGCCGGCATTTTAGGGTTTTCGCTGATGGTGGCTATTTTATTTGTGCTGGGCAATTTGCTGTCGGATATTCTCTATACCGCGGTGGATCCGCGCATTCGGCTGGAATGAGTATGATCAACGAGCGCATTTTAAAACGAATCTATACCAATAAAACCTCCTTGCTGGGGTTGGTGATAGTGGTATTTTTCCTGCTGGTGGCGTTGTTGGCGCCGGTGCTTGCGCCGGTGGAAAACCCGAACAATCCCTATCAGCTGCCGCAAAAAAGTTACCAAATTGCTCCGCAGCCGCCGTCGGCGCAAAACTGGTTCGGCACGACGGAACAACAATACGACTTATACTACGGCGTTGTGTGGGGAACGCGGCTGGCGTTTAAAATCGGGCTGACGGTTACATTCTTTGCGTTTTTGATTGGGCTGTTTGTCGGCGGGGTGGCGGCGTATTTCGGCGGCAAGACCGATGAAGTTTTAATGCGGCTGACCGATATTGTGTTTGCGGTGCCCTCGCTGGTGCTGGCGATGGTAATTGCCGCCATGCTGGGGCCGGATATTAAAAATATGATGATTGCCTTGACGGCGGTGGCCTGGCCGTCGTATGCGCGGCTGGTGCGGGGGGATATATTGTCGGTCAAACAGCGCGATTTCGTTACGGCGGCGCGCACGCTGGGGGCGCGCGGGCCGCGGATTTTGCTGCGCCATATTTTGCCCAATGCGATTTATCCGTCGGTTGTGGTGGCCAGTTTGGATATCGGTTATGTGGTGCTGACGGCGGCTTCTTTATCGTTTTTAGGGCTGGGCGCGCAGCCCGGCACGGCCGATTGGGGGCAGCTGATTGCCATGGCGCGCAACTGGGTGTTAGGTACGCCGGGCAATCCATTTGCGTATTGGTACACGGTGGCTGCACCGGGCGGTGCAATTTTTATGTTTGTTTTGGGCTGGAACCTGTTGGGGGATGCTTTCCGGGATATTTTAGACCCCAGACAGGTCTAATATATACTACAATGAAAGAAATAACCATAAAATCAAGGGGTGCTTATGATTCGCCGCAAAGATCTATATACTGCTTTAGCCGACAGCGCTTTCCGCTTTCCCGATAAAATCGCGTTAGTAGAGGCCGGCACCGAAAAAGAAATTTCCTATCACGAATTATTGATGCAGGTGGACCGCGCCGCCGATATGTTTTTTGAACACGGAATCCGCAAAGGCGACCGGGTAGCCGTGGCGCACCGAAACGCCATTGATACGGTGGTGGCGAACTTTGGGCTGTATAAATTGGGGGCGGTGTGTATCCCGATGAATTTTATGGTTACCAAGCCCGAGGAAATTGAATATATTTTAAATAATGCGGGCGCAAAAGCCGTGGTTACCCAGGCCGAATTTATCCGCCATTATGTAAAATGCCTGCCTAATTTGCCGACTGTAAAATATATTTTCTCTACGGACGAAATTCCCCAGTCCGTTTTCGGCAATCCCAAACTGCAGCTTTTTTGGGAAGAAATTGAAAAATCCACCGTACACGAAGAAACCGCTTCGGCCTGCGCCGATTTGGACGACTTGGCTTTTATTCTCTATACTTCCGGTACCACCGGGCAGCCCAAAGGCGCCATGCTGACGCACGGGAACTTGGCGTCCAATGTGATTTCCTGCGCCCAGATTTTTAAGATTACCGACGACGACTGCTTTCTGTGTCTGTTGCCGATGTTCCACTCTTTCGCGTGGACGACCTGCGTCGTTATTCCGATGTATTTGAATTTAAAAGTGGTTATTGTAGCCAATGTAATGCCTGCGAGCAAATGGCTGGGGGCGATGGGTTCTGAAAAAGTAACCGTTATTTTGGCGGTGCCGCAAATTTATGCCGTGCTTTCCAAAGAAGCCAAAGGATTAAAACGGATTTACCTGCGCTTCTGGCCGTTTAAGAGCGTACGCTTTGCCGTTTCCGGCGCGGCGCCGCTTACGCAGGAAATTAAAGACCGGTTTGAAGAAAAAATCGGCGTTCCGATTTTGGAAGGATACGGGCTGACGGAAACCAGTCCGGTAGTCAGCGTTAATACCGAAGAACTTCAAAAAATTAAATCGGTGGGGCCGGCCATTCCCGCCGTCAGTACGATTGTGTTAGACGACGACGGCAACGAAGTTCCCCGCAATAAAGAAGGGGAACTGTGCGTGAAAGGCCCCAATGTGTTCCGCGGGTATTGGGGCAACGAAACCGCCACGCGTGATGCGTTTACCGAGGACGGTTGGTTTAAAACCGGCGATATCGTGGAAGTAGATGACGACGGGTTTATCTTTATCAAAGACCGCAAGAAAGATATGATTATCATCAAAGGGCTGAAAGTTTTTTCCGCCCAGGTGGAAGCGGTCATTTGCGAACACCCCGGCATTGAAGAATGCGCCATTATCGGCGTGCCGGACGGCCGCGGCGGGGAATTTGTTAAACTCTACGCCGTTAAAAAAGAAGGCGCCGAAATTAATGATGCGGAATTTAGAAAATTCTTAAAAACCCATTTGGATAACTACAAGCGTCCGCGGGACTTTGAATTTGTAGAAGAATTGCCCAAAAATGCCCTTCGCAAAGTGTTAAAGCGTGAGCTTCGCAAAGACGCCGTAGCCAAATTAGCCGCCCGCGGCGGGGCTGTGCCGGAGGAAACCGTTGCTTGATTTGGCGGGAATTTTAAACGAGGTCATTCCCCAGGCCCATTATGTGGGGGGGATTGTGCGCAGCAGTCTGCTTAGGCGGCAGTCCTCGGATTTGGATATTACACTTCCGCTGGAGGATGTTCCGTCTGCCGCACGCGAATTGGGCCGCCGTTTAAAGGCCGCCGTGTTTGAAATGGACGCGGAACTGGGCGTCTGGCGGTTGGTTACCCATAAAGATAAAATCCAGATTGATTTAACCGGCTATCAAGGCAAAAACTTAAAAGAAGATTTGCTCCGCCGGGATTTTTCCTTCAATTCACTGGCCTATCCGGTTGCGGCCCGGCCGCAGATTCTCGTTACGCCGCGCAAAGGGAATACGGCGCAGGTTATCCTAAAAAAACTTCAAAAAAAATTCATTGTAGATTATTCCGGCGGGTTAAAGGCCGTGTCGGAAAAAATCATAGACCGCAACAATCCCCGGGTATTTAAAGAGGACCCTTTGCGTATGCTGCGGGCTTTTCGGTCGGCGGCGGAGCTGGGGTTTAAAATTTCAAACCGCACCTTGCTGCAAATTAAAAAAGACCGCTCGTTGATTGTGCAGTCCGCGGGGGAACGCGTCCACGAAGAATTGGAGCGGCTTTTTGCCACTTCCAAAGCGTATGAAAATTTACAATTGATGGACCGGTATGGGCTTTTGACGGCGCTGTTTCCGGAATTGGAACCCCAGCGCACCTGTGCCGAGGTGTATTACGGAAAAGGCGGTGTGCTCAAACATACTTTGGCCGTTTTTAACCGCATGGAATATCTGCTGGATCATTTGGCGAAAGCTTTCCCGCGGTACGCCAAAAAATTAGCGCCATATGCGCAAAATAAGCCGCTCTACAAAATGGCGGCGCTGCTGCACGATATTGCCAAACCCGCTACCGCTAAAGTAATGGGGGACCGTCTGCGGTTCTTTTATCACGAAGAAAAAGGCGCCAAAATGGCCAAAGAGGTATTGGAGCGTCTGCATTACAGCCGGGCCGATTTGCGGCTTATCTGTGCGATGATCGGCGAGCATTTGCGCCCTTCCAATTTGGCCAGCAACGATGTAATTACCGACCGGGGGGCTTATCACTTTTTCCGCGATTTAGGGGACGCTGCGGTGCCGATGCTGTTACTATGCTGGGCCGATTACGCCAGCTATGTAACGGACGCCCAACTCCGCGCTATTATGCGCAAAAGCGGCCAGCCCATGATGACGCTGGCTCAAGCGCAAAAAACAGCCAATATCGGCAAGACGCTTCGGCATATGCAGGTATTGTCTTTGTTATTTAAAAAATTTTTTGACACTCCTAAAAAAGTACAGCCCGTGCGTTTGATTACTGGGCGGGATATTATGGACGCCCTTTCCCTGCCGCCCAGCCCCAAGATTGGTGATATTTTAGAAGCGGTGGCTGTAGCCCAGGTGGAAGGGAAAGTAACTACGAAAGAAGAAGCCCTGGCATTTATTAAACAAATTGCGCTGTAGGTATTTTTTAGTGGGGTATGTACAGCCGGCAAAAACTTTGCTAAAATAAGTAAGCGGCAATCCGCTGATGCGGGCGTGGTTCAATGGTAGAATGGAAGCTTCCCAAGCTTTAGACGAGGGTTCGATTCCCTTCGCCCGCTTTTTTTATCAGGGACAATTATGGAAAACGAAAACCTGGATTTGGACATTAAACCAGCCGGAAATAAAGATTTGTGGCTGTTTTTGATTATCGTTGATATCATTTTTTTGTGCGTGTTCGGGTTTTTCCTTTACAAGCACTTTTCCGCGCGTTTGTTTGAAGAACCGTCCGCTCCGGCGGCCGTGGCAGAACAGGTAGAACAGGCGGAAATGGTGGAAGTCCCTGAAATTTCAGAAACGGCTGTAGTGGTGGGGCAGGAACCGGTTAAAGAAGAACCGGCCGCTGTGGTTGCGGTTGAACCGGTTAAAACAGCCAATCCGCAGGCAGAACAGCCGGAAGTAAAACCTGCCGCCGAACCGGAAGCGACTGCCCAAGAAAAGAAAGAAAGCATTTTAATTAAAGTAAACCCCAAAAGCAAATATCGCCGGGTAACTTTCCGCTGGTTTGGAGAAGGCAAAAAAGTTTCTATTGTCAGCGGTTTTACGATGGCTAAACCGCAGCCGCTTAAAAAACGCGGCGAATATTGGGAAACTACCCTTTCTATTGCGCCAGGTACTTACAAATTCTTATATGTAGTGGACGGTAAGAACACCTTGGATCCTTATGCAGAAGAAAAAGACGGACGGTCTTTGGTAGTTATAGAATAGCATTTAATTGGTTAGAAATAAAAATCCCCCGGTAATGAACCGGGGGATTTTTATGTCTATCTGCTTGGGGTGTTTGTATAACCTTTGCCGGAATGTCCTCAAAGGGGTGTTCCCTGCTTGCGTAAGTACCGTAATTAGCAAAACCCTGTCCGAGCCAGAACCCCGTGGCCTGGAAGGGCTGTTGCGCCAGGGCGCGACAGTGCGGAAACAGTGTGGCTCCAGTAATTGTGCTAGCGGGTAAAGGAAAGGGCGGGGCTGCTCGCCCCTTGACTCGTTTTTTTTTTTTGATAAATTTTGCGTATGAACAAAAATTATCAAAAAACATTCCCCGGTGGAAAAAACGCCGGATTTACGCTAATAGAGCTATTAGTGGTGGTTTTAATTATCGGTATTTTAGCGGCGGTGGCTTTGCCTCAGTATGAACAAGCTGTTTTAAAAAGTCGTTTAAATACCGTGTGGCCTCTTTTAAAAAATATAAAAGACGCGCAAGAAGTATATTACTTGGCAAATGGAAAATATGCCGATAGTTTATTGGATTTGGATATAACAATCCAAGGGTATAATAGTGCCAGTAAACCCACTTCCGGTATGGTTCAATACGATACAGATATATGGATAGATATGTTTACTAACGGAGAGAGCCCAACGGGAGATATGGTTTTTGGCGGAACTGGCAAATTTTCTCAAGGTATAACCAAATGTTATATAGGTATTGGACTGGATCATTCTCTTTTAGCGGGAACGCTGGAATGCAAAGGCAGTGTAAAGCATTGTGCCAATGTTTGTAAAAGTATGGGGTTTAATTAAAACCCGGGGCCGCAGGGAACGGCCCCGGTGAGGTTACGACTAATTGCCCCAGGTTTCGGCGCCCGGAGCAGCAGGAATTTAACAGCTGACGCTTCGCTTAATAATGCTGCGCACAATACCTTCTACATGGAAAGATTCTTTATCGGCAATAATGGGGTTATATTGCGGATTTTCCGATTGTAAGATAACGGTTTCACCGTCCCGTGTGAAGCGTTTAACCATTACTTCGCCGTTATTTACGCAAACGACCACATCTTTATTTTTGGGGTTTCGGTTTTGTTCCACAATCAGCCAATCGTGCGGTGCAATTAAGTTTTGCATAGAATCGCCTTTGGCTTCCACCATAAACCCCTTACAGGCCGGAAAATAAATCATACTTGGATCCACCGGCACAATGCGGGTGGGGGTGCCGTCTAAGATAGTCCCTTCGGGGCCGCATTTGGCCATGCCGTACATTTTTAAGTAAATCACATTTTTTTCCGGATCTTTTAAAATTACATAATCCCGCGGATTGGCCGGATTGCGTTTTAAATATCCTTTCTTTTCCAGCTGTTTGATATGGTGGAAAATCACACTTTTTGCACTTACATTTAAGCGGTCCGCCAGTTCTTCCATCGTCAGCGGATCTGTGATGTTGGCCTTTAAAATTTCCAGCAGTTCTGCTTGTTTGGGGTGAAGGGCTCTCATAAGCAGCTCCTTAAACTTTTTTATTGTTCTATAATTTGTTCTATAAAATTTGGCGAAAGAAGTCAAAATTTTTTATTTCAGCGGGATATTGCGTAGTAAGTATGCTTGGATAATGGCAGTTCTTTGGCGTTGTTTTTAGAAAGAGATTGGCCGGGTTCATTAAAAGGGGCTTGCATTGTTTTTTTTTTTGATAAATTTTGCGTATGAACAAAAATTATCAAAAAACAT
>CALUZQ010000043.1 GCA_944325225.1 uncultured Elusimicrobiales bacterium
TGCTCATACGCAAAATTTATCAAAAAAAAAAAACGAGTCAAGGCCTTCCAGGCCACGGGACTCTGCCTTGAACAGGGCTCTGCAAAATACGGTACTTACGCAATAAGGAAACAACCTGTTGGGAATGTTACTATAAAAGCGAGCCGCCACTCCCCACTCAATACCCGTTAGCACGACTCGGTTAAGCCACACGGTTAGCGAAATGTTGGACTCTTACAAAACAACCGGCGAGCCGCACTACCCCACTCTAGCCCCGTTAATACGATTAGTTTAAGCCACACTGTTTCCGCACCTATCAAAAAACGACCCCTTGCCGGGGGAAGCCCGTTTGGCCCCGGACAAGGGGTTGCAACTTACGGTGCTGACGCATGAAGGGAACAACGAGTTGGAGCTATTTCTGCAAAAAGGCGCCGCCCCTCTCCACGCTACCCCTTGCACGCCAGGACGATAATATAGCGTCCTGTTAAATTTGTTATCATTAGTTATATGTCTGCCAAAAAGAATTCGGCTTCCCGCAAAAATGCGCATTCTCTTAAACCGGGGAATTCCCCGGCGGCCCTTTCTGCCGCGGCAAAAAATCCAGCTGCGGGGTTTCTGCACCGGGCGCTGGTGCTTACAACCGGGTGGCTGTGCTTGCTTGTCAGCATTTCTTTTTTTACCGCCACTTACGACACCGCCCAAGTAAAACTGACCTTGCTGCACTGCGGCGCCGTCATTTTGCTGGCGCTGTGGGCCGCCCTAAAAATCAGTGAGCGCAAAAACCCCTTTACCCGCGCCAGATTGCCGTTCCTGTTGCCGGTACTGGCTTATTTGGGGTGGAACCTCTTTTCCTTTGCGTGGGCTCCGTATAAAATGGAAGCCGCCGAAGAATTTATCCGCCTGCTGATGTACGGCGGCATTACCCTGCTGATTGCGTGCGAATTTACTCAAAAAGATATTAAAACACTTACCCGCTTTATAATAGCTGCGGCGTGGATTTCGTTTGGCTACGCCTTACTGCAAATTATAGACGGCTTCTTTCCCGGAGCGGACTTTATGCCCTGGAGAGGATTCTTTACGCGGCGGGTATTTTCTACGCACGCTAATCCCAACTTTTTTGGGGCGTTTGTTATTTTTGCATCGTGTATCGCCGGAGCCCAGTACTTGCTGAGCCGGAAAAAAAGTCTGCTGTTTCTGCTGGCGGCCGGCGTGTTGGGGCTGTTCTTTACCGAAAGTAAAGGCGCGTGGCTGGCCTATGCCGCCGCGGCATTGTGTTTTGCGGTCTTATACACCAATTTCTTTGCATCGGCCGCCGCCAAACAGCTTCGCAAAATCAACATCGCCGCGCTGTGTTTCTTATTAATCGCCTTGGCCGGGGCCGGGTTTTACGCGTCCAAACGGTTTCAGTCCGTCAGTTTCCGCGCGTTTACCTGGCTGTCCACCCTGGAAATGGTGCAGGATTCCCCCATCATAGGCACCGGGCCCGGCAGTTTTAAAATCATCTACCCGGCTTACCGCCGCCCGCAAATCTTTTATATAGAGAATTCCCACAACACCGAAACCCAACACGCCGAAAATGAATACCTGGAACAATGGGCCACAACCGGTACCGTCGGGCTGGCTATCTTCTTATGGATGATTGGTTTTATTTTCTACGGTTCGGTGTGCCGCTTAAAACAAACCGCCCGCGCCAACGCCGAGCAACCTCTTCAGGAACGAAATCTGTACCTGTTGGGCTACGCCAGTGCGTTCCTGGGCTTGATGAGCCACGCATTTGTGGATATTAGCATTCGTTTTGCCTCCAGCGGGCTGTTTTTTGCCGTCTTTTGCGGAGTACTGCTGGCCTTACAGCAGCCGCCGGTTCCGCAGGAAGAAACAGCCAAGCCGGCCCCGGCATCCCCCGGCTGGTTATTGTGGCCGCTGCTGGCCCTATTAGTAACGGCGTTGGCGGCGGGCGGCGTGCATATTACCACCCAATTTGCCGAAATTATCAGTGCCCTGCAGGCCGCCACTTTGGGCGAAACACTGCTGATTGCCATTTCTTGGGCGGTGCTTTTATGCTGTTTGTTGGGAACGGCCTTCCTCTACATACGAGCGGCTTGGCTGAGCAAACGGGCGGAAGTGGCGGCGATACTGCTCATTTCTGTACCGTTGCTTATTTTCTTTTATGGATTTTTTCAAGCCAACCATTACTACAGCTTGGGAGTTAGTTTGGTATCCCACGGAAACGCAGAAGGCGCCTTGGGGTATTTTACCAAAGCCATTGATTTAAACCCGTTCCAAACAGAATACCGCCAATTCCGGGCCAATACTTTTGCCACTACGCTAAATTTAACGCGTTCGTTTTCTCCCGCCCGCGGGGACAAAAAGGAAGCGTCCAACGATTATGAACGCGCCCTGGCCGATTTTTCCGTCGTTTTTCAACGGGCGCCCAATCACGCTCTGCTGCATCAAAACATCGGGCAGCTGTATTATTCTATGGCGGTACGGCAAGCGCAGAGCGCCGCCAAAGCCGGCACGATGGCGGAATATCAACAGCTAAGCCGGTATGCCAAAGAGAATATGGAGCAAGCCAAACGCGCCTTTGAACGCTCCCTGCAAACGGACCCGGTTAACGAAGCCACCTATGCTTTTTTAACCAGTATCGCCTTAATGGAACGCAACCCCGACCAAGCCCAACAATGGATAGACGCCTACCGGCGGGGGCCCGAGGGCGTAACCGAACCGGAATTTTTGGCAAAACACCGCCAAAACCCGCGGTTTGACGCGCTCCAGCAACAGGTAAATGCGATGCGTTCTTCCGTCGGTAAAAAACATTCCGGCAAATAAGGCCAGTGCAAAGCGCGTGATTTTTTTGTAAAATATCTGTAGAAAGGATTTATCATTTTCCGCCAAGATAGCTCAGCTGGTAGAGCAACCGCTTCGTAAGCGGTAGGTCGGGGGTTCGATCCCCCCTCTTGGCTTTTATTTATGCCCTCCGTCGGAGGGCATTTTTACGCCCTAAAAACTCTTTTTAAGCCCTTTTACCGACGATAAAATACCCCCGCGGCACGCGTGAAAAAAGCGAACACACGCAAGTCGCGTGTCAGCAAAAGGGCAGCATATCGCGCTATGACGCCAAACGGAGGGCTTTACCGCTCTCCCCCTTCCGCCCAGAAAACGGCTTGACACCCCCTTCTTTTTTCTCTATAGTATCCAACAGGGGCGGAGTATTCCGGAATATTCCGCTCGGCTGTATCCTTGGCTTATCTGGGTCTAATTTCCCAGAGAACCAAGGATTTTTTTGCAGAACCCTCAGCACCCGAAAAGGACGCTTCAGCCAAGAAATCCTTGGATTGTTCCCCCAAAATGGAACGAATTTCGCCCGAATTTCCATTTTTTGCTATACTATGATGTAACGCGTGTGCGTATTTTATTTTAGGGAGAACAAGATGAATAAAGGTTTTACGCTGATTGAATTATTAGTTGTAGTATTAATTATCGGCATTTTATCGGCGGTGGCGTTGCCGCAATACACCACGGCGGTGGAAAAAGCCCGCTCGGCCGAAGCGCTTACGCTGATGAGCTCCATCAGCCAAGCGGCCCAACGCTATCAGCTGCAAAAAGATGCCTGGCCGGCTACGAACAATTTTGCCGTACTGGATATTGAAGTACCGAAAGTGCCGGGATCTACTTCCAGCTATGGCGGCAAGAATTTTACTATTACGATGGGCCCGGTGGGTGATAACTTCGTGATCAATGCGCTTCGCAGCGTGAATAAAGATCAATACGCGATGAAAACCGTCTTAACCTTAGAGGACGACGGTACCGTTACCACCAGACGCTCCTGCGGGCAGAATACCGGTATTTCCACTTCTTATACGGCCCCCACGGGCGGCGCGGAAAAATTCTGCAGCGCCATTACCAACGGCAAAAACAGCGATTTTTAATCGGTTCCGCCAACAAAACCCCGGTCCAGCGACCGGGGTTTTTGTATGCTCAAAAGATTATTTTTTAGTTGTCGGCTGCCCGGGATATGGAATAAAAATAAACTGTCCTTTCTCTACTTTTAATTCTCCCCAGGTTAATCGTCCGTTTATTTTTAAAATCGCGCTCACGCGGTAAATCCACGAGGGAGGAATATCGTGCGGCACAGATACAATCCCCCGCCAACCCAATTTTTTAAGATGAAAAATCACCGGAAGATAAGTTTTTACCCCTGCTTCCGCATACAGGAACGACTCAGCATGGCTCACTTTATGGGCGGCATAAATCGCCAGGATTCCATCCGGATATTCTTTGCCGTCATAAGCGGCAAAATTCTCGTAATGAGATTTGGAAACTTCCAACCCATGCCGTAAAATATAGCGCAAGTCTTTTCCGTCCGGGTCCAACACCATACCGCGGTACATTTCGTTTTCCTTTTCTAGCAAAGGAAAAGGCGGCAGGCCGTGTCCTCTCAGAATTTCTGCATTCTCCGGAGTAAACTGGCTTAATGACGAAATCCGCAGCGCATGATTTTTAGTTCTTACGGGAGCAAAAACTGTGCGTTGCGCCGCCGCCCGCAAAATAGCCGATTCCACTTTTCGCTGAACAGCATAAAACACCACTTTCGCCCGGGCAGGCACCAGGGCTTCTTTAATCGCTTTCCATTTTTGGCCGTGAGCACACGGGGCAAACCCCAGCAGGCAGAATAAAAAGAATACGCTAAAAAATTTTCTCATAATTAGATGATAATTTTTTAGCGTATGAAACACATGGGTCCTTAGCCCCAGAATAAGCAGGTATTTAGGCCTATCTGTGCGGCCGGCAAGCCGATGAATCTATGCAAATGCAATAATGCTTGAGTAGTGCGCGGGCGTTTTGGTCATTCACGCCGGGGTCTTGGTAGTCAAACCCCACCCGGCATGCCGTTGCGTTACTTGCGCGCCAAGTTTTGCAGCCGCTCACGCACAGTATCAACATCCATATTATCAACGCTTTCGTGAATCGCATTTGCCCGCTCCTGTTCTTTTGCCGTCCTTTCCGCTTCCTGTTTTAAAGCGTCCAGCCAGGCGGCTTTCTTGCCTGCCGATTTGGCAAGCGAGATAACCGCCCCTAATATCAGACCAAAGCCCGCTACCCCGCCAATGGCCCACCACATTATTTTTTACCGATAAACGACCCGTCGGGATTGCACAGCGAAAGTGCCGAAAGAACTTTAAGCACCTGCGCCCAGACGGTATCGTCTTTCTCGGTGGAAGTAAACTTTACCACAACGGTTATAATTAAAATAACCGCGCCGATAATGCTTAGCACATCATTCCAGTTGTTTTGTATCCATTCCATTTTATTTCTCCTTGATTTCAATATGCGGATAGTCTTTAAAACTGTTCCACTCTCCGCCCCACTCAAATTCGCTTTCAATTTCTCCGCGCTCGCGCATAAGATTAGCCAGCGCGTCAAAGCGGTGCCACATCTCGCGAAAACGCATTAAGTTGCCCCAGTCTATCGGGTAAGGCGCAATATCCACCGCGTGGCTGGGCGTTTTGTTATGCGCGCTTTGCGGATAGATTAAACGGCTGTTTCCCCTTTCAAACGCTTTGTTCTGCTCGGCCTTGGTACGGTGGCCTTCAAGCACAGCAAAATCGTACTGTTTGATCAGCTCCCGGCACACCGCCGCAATATCCGGGTGGCAGGTTTGAAGCCGTTTTTCACTTGTTTTTGAAAAGAAAGCCATATTATTCTCCCTGTGATAAAAGCGTCTTTACATCGGTACGAAGTTCTCCCACCAGCGAAGTCAGGTGTTTGATATCCGCCGAAGTTACAGCGTACTGCGCGCGGATTTCCGCCAGCGTGGTTTCCGCCGAGCGGATTTTGCTTTTTACTTCCACAATATCCGCCCGGTGCGCCTGCTCCATTTTATCCAGATTTTTTTCGGCGGCCTGCAAACGAGTGGAAAGGTTTTCCAGTTTCTTATGCAAAGCCACCCAGGTCCCGCCTACCGATACGGCGAGTGTCCCCAACATTTTAAACAGTTCGTCATTCATTGGACTCCTCCCGAAGCGGAGCCGCCAGGGTTTCTATTTCCTCTGCTCTGGCCTTTACATACGCGCTCGCGCCCGAGTTCTCCGCCAGCACGAGTTCCCGCACCACGCGCGTCAGCCCCGTTTGCGCTTCCAACGCGGCCACCTGTTCGGCGGCGGTCGGGTCTGCCGGTTCCGGCGTTTTCACCACCATGAAAAAATCTCCTTCCTCTTTCAGCTCCGCCCCGTTTTCGTTGCACCACCGGGCGGCTTGTTTATACTCGTCCGAAAACATATCTTCTTTTTTGATTTTTGTTCCTAACATAAATTAGCTCCTTACATAATAATCCACCACATCTACCCGTTTGATGTAGATATCTCTCCCTGACGATGTAAACGCCGTAATGTATCCGCCGGAAACGGTTATATTCATTACACAGTCATAATCTCGGTCGGTTAAATCTCCACCCCAGTTTAAACTTCCTACTACAATATTCAAAGGTGCAAACACCGCAGGGATAACCGAAGTGTATGTTTTTCCTCTGGCTGTATATACTACTTCCAAATAGCGTCCCTCTTGCACGGCTATCGGCGTTTCAAAAGTTATAGTTGCATTGGCTCCTTCGGACGAATAGGCCGTTGTCCGTTTATAAAAACTTGCTGACAGTTGAACATATTCGTGCCAATCCAGGGCGCGGAAAGTTGTTTTGGGCACAAAGGAAATAATGTTTCCGCTACCGTCTGTTTCAACCGTGCCGCAGTTGCAAAAACCCAGCATATTGCCCGTGGTAGGGTTGTAGTTCTTGTTATCCACCGCATTATAAACGGCATTGGCTGAAGAAAAAATAGTCGTCGCCGTTAAACCGAAATCGCTTTGCGTTTGATTTGAAAAAGACAGCGTCCGCAAAGCCGAAACTGTTACCGCCGTATTATTTAATGTTCCGTCTGCGTTTCTGCCGTTGGGAATCAATCCCGATACGCCGGGTAACGCAAACATCGTATTGCCAATATACCCAAACCCGTTAAATACTTGGTCTATGGAAGTAGCAAATCCAGCGTTAAAAGTAGCCATACATATAGGCAGAGTAGCGTTTGTTAACACGCTCCAACTAGAACCAGTATCTGTCGTTCTTTTTATCACATTGTTTGCCGTATCATACCAATAGGCCGTTTGGGTAGAAGCTGTCGGCTGGGTATCTCCGCTAAATAAATTTAATCTATTTTGCGCAACTACAACGCCCAAGTTGTTGCTAGAGTTTGCTACAAAAAATACGGTTCTGCTTCCAGTTGGTGTTCCCAGAAACATCTGATAATCAATAGATGTAACCACTTCATTGAATACGCCTGCACCGTTTGGGATATATAATTTGCTTCCGGCTTTGAGCGTCAGCGTACCGGCGGAGGACAGTTCCAAATTAATATCCTGCGGGATTTTGGTTAGGCAGTTGGAAATTTTATTTTGAAAGGAAGCCGTCAAAGCCGAAGAAGCGGCGTCCTGCGCGTATTTTTTAGCGGAATATTCACTCCCGTCCACAGATCCATTCATTTTGCTGGCCCAGTTTTTAGCGGCGGCGGCTTGTTGGGAGGCCTGGTCCACATATCCTTGAGCGGTGCTGTAAATTTCCGATTCGTGTTGATTCAGCGCGTCGGAAACGGCTTCGGCCTCTTGTTCAAAGGCCTCGGAAGCGGCCGAAATGGACGCATGGGCCTGGGCGGCAGTTTGCTGGGCCTGCTGGGCGGCTTGAGCCGCTTGGGACGAAGCCAACAGCGCCTCTTCTTTAGCCGCTAAAATATTTTTTAAAAAATTTTCCGTTTCCAAATTACTTTCTTCCGTAGAAACGGGATATTTAATACTCCGGTCCACTTTTTCGCCCAATTCCTGCACCAGCATAGTCAGCTTATCGTATCCTTGTTCCAGAACTTCGGCATCCAATTCTCCCTGGCGGAGCAAATCAATCTCCTGGGTTAACGGGGTGGCCCGCACAACCGTCAGCTTCCAGCCGCAAGCCAAGGCGGGCTTGCCGCTTTCATCGGTAGGATAGGTTAAAGCATGGGTCAGCAAATCCACGGAGAAATCGGTAAAAATTTCCTCCTCCACGCCTTGGGGCGAAGTTAAAAAAACGCGTAAGTCATCTGCTGAGATCAGCGGGAAATCCACATCCCATTTACGGACTACGCCATTCCCCTGGTACATTCGTTTGGTAATTTGCATTGAAACAGTCATATATTCTCCTAGTTATCCAACAGCGACTTTACACGCCGCCATGCGTCCAGCTGATTCTGTATATCGCCGGACGAAGCCAAAACGGCATACTTGACCGTTTGCCCCTCTTGTTCGGACAGCCCCTTCTTTCCGCTCCACAGTTCCACCGCTTTGGCTAACAGACGGGCGGGCGCATCATCTTTCCCGGCGGTGCGGTCGTGCCGGGCGGCCTGCAGTCGCCAATAATCCCGGGCGGAAAGCTGATTTTTTTCGTAACTGCGGGCAATTTCTTTTTCGGTGCCGGAAAAATACAGCCGGTTAAACAGTTCCGGCTGGCTGGGGATATCCCTCCCCCAGTCCGCGCGCTGGGCCGCCCGGCGGGCAAGAGCAATCTCCGAAGGATCCAACGCCTGCTGGCTGTCTAACAAACCACAGGCCTGCCCGCTTGGCAATTCTGCCAGCTGGCGGTACAAATCGGCCTGTTGGCGGTGTTGCTGCTGCAAAGCGGCGGCGGAAAGTTCGGCTAAATTTTCACGCACTTGTTTTTTGAATGACTCGTTTTTTTCTTCTTCCAGCTGCCCGGCCGCCCATTTTTCGCGGGCTTGAGGAGAACCGTCCGTTTCCAATTCCGCTTGCTGCCACAAAAGCCGGGAATGAAAATCGGCCGCTCCTAATTGGAGCTTTTGCAAACAATCTTCCCGCAGACGAGGAGCCAGTTGGCTTTCATATTTTTGAAAGACCCCCGCCGCCGCGGCCAAATTTCCGCTTGCCACGCCGCGGCGGATGCATTCTGCCGCCGTCTGGGAAGTAATCGCCTGGGCCTGTTTTTGCGCCGCGGCGGGGGTGGCTCCGTTTTCCTGCAGCCGTTTTTGCAGTGCAGGCAGCTGGCCCTGCAAGTAATGTTCCAGCGTTTGAGCAGAACCCGCCGTAGCCCCTACGGAGCGAATCAACGCGCTTTCCTGCCGGGCCATCGTCTGGCGGGATTGGCGATGCAGAGCGCCTTCTTCCTGTCGGGCGGCGGCCCGCAGCATCAAATAATCCCGGGAAGCGGGAGTATCGGGCTGGGCGGCATCTAAACGCGAAGCGGCAAAACGGTCTAACACCTCGGTCTGTACCGGGTTACCTTCCGATAT
>CALUZQ010000044.1 GCA_944325225.1 uncultured Elusimicrobiales bacterium
AAAATCCCGGGCATTACGGCCCGGGATTTTTTCATTAAAGAAGAATTGATCAAGTAAAACTTTCCAAGTAAGTGTGTAGTCCCTCGGCGCGGGCCTGGGAAACACCCGCCTCATACAGTTCCTCAGCTTCCTGCGTCCGGCCCAGAGCATACAATACCTGCGAGAGAGAAAGCTTCGTCAGAATTTGGCCGCGCATTTCATCTGAATTATCAAACAATACGCGCGCTTCTTCTAAATCTTTCAAGGCGTCCAGCATTTTATTTTTGCGCTTTAAAATATCTGCACGGCCCCATTTTACAAACCCCAAATCCACCGTATCGTTGATAGCGGAATAAAGTTTATCGGCCACATTGTAATGCCGGAGGGCCTCGTCGTATTTGCCTTGTTGGCGCAAACCATTGGCCATGCCGCAGTTGGTATAGGCCTTGCCGAACAGATCCTCACTTTTGCGAAAGATTTTCTCCGCCAACTTATAATTTTTCACACAATCATCAATTTTGCCGCAAATCCGGCTGATTCCCGCCAAGCCGCAATAACCGTAGGCCAAACTGATTTCATCACCGGCTTTCTTCGCCAGCGAAATGGCCTTCTTAAATTGAGCAATACCTTCCTGAAAATGACCCTGCAGCCGAAAAATGCCGCCTTTGGCCCAGTGGATAAAGCTCATACCCGCGTAGTCTTTCAGCTGCGTATAGGCCGATAAAACGGCATCCAACAAATCCAACGCTTCTTCCAGCCGGCCCCAAGCGCGCAGGGCCATACCCATTTCCTGCATGGCGCGGACGGTAAATTCTTCATATTCCAGTTCCTGCGCCATTTTCAAGGCGTCCTGCGCCAATTCATATGCCGCAGCTGAATGCCCCAAGGTGCGGTAGCAGGCCGCCATGGCCAGCAGAATATCCATACGGGTTTCGGCTTCATCGGCCGATTGCAAGGCCTTAGCATAACTTTTTAAAGCGGGTTCAAAAGACCCCAGCTGCCGCTGAGCTTCGCCGGTTAAAAACCAGCCCAAGGCATCTTTGGTGCGTACGGCAAGCAGCTTTTCCAATACTTCGGAAGGACGGTTTTCTTCTAAAAGGTTCTCCAACGCGGCTAAATCCAGTTTTGCGGCGCGTTTGGCAGGTTGTTTTTTGGTTGCGGGCATGGTGATCTCCTGTTTAAAATATGCCCCGGCAAGCGGGGCGGCTGTTACAGTTTTAATAATTTTTTAATCTCGGCCAGCGTGGCCGCCAAATCGTAGGGTTTGGGAATAAAATAATCCGCCCCGGCCTCCGTGGCGCGGTCGCGCGATTCGGGATCGGATAAGGTGGACATAATTACCACCGGAATACGCCAGGTGGCATTATCGGTCTTTAGCAGTTTGCAGACCTCAAAACCGCTTAATTTGGGCAGCATTAAATCCAACAAAATCAAATCCGGTTTGATTTGTTTGGCCAACTGCACGCCCGATACGCCGTTTTCGGCCCAGTGGGTTTCAATCCCCTCCACTTTTAAGGCGCCGACCAGGGCATTTCCCAACACTTTGGAATCTTCTATCAAAACCACTTTTTTCATAATTAAATTTCTTCACAATGATCTTTATAAAGCAAAATGGCCTCGGCATATTCCCGGGCGTTGCGCATAATGGCGTTTACTTCGTCCTCCTCCAGCTTACGCACCACTTTCGCAGGCACCCCCATTACCAGCGAGCCCGCCGGGATACTTTTCCCCGCCGGCACAACTGCCCCCGCGCCGATAATGCAATTCGGGCCGATTTCGCTTTCCATCACAACGGCGTTCATACCGATCAGACAGTTATCCCCAATTTTACTGCCGTGTACCACCGCGCCGTGCCCCACGCTTACCCCGCGCCCCAAAATACAAGGCGCGCCGTAATTTACATGCAGGCAGGCGTTTTCTTGGATATTGGAGTTATCCCCCACCGATATCGCGGCAATATCTCCGCGCAACACTGCGCACGGCCAGACAGACACATTCTCCCCCAGTGTTACTTCGCCAATCAGCACCGCTGTTTTATGCAGATAACAGCTGGGCCGAACATGGGGTACTTGCTCGTTAATGCGTTCTTTCATGGGAAAACTCCTTCGGTAATTTGGATTTGCGGGGCGCCGGCGAAGAAAGCTGCAGCCCCCAATAAATAAAAATACTGATAATGCCGGGAATAATATAATACACGACCCGATAAATCAGCGTGGCCATTAGGGCTGAATCCCAGTCAATCCCCATTTGGGAATAGACGGCCGTCATCGCCAATTCCATAGCGCCCAGCCCGCCGGGAAGCAGCGGGATAAGCGTCGTAACCATACCCACCGCAAATCCGGCCACCAATACGCCCGCGGTAATGTGTATGCCTACGGCGCGGAACGCAAAATAAAGCACCAAAATCGTAAACAGCCAATCCGCACACACATACACAATCGTCATCGTCAGCTTTTTTTTCTTTTTATGAATCAAATCTATGCCTTCGTCCAGCTGGTCCATAAAGGTATCGTATTTCCCTTTGGGAATCAGCGCGCGGAACACATGGTAGAGCACTTTATTAATCAGCCGGAAAGTTTTACGCAGCCACTTGGAGCGCCACTCGTTATTAAACAAAAACGCCGTAACGACCACGCATACGGCACACATTACCACAATCAGCGAGAAGTTTTTTAAAATTTGCATAGTCGTAGCCGAGGAATTAAACAACATCAGCACCGAACCCTGCAAAATAATCACCGCCAACACGAAATACAGCAGTACCGTAATGACAATACTGGCCGTTACGCACATGCCAAACGGCACGCGGCGGCGGTTCAACAAATGCGCCCGCAGCGCAAACCCGCTCACCCCCAACGACGACACCACATAATTAACCGTAGTGGAAACCAAGGCAATACCGATTGCCGCGCTTTTGCTTACGCGCCGGCCCATAATGCGCAGGACTTCATATAAGCTAAGCCCCATGGAAATATAGATTAACACCGAAGACGCCAGCGAAAGGAACAAATAGCGGGTGCTGACGCCCTGCCAGATTTTGACGAAGCTGTCGCGCGTCTGGTACACCATAAGGGCAATGATGCCGACGGATAAAACAACGCCCAGGGAATAAAGCAAATACTTAAGCGGTTTTTTCACGCGTACGCTCCGGGATAAAGAGATGTATAAATTATATAATTTATTTAAGTAAAAGACACCCGAAACGCGCGGTTTTTTAACGCCGGGTTCCCGTTTTTTAATTAGAAAGGATTTTTGTTATGAAAAGTATTAAAGTCATCGGCGCCAAAGGCCACAATTTAAAAAATGTTACCGTAGAACTGCCCAAGGATAAAATGGTGGTGGTTACGGGGCTTTCGGGATCGGGCAAGAGCTCGCTGGCATTTGACACGATTTACGCCGAAGGACAGCGGCGGTATGTGGAAAGTATGTCCGCCTATGCGCGGCAGTTTTTGGAACTGATGGAAAAACCCGATGTGGAACATATTGAAGGGCTTTCGCCGGCTATTTCCATTGAGCAGCGAAACCCATCTAAAAATCCGCGTTCCACGGTGGCTACGGTTACGGAAATTTACGACTACCTGCGCCTCTTGTTTGCGCGCGTAGGGCACCGTTTCTGCCCGCAGTGCGGGCGGGAAGTGCAGTCCTGGAGCGTGCAGGGAATTGCGCAGGACATTTTAAAAAAATTCAACGAAAAAACCGTCTATATCTTATCCCCCGTTGTGCGGGGCCGGGCCGGCACCTACGAGGAACTGTTCGCCAAATTTAAGAAAGACGGCTATGTAAAAGCCCGCGTAAACGGAACGGTTGTTTCGCTGGAAAATACGCCCTCGCTGGAACGCTACAAAAAACATACCATTGAACTGGTGATAGACGAAATTTTTGTGGAAGAATTTGACCGCGAACGGCTGGTGGAAAGCTTGGAAGCCGCCCTCAAATACGCCAAAGGGCTGGTACATATTCTGGAAGCCGAAGGCGACAAACCCCGCGAATTTACCTACAGCGAAGAAAACGCCTGCGCCCACTGCGGGATTGGATTTTCGGAATTGGAACCGCGTCTGTTTTCGTTCAATTCCCCCTACGGCGCCTGCCCGGACTGTAACGGACTGGGGCTGAAAATAGAAGTAGCCGAAGATTTAGTCGTGCCGGACCCGACGCTTTCTATCAACGAAGGCGCTATCGCCGCGTGGGATAACCCCGTTACTACCCGCACCCACCGCTGGAAAAACTCCTGGAGCGGCTATTATTACGATATTTTGAAACAAGTCTGCCGGCAGAACCGAATCAATATGAACACGCCCTGGAACAAACTTTCCAAATCCCAGCGCGACTTGCTGTTATACGGCACGGGCGGAGCGAGTTATACTTCGCTGATTTCCGGCGGAGAACAGGATTTTGAAGGCGTCATTACCAACTTAAAACGCCGCTACCAGGAAAGCGAAAGCGATTTTGTGAAAGAGGAAGTCTATACCCGCTTTATGCGCGAAGTTACCTGCCCCACCTGCCAGGGCAAACGCCTAAAACCCGAAGCTTTGTCCGTACGCGTGGACGGGAAAAACATTCACGAAATTACGGCCATGCAGGTATTGGCGGCGAAGGCCTTTTTTGATCAAATTCATTTATCCGACAAAGAAAAAATCATCGCCAAAGATGTGCTGAAAGAAATCCGCGCGCGGCTGGAATTTTTAAACAGCGTGGGTCTTTCGTACTTAACCCTGGAACGCAAAAGCCAAACGCTCTCCGGCGGGGAAGCCCAGCGCATTCACCTGGCCACGCAAATCGGCTCGGGCTTAACGGGCGTGCTGTATGTGTTGGACGAACCCACCATCGGCCTGCACTCGCGCGACAACGACCGCTTGATTGAAACGCTTAAAAACCTGCGCGATCTGGACAATACGCTCATCATCGTGGAACACGACAAAGACACGATTTTAGCGTCCGACTTTGTGGTGGAACTCGGCCCCGCCGCCGGAGAACACGGCGGCGAAATCGTGGCCGACGAACCGACGGCTGATTTTCTGCGAAACGAAACATCCCTCACCGCTTCTTATTTAAACGGCCGCAAAATGATTCTCCCGCGCGAGGAACTGCGCAAAGGAAACGGCCATTTTTTGGAAATTATCGGCGCCAAACAGTTCAACTTAAAAAACATTGATGTCAAATTTCCGCTGGGCAAATTTATTTGCGTAACGGGAGTATCGGGCTCGGGCAAAAGTACGCTGATTCACCAGATTTTGTACAAAGCGCTGGCGCAAAAATTTTACGGCGCCAAAGACGCGCCCGGCAAGCACAAAGCCATCAAGGGGCTGGAACATATAGACAAAGTGATTATTGTGGACCAGAGCCCCATCGGCAAAACGCCGCGCAGCAATCCGGCCACCTACACGGGCGTGTTTTCGCATATCCGCGATTTATTTGCCGAAATGCCCGAAGCCAAACGCCGCGGCTACAAACCTGGCCGGTTTTCTTTCAATGTCAAAGGCGGCCGGTGCGAAAAATGCCAGGGCGACGGCATTTTAAAAATTCAAATGCAGTTTTTGCCGGACATTTATGTAAAATGCGAAGAATGCGACGGAAAACGCTTCAATGAAGATACGCTGCAAGTCAAATTCAAAGGCAAAAATATCGCCGAAGTATTGGATATGAGCGTATCGCAGGCATTGGAATTTTTTGACAACATTCCCAAAATCAAACGCTACTTAAAAACCCTCAACGATGTGGGGCTTGGATATATCAAGCTGGGGCAATCGGCCACGACGCTGTCGGGCGGGGAGGCCCAGCGCGTAAAACTGGCGGACGAACTTTCCCGCAAGGGAACTGGCAAAACGCTGTATATTCTGGACGAACCCACCACCGGGCTGCACTTTGCCGACATTGACAAACTGCTTCATGTACTGCACGGACTGGCGGATAAAGGCAACACCGTACTGATTATTGAACATAACTTAGATGTCATCAAAACGGCCGACTGGCTGATTGACCTCGGCCCGGAAGGGGGCGACAAGGGCGGGCAGATTGTAATAACCGGCACGCCGCGCCAAGTGGCCGCGTGCGAAAAATCCTACACCGGCAAATACCTAAAGCCGGAGTTGGAAGCCGTGGACAAATTTTTGGCGGCCCACCCGGAGCAAAAACTCCATGCGCCAAAGAATGGCTCCGCTAAAAAACCGACGGCTCCCGCTAAAAATTCTAAAAAGAAATAAAGGATTCGTTGGCCGTTTCACTCTTTTATTTCACGGATTTATTGGCGGAAAATTCCCGCGTCTGGGCTATGGCCGAACTTGCCGTTAGCGATAAAAAATAATAGAATCCTTTGAATAGGAGAGAATTATATGCTTAACGAATATGGAAAACTCTTAAAAAGAGATGCTTGGAAATTACTGGCCTTTTTGATTGGGCTGTTCCTTTTACAGTTGCTGATTCCTTTTTCCAGTTGGATTATAAACCAATTGGGAGTCATCAACCAAGCGGAAACAGGAGCAAAAGTAATAGGAGGGCTGCTCCTTTTGGAAATTACAGTCGTCAAAGCTGTTTCTTTGGCGGCGTTGGCGGGGCTGGCTTACTGGGCTTGCGGCACGAAGTGGGCCGCACCGAACCGGAGTCCTTTTATCATCTGGACGGCGCTGGTAATAGCGTATGCGGTGATAGACACTTTTCTGGCCATTCTCCCTACTCTCCTGCTTGTTTATGGGCAAATGTCTTTGCACGAAACAGCGATGAAAACTTCCGTTTACTTTACCATGTGGACCCTCTGCCGATATGGCTTGTTTTTGGCGTTCTTTATGGTAATTTGCTCTGTCTTGGGAAAAACTCCGCTTCGCCAGCCCATACTGATTCTAAAACAGCATTGGGGAAAATTAATTATTACCGCAGGTTTTTTGGTACTGGTCAGCTTACTGGGCGGTCTGTCCAAATGGCTGCAATATCCGCTATTTATCGGGTTTGCGGCCGGCTGGATACTGCTTATCTATGGGTTTGCGGCTTATCAAATAGCGACCGATACCCCCCGCTGAACTTTTCAGCTTTACGCGGAATTTTACAGGGCGGCTTCTTGCAAGCGGCCCTGTATTTTATCTTCCCGCACGCAAAAAATTCTATAATAACAACGATGAAAACCAAAATCCACAAAACCAACGCCGCCCGGCATTTGGACGAACTGGGCATCAGCTACGAATTAATTCCCTACGAAGTAGATGAGGAAAACCTAAGCGCGGCCCATGTGGCGCAGACCTTGGGGCAAAATCTGGAGCAGGTATATAAAACGCTGGTCCTGCGCGGGGATAAAACGGGCTTTTTCGTATGCGTGATACCCGGCGGAGCCGAGCTGGATATGAAAGCCGCCGCCCGCGCCAGCGGCAACAAATCCTGTGAAATGCTGCATGTAAAAGAACTGGTGCCGGTAACGGGATATATGCGGGGCGGGTGCAGCCCGCTGGGAATGAAGAAAGCATTTCCCACTTTCATTCACGAGGATTGTATTTTGTGGGACTATATTTTCGTCAGTGCGGGGCTGCGCGGCCTGCAGCTTAAAATTCGCCCCGACGATCTCCTCTCCGCCGCCCAAGCCCGCGAAGCCAAACTCTGCTGACTGCTTCCCCTTGCGAAAACGCCCCAAACGGCTATACTATTAAATAAACCCGGTTCGGGAGGTATTTTTATGTATGCAAGCGTTTGGAAACGATTTGTAGCATTTTTAATTGACCTGGCCGTTTTTATCGTCCTTTTTTGGGCGCTTTCCCAACTGATGAACAACGCCTCGGTTTCGTTGGTATTATTTGTGCTGATTTGGCTGTACTATGCGTTGTTGGAAAGCTCTCCGCTGCAGGCCAGTTTAGGGAAAATTATCGTCGGTATTAAAGTGGTGGACCGCCGCGGCCGACGGCTGAGTTTCTGGCAGGCCACGGAGCGCATTTTTTCTAAATTGGTAACCAATGTTACTTTTTACTTCGGCTTTTTTATTGCGGCTTTTGACAAGAAAAAACGCACCCTGCACGACCGCATCAGCCACAGCGCCGTTATTTCCAAACACGCCGAATTTGACCCCGATGCCTATGAAGAAGAAGACGAAGAAGAATCACTCACTTTTATTACCTTGGCTTCGGTATTGCTGGCCTTGGCGTTTGTGGCGCTGATTGTTTTAGCCGTGGCGTTGCCGCAATATCAAAAAACCGAACGCCATGTACAGCTCTCCCGCGTGCTGACCGCGCTGGATTATGCCGCCCGCCAACAGTTAAAAGACACCCAAAAGCCCTGGGCCGATCCCCGCGTATGGATCAGCAATTACCGCAAATGCCAAAAAATCAGCCCGGAGAAACTTTCCTGCCAGGGGTTTGACTTACTGCTGGAACCCGGCGGCGTAAAAGCCGATGTACGCGCCCATACAATGGATATTTTGTATTCCCTGCATTACCCGTTTGACGGCGGCCCCGTAACCTGCGACGCGCTAACCAAACAAGGCGAAGAAATTTGCAACACGCTGAACAATTAAAAATTACCCCGCCTGGGTGTTTTTACCACCTATCACCTCGTAAAGCACCACGGAGAGTCCTGCGGAGATCCTTCGTGGGAAGAACACTCGCCGGCGCCGCTGGCAATGACTTTACACCAAGATGCGTCCCATTTACATTGCCGTATGATCGTGCCATCCTTACGCAAAAATACAACCAATTCATACAAGGGATACCAATCTTCAGGGTCTGGGACACGATTAGCTCTTCTAAAAATGATATTAGCGTCCAAATCAGCACCAGATAAACTCGTATAGGACGAGTGTTCAAATAAATCACGACTATAATCGGGTTCTTCTATTCCTGCAGCATCCCACAAGGTCTTAGGAGAACCTTCTAGGTAGGTACCATTGGCCAAATAATAAATTTGTTGGGCTTTTACCCAAGCGTCCAAGTAAGTGAATGCTTGAACGGCACGGCTTTTCTCTACTGCTTTTTCATACTGCGGCAACGCAACTGCCGCCAGTATGCCAATAATTAAAACGACCACTAATAGCTCTATTAGCGTAAATCCGGCGTTTTTTTCGCCGGGGAATGATTTTTGATAGATTTTGTTCATACGCAAAATTTATCAAAAAAA
>CALUZQ010000045.1 GCA_944325225.1 uncultured Elusimicrobiales bacterium
AAACAATATATTCCTATTATACAGAATTTACGGCAAAAAGAAAGGACTTTTTAAGCGGTTTTTTACAGGGAGAAGCCCCAAAAAATCGCGCGGAATTTATGAGGGGGGCCAAAAGCCCGGATCCGTGGCGGCGGTTAGGGGCGCGCCGGCGCGCGGTATAGACCGCGCAGCAGGGCGATTTCCCGGGCGTAGCCCGGCAAGTCGTTGGGGGTTTCCAGGCAAAAGGGTATTTTCTGCAACGCGGGGTGGTTGATTAGCCGGGCCAGGGTATTTGTGCCGATTTCTCCCTTCCCGATACAGGCGTGCCGGTCTTTATGGGCGCCGCGGGGGTTTAAGCTGTCGTTTAAGTGGACGGCTTTTAAATGCCGAAGTCCGATTTGCTTATCAAATTCGTTGAGGGTGCCGTCCAGTACGGCCAGGGAATAGCCGGCGTCGTGCACATGGCAGGTATCTAGGCAAATGCCCAGCTTGCCGTTGAGTTGTACGCCGTCTAAAATTTGTTTTAATTCATCAAATGAGCGGCCGATTTCGCTGCCTTTTCCGGCCATCGTTTCCAGTAAAACAGTGGTAGTTTGGGCGGGGGTTAAAAGATGGTTTAAAGTTTGCGTAATGAGCTGTATGCCAGCGGGAACGCCCTGCCCCACATGGCTGCCGGGGTGGAAATTGTACAGATTGCCGGGCAGGTATTCCATACGGGCCAAATCATCTGCCATCGTTTGCAAGGCAAAATCCCGCGTGTTGGCATCGGCGGAGGCAGGGTTGAGCGTATAGGGGGCGTGGGCAATAATGGGGCCAAACTGGTTTTCGGTCAGCAACTGGCGCAGGTTCAGGGCGTCTTGCGGGTCCAAGGGTTTGGCTTGGCTGCCGCGCGGGTTGCGGGTGAAAAACTGGAAGGTGTTGGCTCCGATTGCCAGGGCGGTTTTGCCCATGGCTTCCCACCCCTTGGAAGAGGATAAATGACAGCCCAGGTATAGGCAATTACAAGGCGGCATATTTGCGGATATCGTTGGCTAATTGCCGGGCGTCTTCTTCGCGCGTGGCCCAGCTGGTGCAAATGCGAATGGCAATTTTCCCGCGTTCCAGCCGTTTAATATGGGCAAAGGCATATTCTTCTTCCAGCCGTTTGACGATTTTTTCCGGCAAAATGGGAAATTGCTGGTTGGTGGGAGAATCATACAGAAATGGGTATGCAGCTTCCTGGCAGGACTGGCGGATAATTTGGGCCATATCGTTGGCGTGTTTGGAAATTTGGAAATAAAGCCCGTTTTCAAATAAAGCCAAGAATTGCAGTCCCAGCACGCGCCCTTTGGCCAGCATGGCGCCTTTCTGCTTCATAAAATAACGAAAATCTTTTTGCAGTTTCGGATTGACGATTACCACGGCTTCTCCCAACAAAGCGCCTATTTTGGTACCGCCGATGTAAAAAATATCGCAGCAGCTGGCGATATCGGCCAGGGTTAAATCGTTGCCGGGCGCTTCCAGGCCGTATCCCAGCCGGGCGCCGTCCATAAAAAGGTATAAGTTGTTTTCGTCGCATGCGCGGCGAATGGCCGAAAGTTCCGCCCTGGAATATACGGTGCCGTATTCGGTGGGGAACGAAAGATAAACCATTTTGGGCTGGGGGGCAAATTCCGGGTTATCGTCCTGCCAGTGTTCCTGGCAGCAGCGCGTGATTTGCTGGGGGGTGATTTTTCCGTTTTCTTCGCCTACGGAAATGACGCGGTGCCCGGTGGCCTCAATGGCGCCGGTTTCGTGCACATTGATATGCCCCGAAGAAGCGGAAATTACCCCTTGATAGGGGCGCAGCCCGGCAGCGATGACAGTCAGATTCGTTTGGGTGCCGCCCGTTAAAAAATGGACTTCGGCCTGCGGGGTTTGGCAGATTTCCTTAATTAAATCCGCCGCGCGGCGGCAATAAATATCCTGCCCGTAGCCGGGGGTTTGTTCCAGGTTAGTCAGCGCCAGTTTTTCCAATACGGCCGGGTGGGCGCCTTCGCTGTAATCGCAGTTAAATCTAATCATAAAGTTAGGGCTCTTTTAATTCGGTGTATATGCGCTACAAATGGGCTTCCCGCTTCTTTTTGGCGCGCAGCTGTGCATGGCGCTGCCGGAACACATCCAGTTTGGTATAGCGTATCATCAGCAACAGGTCAATTAATACCATGACGAAGTTCAGCACATACAGCCAGAATACTAAATCAAAGTTATACAAAATTTTGTGAATCATGCCGCAAATATAAGCCAATTCAATGGTAATCATAAACAGAAAGCTTTTTCCGGCGGCAGTTTTCGTGCGAAGCGACCGGCTGATATTAAACGGCCACGCCAGTCCAAAACCCAACATCATCAGCGCTTCAAAAATACTCATACAGGGCTCCTTGGTGCGAAACGGCGCGGCGGCGTCGCCCGTACTCTATATATTTTACTTTTTTTGGAACGGTTGGAGCGGCAGAATTTGTCGGTGTGTATCCAACAGACAGCTGGCCGCACTAAAAAGCGCAGAATAATGAAACGAAAAACGGAACGGACAGGTCCACTAAGATTCCATGAAACAGGGCCACAAACACCAGCTCTTTGCCCGCGTATTGGGTGATGACGGGCAGGGTGGTATCCATGGTAGTTGCACCGCCGGCGCAAATGGGGGCTAACTTCCCAAAATACCGCACCAGCAGCGGTGCCAGCAGCAGGGCCATAATTTCCCGCATGATGTTAGCCATTAATGCAATCGTTCCTAACTCGGCGGCCAGCGCCGGGCCGGCTTTTGGGGTCAGCAATTCCGTAATTAATAAGGAAGAAAGCGAGTAGTAAGCGAAACCGCTTCCAACCGCCAGGCAATTCCACACGCTCCATTGGCTTAAAAAACAGGCCGCCAGCGCCGAAAATGCCAGTGTTCCGCCAATGGTAGCCAGCGGAACCAGCAACAGTTTGGGAGTAATGGAATGCAGAATTTCTTTTAATTTTTTATCACAGCCAATGCTGATGCCTACTTGAAACATCAAAGCGTATAAAATCCAGGAAGTTAGGTCGTTTCCCAGCATTCCTTCGGGCAGACAGTGGATATATCCCAGCAATACGCCTAACAGGAAAAATCCGATAACGGTTAAACTTCCTTTCATGGGTTTCCGCCTTTCTTCCAAAAATACCGCCAAACCAACCACCCGGCTAAGACGCTGCCAAGCGTGCCTAAAAAAGCCAGCAGCAATGCTTGCCCTCCCAGCACGGGCAAATGGCTGATGAGGTGATCGTTTTTTCCTACGGATAAACCCAAAAAAAACAGCAAACAACAAATGGTAACGGAAATGGATTGATGAATGTAAGAAAGAAAGGAAATCTTTTTCCCCGCGAATCCGACAGCAATGCCTACAAACATAATACTGATGACAGTAAACATAAAATATTGTATCTTTTAGAATGCTTAATAACAATGAAATTCTACAAATCGTGCATTTAAAAAGGAGAATGATATGCAAAAGGGCTTTACGCTGATTGAATTATTAGTAGTGGTGCTGATTATTGGTATTTTAGCGGCCGTAGCAGTACCCCAATATCAGAAGGCCGTTGTTAAAAGCCGTATGGCGGAAGTATTGAGTTTTACCCGCGCAATGCAGACCGCGCTGGAAAGTTATTATTTGGCCAACAATTCTTATACGACAGATATCAGTCGGTTGGATTTAACTTTGCCGCGTTCTGTGAAAGACCATCAGACC
This sequence comes from uncultured Elusimicrobiales bacterium, assembly GCA_944325225.1. Taxonomy (GTDB): domain Bacteria; phylum Elusimicrobiota; class Elusimicrobia; order Elusimicrobiales; family Elusimicrobiaceae; genus Avelusimicrobium. Next base: position 3,708 of record CALUZQ010000045.1, read on the forward strand.
AGCGGTACGGATAAGCCGGGGCTTTTTATAGATTGGTCATCTGGCGGGCCTACGCGCGTTTCTTGTTATATACATAACCGTTACTCTGGAATAGAACTTGAGATGAATCAAGGAACGGCTTCTACACAATGTATTTCTCCTTATCAATCAAACGGAGCCAGTGATGTAGGGGGAGAAGTGTGTAAAAGCTTGGGCTATACGAAGCGTTCTTACGGCGGTACATGCGGGGCTTTTGCGGGAATGTGTCAATGGTGGAAGAAGCCCTAAACAATAGTTTGAAAATCAAAATAAAAAATCCTCGTCGGTGGACGAGGACTCTAAATGGTGCCCAGTATAGGGATCGAACCTATGACCTTTCCCATGTCAAGGGAACGCGCTACCGCTGCGCCAACTGGGCTTAAAACGGTGTGAATACTTATCTATTATAGCAAATTGTCTTTCATTCGCAAAGCTTTGTTGAAGCAATACCCTGCCTGGGCGGCAGCCAACAAAAGCAGGATGGAAAAGGACCTATAAAAACAAGTAACAGACCCATTTCTCGCTGGGTCTAAAGACTCTGGTAATGACGGGCTATATTTGGTTATGATACAAATAACCGGCAGTAGCCGTGGTAACTTATGGATTTCCTCTTTTGCGAATATGTGGATAAAAGCAGTAGCACCTCAAAAACAATATAAAGTCTTGGGCAGTGTGTTGGCGGTACTCATGCTGGCCTGTCAGCCGGTGTGGGCGGGTTGGTCCTTTCAATCTCCTTGGAAAGCAGCTGCCAAACCTGCTTTTACGCGTCAAATTCCTGCTTCCAAGATAGAAAAAATTTTGCGGGACCGGGTTTACTTAACCCGCCAGCGGGTTCCGCGGGTCCCGGATGCTTGGCAGCACTTTGTAGCAGCAGAGGATCTCCCGGTAAAGCGAATAACGGAATGGAACACAAGGCAAGGGTTCAAAAGCCCGTATGACGATCTTCCTTTTTGGAGCATGCTGAGTGAAAAGGAGCGGCATAATTATTTTTTGGCAGCCAATAACCGCGCTGTTCGGAAAGTCATTAACGAACGCATGCAAGCCGCACAAAAAATCCGTCAGCATCTGAAAGAATTGTGGAATGCCAAGTTGTCTTTTCCTTCCCAATCTTATAATCAGTTGCTTTTGCAGGCGATTTCTCCAGAAACCCCATATATTTTATTGGGAGAAGAACACGATTTTCAGGCAATACAAATGTTTGTGATTGATTTCTTGCAAGCATACCGGCAAAAATATCCCGAACGGCAAATTGTTTTTTTGACAGAATTTCTGCCGGCGGAAGAGGATTATTCAAAAGTGTTGCAGTCTATGCTTCAGCAAGATCCGGCGTATGGACAAGTGATGCTGTGGGCTTTAACGCACGGAATCTATGTAAAAGGGCTGGAAATGCCTCATATATTTTTCCAAAATGCCTGGGTGGAGAGCGAGCCGACTTTTGGAAAAAATTGCGAACTGTATAATATGTGGGTACTTCCCGAGGGCATTCGGCTGCGGAATCGTTTTTGGCTGCAGGAAATCAAAAAATGGCGGGAACAATACCCGCAGGCCGTTTTTATAATCTATGCCGGTATGGAGCATGTGGCTTATAATACACCGTTTTCTATTGCCAAGGAACTTCCCGCTGCTGATACTTTTGTAGTGCAGATGTTACCGCCGTTCGGCGATCAAACAATCAGTTATGAGCTGGATAAGATAGGAGGACGGCAATATCCTTTTGAAAGGTATAACATCTTATCCTGGAACCCCCCCTTCCTTCGCCGCTTGGCGGGTTTTGATATCCGCCTGCGGCTTCCTTCAGGTAGCAAATAATTCTGAACCAATGCGTTTCTTCAGTGTCAATGGCTGTGTGGTTTGTACCGATATGCCTGGAGCCCCTGCCGTTGGAGCGGGGCGCAAAACCGGCCTAACCAGTTGGGCCGAACCTGGTACTTGGTTGGCCCGGAGGCAGGGGCCGAGGGGGGCCTGTCGGGCCATAAGTCCTAGCGGTCAGTGGGCCTAAGGGCCCTGGCGGGGAGGCGTGCAAAATCGTAAGCTATGAATGGAGGAGTAAAAAATGAAGGGCAATCACTGGATGCGGCTTTTCGTGTGGGGAGTGTGTTTTTTGGCAGCGGCCGGCGGTCAGCTTGCGGCGCAGGAGTGGGCGCAAGTGCAAAAAGCCCTGTTGCAGAAAGGGAGCGCGATGGCTAACAATCTCGCGAAATCCCGGAAAGATTTGTCCCGGGCATATGATGCGTTAGATGCTATCGCCCCGCATGTACATTATGCTTCCCGAGATGTACTTCCGTGGAGCTTTCGGGTATTGCCCCGGCAAGAAAACGGGTTTGAACAGGCGGCCGTGTTACGCAATAACCGCTTGGAGCTGGCCTCCCGCCTGTTGTTTGAACATACCATTCGGCGGCTGCGCACCCATCGGGAAGATATCAAACAAAATTTACAATATGCACGGACGGCGGATTTAGCGTCTTTGATTCCGCCCGAAGCCAAATTTATTTTTTTGGGGGAAGTGCATCACCAACCTGTCATTGAACAGCAAATTTTGTATATTTTGGCGCATTACCGCAAGCGCTATCCGGAGCGAAAAATTATGGTGCTTACGGAGTTTGTGTTAGATACCGATGTTTCCTTGCTTCCTCGGGAAATGGACCAGCGGGTTACCAGCAAACGGGCCTTTTTTGATTTGCTGATGAAATGGCGTATTCCCATTTTTGGGCTGGAAGAACCCGCGGCGCGGGCGGCCGCCGGAGAGGAAATTTTCTCCGAAACCGGAAACCCCGCTTTCTTATCGGCCACGACTCTATCGGTGCAAACACGCAACCGGCACTGGATTAAACAGATTCAAGCGATGCACGAAAGTTATCCGGATATGATTTTCTTTATTTATGCTGGCCTGGGCCATACGGAGTATAATTTCCCGGCGGCTGTTTCCGCGGCTTTTAACCCGAAAGAAACTTTTGCGATGGACTTTTTTGTAGGCAAACGCCTCCGATTTACCCCGTTTGACCGGGCGTTCAGCGGGGCTTTTTCCGGCCCGGGTGTTTGGTACTGGAAGGACCCCCGCTACGCCCGCTTGGCCGGATTTGATGTCAGTGTGGTATTGCCGGCGCGTAAATAAAAGATAAAGAAACCGATGTCTTGGAGCAGCGCGATGAAAAAAGTAATTTTGTTGGGTTTATTGATCTGTTTTTTTGGCAGGTTGGAGGCCGCGGCGCAAGGGCCGGTTTCCAAAGCGGCTTTGGCGGCGGGGCAGCATACTGCGGTAACACGGAAGTTATCGTCCACCCAGATAGAGAAAATTTTGAAAGAGCGGGTGGCGCGTTCATACCAAACACATTTTGAGAATCTGCCTTTGGGCGCCAAGTTGGCACTCTATACGGAAGAAACGCCGCCGGAGAAAATTTTGAATTGGAATAAATTTTCCTCTCCGGGCGGAAAAAGCCCGTATGAGGACTTGTTCTTTTGGAATTTAATTTCCGAGGAAGCTAAGCAAAATTACTTTTTAGCGGCTAATAATCGGGCCATTGCCCGGGTGGCCCGGGAAAGGGAAAACGCTGCGCGTGCGGTAAAAGAAAATCTGTCTAAGCTGTGGCGCCGTCGGCTTCCTGCAGTGGATCAACCGCAGGACAAAACGCTCCTGCAGGCCATTCCTTCGCGGGCAAAATACCTGTTGTTAGGGGAAGTTCATGAGCACCCAGAAATCATCGCATTTGTGGGGCAGTTTGTGCGCGGCTATCAAGCTAAATTTCCGGATCGGAAAATTATTTTTCTTACGGAATTTTTACCGTCTAACCCCGATAAATCTTTTTCCTTGCGCTATATGACCAATCCTACGGATATATATGTGCCGCTTTTTCAGTCGTTGCTTCGCCGCGGGGTTCCGGTAAAAGGATTGGAGCACCGCTATGTGGCCTATAATTGGGCGGAGGGGGTGTTTGCAACAGGGGCATTGGAAGAAAAACAAATGGATATATGGACTATTCCGGAAGCAATGCGGCTGCGGAACAAATTCTGGCTCCAGCAAATCAGCCGGTGGCGCAGCAAATACCCGAACGCGGTTTTTATCATCTATGCCGGGGAACAGCATCTTTCTTACAATGTATCATTTTCGTTGGCTCAGCAGCTGCCGCCGGAAGAAGTATTTGTAGCGCAGCTGTTTCCCAAATGGATACCCCATTGCAACGAAATGACGGTATTGGAAACGGTCGGAGAAGACTGGGAGTATAGTTTCGCTCAAGAACCTGTATTGCGCTGGAAAGATCCTGTACTTCGTCGGATTGCGGGGGCGGATATCCGCCTGCGTATTCCCTTGCCTCGCGCGAAAAAATGACTTCTTCCCCGTCCTTGGGTTTGGTTATTTAAAACTCCAGGCGTTGCCCATGGTGTTTTCAATATAATCCAGCAGCCCTTTGTGCAGCAAAATCCGTTTGTTGGTGCGGATACGGTGGATTTTGCCCGGATTTTCTTTGGAAGCAATTTCCAGAAAAACGGTGGTAGTGCCGCGGGTCATATCCAGATAAGATTTCAATTTTTGAAGCGCATTTTTAGGATAATCAGCCGGGATGCGAATGGTAAATTCCCGCGCGGCGTTGGCAATTAAATCCGTTACCGTACCGACTTCCTGCAAGTTCAGTTCGGTGCGTGCGCTTTCGTCATCTACGCGGATATCCCCCGAAAAGCACAAAATGGCGTTTGGCCCCAGCTTGTGCGACATTTCTCCATACGCCCGCGCAAACGCATTGACCATCATGGAGCCGGTGCAGTCCTCTATGACCATTTGGGCCCATTCTTTTTTCTGTTTATTTTGGCGTTTTTTAAACAAGGTAACAATACCCAGCACATTCAGCCGCCCGCTGGCGCGGCCTTCTAAAATATCAATAATGGGGGTGCAATCCAGCTGGGGCAGGTGATCCTGGTATTTTGCCATCGGATGCCCGCTGAAATAGAGCCCCAGCACTTCTTTTTCAAAACTCAGCAAATCGCTTTGCGTCAGCGGGGCGGCCTGTACGGGAGCTTTTTGTTTAACGCTTAGGACGGAGGAGAAATCTTCCCCGAACAAATTGCCGACATTTTTTTCCTTTTCCTTAGCCACCAAGTGTGCCAAATCCACGGCGTTGTCAATGTTGGCCAAAATGGAGGCCCGCGTGATTTTGGGATCCTGGTCCGGGGCGGTGCTGTCCAGCGCGCCGGCTTTGGTTAAACTTTCTATGGTTTTTTTATTGGCTTGGAACAAATCAAT
>CALUZQ010000046.1 GCA_944325225.1 uncultured Elusimicrobiales bacterium
TGGATTCACGGCCCGCCCGTCTTTCCAGCCTTCGTAATCCAAATGCGTACCGGTAGAACGGCCGCTGGATCCCCACGTAGCGATACGGTCCCCGCGTTTAACCACATCGCCGGATTTTACCCGGATTTGCGTGGTGTGCGCGTACAGAGTGGAGTACCCCAGCCCGTGATCTACCAAAATGGCCTGCCCGTAACTGGGCACCCAGCCGGCATGACGCACCACACCGTCGGCAGTTACGACGATCGGGCTGTCCGGCTTGCCTGCGAAATCAATCCCGTTATGACGCTTGGTGGAACGGTGCCCAAAGGGATCCAACCGATACCCAAACCCGGAGCTGATGCGCGCCGTGGAAGGACGGATAGAAGGAATGGAGTTAAGCCCTTCGCGGCGGTTGGCAAAATACCAGGCAATTTCCTGAAAACTGGCCAGTCGGGTTTTGGCGCTGTCCTCAATGGAATCAATATAATCTTCAAATTCTTCGGTATCTAAATCTTTCAAATCTTTGCTCAGCGCTTCTTTAAAGCGGGCGTCCTCTTTGGCTTTGGCCTCTTCCCACCCTTTGGGCAAATTGATAAACTTGCCGCCGGGCATACCCAGCATTTGACGCATTTGGGTATCGGTGCTGCGGGTAAGATCCAGGTATTTGCGGCCGCGTTCCAATTCATCGGCAATCAGTTTCATTTTTACGCGCATCAGATTATTATCGGCTTTAGTGATATTATAATCATACGCCCGAATAAAAAACAAGAATCCGCAGCCCGTAACCAATAGCCAAAGAATAAAAACCAGTACGAGCGTCAGCACGCGCACTTTAAATTTTTTGGAAGATCCCATACGCGGCATAATTAAAATATCCACGCGTTCTCCCAACACTCTGGCCAAGGAATTGATTAATTTACCCATCTTTTGTATTCTATCATATACGGAGCCCGCAAGGGCTTGTTTTCAGTATAATTAAGGAGAAATTATGAAAAAACTACTCGTTTTAGCGGGCTGTGCCCTATTGGCGGCGGCCTGTATGAAATTACCGCAAATTCCCACTTTAGGCACGGTGGAAATGCCAGTAGCGGCGGAAGAAGAAACCGTTTGGACCTCCACCGATTACAAAGGCAAGCCGGTGCTGATTATGTTTATGGGTTCTTGGTGTCCGTATTGCAAAATGTCTATGCCGGCCCTGAATGCGGCCGCTGAAAAATACGGCGATAAGGCCGAAATTGTAGGGGCTTTTATGGACGCGGATTTGAAAACCGTCCAGCAAGTAGCCAAAGAACACGGTTTAAAAGTAAAAGTGCTCTACAATGCCGGCAATGCCGCGGAAGAAATGGAAGTAACCGGCCTGCCGCACGCCGTTTTATTTGACAAAAAACACCGCGCCGTAAAGGTATGGGAGGGCTTCAGCCCCACGCTGGCGCCGGAGTTTAGCGAACAATTGGAACGGCTGACCAAATAAGCTTTCTGCAAATGAAAAAGCCCCGCCCAGCGGGGCTTTTTAACGGCTTAAAACGAACGGACGATTTGCGGATCCTCCATACACAAATACACCTGCGCCTGCGGGAACGAGCGGCGCAACAGCGGCAGCAAAAACTGATAGGCGTCTTTGCGCTGGGTGTCGCCATAGCGCATTTTACCGTCAAAATCCAACAAAAATTCACCGTCTAAAATCGTATTTTGAGGGAACCGGTTTTCAATCATTTTTTTAAGTTCCCGGCTAAAACGCAGAGTTCCCACGCTAATCCAGGCCACCCGTTCTTTGGGCAAGGTGTCGGCCATTTCCTGCACGGTGCGGGCATATTCCTGCTGCCAGCCGTCATAAATGACCACCGGATCAAAATGAAACCCCAGCCGATAACCGGCGCGGGCCACTTCACACGCGGCGGCCAGCCGGGCGGAGAGCCCGGGCGTAAAATGTTCGGCCCGGTCCGTAACGGAAGCCGAATTGACCGACCACGACACCACTACATTTTCACAGCCGCCGGCTTTCAACAACCCGCCGATATTCACACTTTTGGTCTTAAATTCAAACTGCAAATGCGGCCGCTTGCGGAAGAACGGAACAATCTTTTGGGAGTATTGCGTTAGGTCATCAAACACCAGCGAATCCGTAAATTCCCCGCTGCCAATGCGGGGCCGGTCAAACGGACCTTTTCGGAACGAAGCCCTGTCTATTTTAGATAAAAATTCGTCCAAATTGGCCGGCAGCAGCACCGCGTGTAAATTTTGATACTGCTGCAAAAAACAATACTCGCATTCAAACCGGCAGCCAAACCCCAAATTGATTAAATTGTATCCGCAGCAAGCGGCAGAACAACTGCAGGGACAGGGCTTTAAAAAATCATATTTTTCGCAGTGAATAAGCAAAGTATCCAACCGCTGTGAAAAGTTCGGACTGCCGACCTGGGTTTTCCCATCGGTTTCTTTAAACTCGGCTTTGGGAAACGCCTCCCGGACGCGCCCGGCCAGCTCGCTGCCAAGCACGGATGATTCAATATAGACTGTTTTGGGATAAAATTCACGCGGGGTTAAATCGGCCTCCAGGCCTGGATTCAATTCCAACTTGGGCAGGTAGAAACGGTCTTTGGCGGCGGTCTTAAAATTGACGGGATAACGGCGCGCCAACAGTTGTTTTTTGGCGGATTCAAAAGTCAGGTTTTTCTGAGCGGGCAGAATGTCTGGCCCGGAGGAACCGTCCCGCTTGGCAATTTCATACACCAACCGCACCAGCTCGCGGCGTTTGTTTACCCCCAAATCGGGCAGTACGGCCTGCACATAATTTTCCGCTTCCTGCACGGTCATTTTTTATCCTCCAAAAACTGTATTTCTTCCGGGTTCAGCCGAAAAGACGCCGCGGCGGCATTTTGCTTTATTTGCACCGGGGTCCGCGCGCCCATCAGCACGGTGCAAACGGCCGGCTGAGCCAAGGCCCAGCTTCCGCTTACCGCGGCCGGACTCATCTCCCGCCGCCGGGCCACCTGCTGCACCCGTGCCGCCACTTGTTGGGCGGCTGAAAAGGATTCCCCCCGGTAGCACTTATAAAAATAATTGCGGGCATCTGCGCGGCGCAAATTGGGTTCTTTCTTATACTTGCCGCTTAAAATTCCGCCGCACAGCGTACCGTAACCCATCAGCCCCAAGTTTAATTCGCGGCATACGGGCTGTAACGCCGCCGCTTTTTGGGAATGAAGGAGTGAAAGCTCTTCCTGCAGGGAAATAATTTTCCCTTCCGCCGCGCGGATTTGCTGTGCTGCGGCGTTGCATAAACCAATATAGCGGATTTTCCCCTGTTCCTGCAAACGAAGCAGTTCGTCCAGGGCGTCGTTTAAAGGGACTTTCGGGTCGGGATAATGAATTTGATACAAATCAATATAATCCGTTTGCAGGCGGGAGAGGGACTGCTCCAGCTGGAGCCGAATGGTTGAGGGACGCAAATCGTGGTCCGTCCACGATCCGTTTTTGATAAGCCCGCACTTGGTGGCCAGCACCACCTGCCGGCGGCGGGTTTGCAACGCGCGGCCCAGGAACACTTCACTTTCGCCATAAATGGGAGCGGTATCAAACAGGGTAATGCCGGCGTCCAGTGCGGCAAAAACTGTTTGCCGCGCGGCGGCCTCGTCCGCCGGGCCCCAATCGGTTCCTCCGCCCAACGCCCAGCAACCCAGCCCAACGGCGGAAACCGTCAGCTCCGATTTTCCCACCCGGTTATATTGCATGGTTACCAAAGCCCGTTATCGGCCATGAAGCAGGATTCCACCGCTTCTATACCGGCCGCGGCGGCCATTTCGTACGCTTCCTGGGACTGAGCCCCCGGCTGAAACCAAATTTCTTTTACGCCCGCTTCTTTACACTGTTCCACCGCCCCCGGCAGCGCCGCCGGCGGAATAACCATAATGGCCACTTCGGGCTTCGCCGGGACGGACGCCAAATCCCGAAAAAGGGACTGCCCGGCCGCTTCGCCGGCCTTGGGGTTTATCCCAAACACGCGAAAACCCTTATCCAACAGCGCCTTAAAAATCTTATATCCGTATTTAGCCGGATCGGCCGACACGCCAAATACCACAAGCGTTTTGTTTTGATACATAAATTACGCTTGCGGCATGGCAAAATTGCCCATGGCCTGCGCCGCCATACCCTGGCTGTCGCGCACGGATTTATTGATAACGGCTTTCAAATCTTCGGCAATTTCCGCTTCGGAAAAGTTCTTTACCAACGCATCTACGCGCACTTCTTTCACTTCCTGCGAGCCGGAGATGGTAACTTCAAACAAATGGCGCGGGCTTTCTACTTTAATGACCATATTGTCCAGCCGTTTTTTGATTTCTTCCATTTGGCTTTTGAGTTTCCACAAATCTTTTAATTGTCCGAGTTTATCAAACATAAGAACCTCTTTTTTTGAAATTTTTTATATTTTATCTTTTATAAGTCCGCCGCGGCAATCGTGCGCAAAAATACGGCCGAACAGCGCACCGAACGCTTTGGAAACAACTTTTGGCCTGCCTGTGCATATACCGTTAACTGGGGAAGGTATTTTTCCTCTAAAACCGATTTCTCACAGCCGGGTTTAATTTGATCGGTTTTATAATCCAAAATCCAAATGGTTCCGTCCGACTGTTCCAGCACGGCGTCCATCACGCCGGATTCTACACTTCCGTCCGCCGCCAGGAAAGAAAACGGCATTTCGCACCCCAGTATTTTACACGCGCGGATTTGCTGAAAAAGCGGACTGTGCAAAAATGGGTTTAAGAGCTTTTCCGCCTCTTTGGCCCGGTCCGGAATGCCGGCCTGCTCGGCGGCTTTTAGAATCGTTGAAAAATCGTCGGCTTCGCCGCGGCCGAGTATGCGTTCCAGCGCGCGGTGGCAGATCGTCCCCAACTGGGCGGCTTGCTGTTGGGCCTGCGTAAGCTGGGAATCATCTCCGGCCCGTTCGCTGGGTGTTTGTTTAAGGGCATGCGTCAGCAGCTGTTCGTAGCGTTCCCGGCGCCGCTCATACGCACTGCGCCAACCGGGCAGCAAGCGGGCCTCTTCTTGCGCCGGTGCCGCTTCGGCATGGCGGTAGCGGAAAGTTTCCGGATCCCGATATGCGGCATAACAAACCGGCACACTCAATTCCTGCTGTTGCAAACAATCCGGCCGGGTTTGCAAATCCGGGAATAAACCCGCCGCCGCAAAAGCCGCAGCCGTTGCTTTGAGGGCGTCTTTTCGGCCGTCCGCCGTTAAGAGCAGTTTTTCTTTGGCGCGCGTCAAGGCCACATACAACACGCGCACTTCTTCACATTGGCTGTGCTTTTTTTGTTCCTCTTCCAAAAAAGCCAAATTGGCATCACATACTTTCCCCACGCGAAGCCCGTGCATATTATACTGCCACGAAAAAATGTGTGAAGCGGGATGCGCCGCCGCCGCAGAATCCCGTTTGGTTAAATCCGCCAAAATAACGACGGGGAACTCCAGCCCCTTGGATTTGTGCACCGTCATCACGGATACGGCATTAAGGGCGTCGTCCGGCGCGGGCGAGCCCAGCCGCTCGGGTTCTTCTTCCAACAAGGTTTGTATCTCCGATAAAAATTGCTGAACGGAAACCGCTCCGTCCGCCGCATATCCCTGCGCCATCGTCAGCAGGCGGTTTAAATTATCCAGGGTTTGTTCTCCTTCGTAAGCGGCGGCGCACGCCTCGGGCAGGAAGGTATCGTCCAACACCGATTGCAAAAAATCTTTCAGCGCCAGGCGGCCGGCCCGCTGGGAAAACTGTTTTAAAAGCCCGTAACAGCGCGCTAATTGGGGGTCTGCCGGCTGGGCCGACAGCGTCAGCTCGCCGCGAAGCGCTGTTTGGTAAATAGCTTCGTCCGTCAATCCGAACAGCGGGCTTCTGAGCACGCCGGCCAGTGCGGTACGGTCCTGCCAGTCCACTGCGGCGCGCAAAAAATTCAAAAAATCGTTGATTTCCTGCTTGCGGTAAAAATCTTTGTCCGTTTCCACATTAAAACGAATGCCGCGGCGGCGGAGGGCTTCTATATAAGGGCCGGCCGTGGTGGAGGCGCGCGTCAGCAGGGCGATGTCGCGATATTCCAGTTTCCGGCCGCACGACAGCGTCATCACACCGACATTTTGTTCAATCCAATCGGCAATCTGCTCCCCTTGGTTATCGCGCAGGTTATCGGCGGACGGAGCTTGCTCGGTCGGCGGAACGACAAACAGCCACTTCACGGCCTGCGTACCGGCTGTTTTGGCGGTAAAAATCGGCTCATAGGCGGGCTGAAAAGCCGGCTGTTGAACCATCGCGCGCGAACAGACGGCATTAGCGGTTTGAATAATCTCCCACTCACTGCGGAAATTTTGCCGCAGGAAACATTTTATGCCGCCTTGTTTCAAAATCAAATCCGTAAATAATTCATACGCCGTAATATCCGCCCCGCGGAACCGATAAATAGATTGCTTTGGATCGCCCACAACAAATAATTTCCCGGGGGCCAGCTGCACCTGCCGCCAATGCGCGGCGCTGGATTCTTTGGCCTCGGCCAAAAACAACAGCAGTTCGCCCTGTATGGGATCCGTGTCTTGAAATTCATCAATAAACAATACATCAAATTTTTCTTTCAAAAGCCGCCGCACATACAAGTTATTTTGAAGCAGGTTGCGGGTTTGGACGATAAGGTCGTCAAAACTCAAAATTCCTTCGCGGGCATACTCGGCGCGCACCTCGGCGGCGATTTGCTGCACCAGGTGCAAAGCGTCCAGAAAAAGTGTTTGCTGCTGGGGCGTAATTTTGAGGGCAAAAGAAACCAATGAACGGGCCTCCTCAAAAACAGCTTCGTCCCAATCCTTATACGCCACCGCCGGGAAAGAAGGCGCCGGTTCTTGCGGCGGCTGCGGGACGGAATTTCCCTGCAGAAAAGCAGCCGTACTTTTTAAAGAAACGGCGGCCGCCGCCACAGCGGCTTCCGCATTACGCAGTTTTTTGCCGGGCCGGGTAAATGCCGCGGCGATTTCTTCGGCGCGGCGGGCGCGCTCCAAACAAACGGCGGCTAATTTATCCTTATGCGCATAGTAGTCATAGGATTCAATTTTGCCGCGGCATAATTCCCGGGCAAAGTTTTTTAAATCGGGCAAAGAGATAGAAACCAGCACTTTTTTCCATTGTTCGGCACGCGGCGAGTGAACCCCAAGCTCCTGGTCCAAAAAAGTATTCCAGCGCGCATCAAAAATTCGTGTCGCCCGCTGGCCGGCGTCAATCTGGGCGTTGGGAGCAAGCCCCGCTTCCAGCGGGAACGCTTTTAAAATGTCGGCGCAGAAACCGTGAATGGTGCCGATACTGGCCCGGTCCAGCCGGGCCAGGGCGTGTTCCGCGCGGGACACTAAATCAGTATCGGATACAGCAAAATCTTCCCGCAAAAGCGTCAGCGTCCGGTCCTCCAGGTTTTCCTTAACGGCGCGGATCAGCCCCTGCAATTTATCCATAAACCGGGTTTTGATTTCGGCGGCGGCTTTTTCGGTAAAAGTAAGCGCCACCAATTTTTCTACTTGAATGTTGCGGGCCAGCACGGCCAGGCAAAGCCGGTCAATTAATAAAGTAGTTTTGCCGGTTCCGGCGCCGGCCTCCACCACCATATTCACATCAAGCCGGGTTTGCACCTGGCGGCGATCTTCGGTAATCATTGGCGAAACTCCTGTAACGACTGGCTGGCCTCACTTTTGCGTGCACGCAATAAAGATTTAAAACTGTCCCGCCGGCAAATAGCCGCATACGGGCAGTACGCGCATTTATCGGACGGATTGATAAAAAAAGTACCCGTGCGTACCAGCTCGGCCAAGTGTTTTAAAAAGCCGCAGCCGCGGGCTTTCATTTGTTCAAACTCGGCGGCACTTAGTTCGCGCCGCTGGTATCCTTTCTGAATGGCAAGCAGGCAGGCCCCGTTAAACGAATACCCGTTTAATTCTTTCAAACGAAGCGCTATCCAGCTATATAAGAAGGGTTGGAAAATCAGTTGTTTAAAAAACGCCTCGGCCAAATCTTTACCGGCTTTGCGGGAAGATTTGTAATCGGCAATACGGAAAAGCTGATGTTGCTCGTCCAAATCCACCCGGTCTATAATACCCCGCAAACGGAAAGGAATCTCCTCCGACGGTTCCGCCGATACCTTGATTTCAAATTTAGCCGGCGTAAAAGATCCCAATTCGTGCAAATCTGCCAGCACAAACGAGGTTAAACTTTCTTTCATATGCTGCAGAATCAGTTCCCACACGACGGGATAAATACCGAACGCGCGGTATCCGTCCGGCCGGCACCGACGGTCAAAAATGCGGGAAAGAATTTCCACCGCGGCGGAATCAAACAATTCGTGCGTTTGGCGCTTTTGGTACAGTTCTTCGTAGAAATCCCGCAAAATTTCGTGATAGACAATCCCGCGGCGGTCGGGTGAAAAGTCCTGGCGGCTCATAGGTTCGTCTGGCTGGCCGAGCCCCAGGCCCCGGTTCCAAAAATATTTCATCGGGCACTGGGCCAATTCCTGCAAGCCCGAAGGAGAAAATCCCTTTTTATTGGCCGCGGCAAAAATGGCCTCACCCGAAAGCACCCGTCCGTCCCAATCGCCCAACCCGCCGCTTTTTCTCAACGCTTCGGCGGCCTGCAAACTGGCGGATACGGCCTCGTTAAACAGGCCGGCCGCTTGGTAATTTTGGCGGGCGGTTTCGGGGTGGAGAATAGACAAAAGAGAAACTTCCTTGGGGGTTAAAAATTCTCTATCCGTCTGCGCAAGCCGTTCGGAAAGGCGCCCGCTCACGCGCGGGGCGTCATCCGCCTGCAAATCCAGCTCGCACGCGCGCGCCAGTTCCGTCAAATACAGCGACCGAACCGCTTCTTTCCCGTCCGCCGAGCTGCGGACATAGGTGGCGTAAAGTTTTTGTTGGGCCGCGGTAAAAAAAAAAAAAAAGAGCAGCCGTTCTTCGTCGGACCGGTC
>CALUZQ010000047.1 GCA_944325225.1 uncultured Elusimicrobiales bacterium
CGCCCCTACTCCAGACCCGTTAATACGATTATTTAAGCCACACTATTCCCGCAAGGTTGCTTTCTTTTTATACTTTTCCCGTCGGAAAAAGTACAGCCCTTCCAGGGGCCTTCCAGCCCAGGGAAATCCGGCTCGAACAGGGTTTCGCAAATTACGGTGCTGACGCATTAGGGAAACAACTTGTTGGGAATGTTACGACAAAAGAGCAAGCCGACCCAACCCGATAATAATGACATCAAACATATTCCACTCAAATAGAACCGCCGCGCGGCTGCGCGGCGAAAAGTTCAGCGCAAGTTCTCGGCTTCCGTCAGCCACACTTGGGCGCTGGCATCGCTGGGCATACGCCAATCCCCCCGCGGCGACAGCCCCACCGTGCCTACTTTTGGGCCGTCCGGCAGGCAGGATCGCTTAAATTGCTGGGCAAAGAAACGGCGGAAAAATACCAACAGCCATTTTTTGATCACAGCCGCCGTAAATTTTTTGTCAAACGCGTGTTTGGCCAGAAAATAAATTTTGGCCGGGCCAAACCCATACCGCAGAAAATAGAATAAAAAGAAATCATGCAGTTCATACGGCCCCACCAAATCTTCCGTTTTCTGGGCGATATGTCCCTTTTCGGTCGCAGGCAGCAGTTCGGGACTGATGGGTGTATCGGCAATATCGTTTAAAACGGCCTGCGTCTTGGAACCGGTTTCCTGCTGCGCCGCCCACAGCACCAACGAACGCACCAGCGTTTTGGGCACCCCGGCGTTGACCCCATACATGGACATATGATCCCCGTTGTAGGTGGCCCACCCCAGCGCCAGTTCGGACAAGTCCCCCGTCCCCACTACAATTCCGCCCGTCTGATTGGCTATATCCATCAGCACCTGCGTGCGTTCGCGCGCTTGGGTGTTTTCGTAGGTGGCGTCTTTCTGCTTGGGATCGTGCCCAATATCGCAGAAATGCTGTTCACACGCTTTTTTGATATTCACTTCCCGCTTTGTAACGCCCAATTCCTTCATCAAGCACAGGGCGTTCTGATAGGTGCGGTCCGTCGTGCCGAAGCCGGGCATCGTTACTCCTATGATATTTTTACGCGGCCAGCCCAATTTGTCAAATGTTTTGGCGCACACCAGCAAAGCCAAGGTAGAATCCAACCCGCCCGATATGCCCAAGACTGCTGTTTTTGCATGCGCCGCCAACAGCCGCGTAGCCAAACCAGTTACTTGAATGTTAAAAATTTCCTGGCAGTTTTCGTGCAGGGCTCCCGCTTTGGGAACAAAAGGCAGCGGCGAAATAAAACGGGATAACCGCGAAACCGAAACCGCCGGCATACCGCTTTCTATACATTCATACGGTTCGGCGGCTTCGTAGGCGGCGTCTGCGCGGAAAGTGGTATTCACGGCCCGGTCCGTCCGGATTCGTTCCAAATCAATTTCGGCACAAATCAACTGGGGCTTGGCGGAAAACCGCTCCGAAAAAGCCAGCGGAGTGCCGTTTTCGTAAATTAAAGCATTCCCGCTGAAAACAACATCGGTGGTAGATTCCCCAAACCCGCACGACGCATACACATAACCGCACAATCCCCGGGCCGATTGTTGACGAACCAACTCCTGCACATAGGCATATTTCCCCGCCAGCGCGTTGCTGGCCGAAAGATTAAAAATCACTTCCGCCCCTTGCAGCACCAGGCGCGAAGAAGGCGGCACCACCGCCCATAAATCTTCGCAAATCTCTACGCCAAATTTCATTCCCCCGGCTTCAAACAACAAATCCGTCCCGGCCGGGACGGTTTGCCCGCACAAGGACACTTCCCCCCCGCCCCACTCCAACGAAGAAGTAAACCAGCGCTGTTCGTAAAATTCATGATAATTGGGCAGATAGGTCTTAGCCACGACCCCTAAAATTTCGCCGCGGTAGCATACGGCCGCGGCATTTAATAAACTGCTTCCCGCCTGAACCGGAAGCCCGGCTATAAAAAGAATATCCAGTTGTTCCGTCCGGCGCAGCAAGCCGCCAAGCACCCGTTCGGCGGCCTGCGTCAGCAACGGTTTGGAAAATAAGTCCCCGCAGGTATATCCGGTCAGCCCCAGTTCCGGAAACACTACCGCCCGCACGCCTTCTTGCGCGGCGCGGATAATGCACGCTTCCATTTCAGCGGCATTATACGCCGGATCCGCCACTTTTACGGACGGCACCGCCGCCCCTACTTTAATAAAACCAAAATCGTTCATAGCTGACTCCTCTTTTCTGCCACACTTCTCTTTTATTGTATCAATTATCCCACAAAAAAGCCGGGCTCGCACCCGGCTTTTTAAAACCCATTTACTAGTTGATGGCAATCACTTCATACCCGGCTTTCTGAACCGCCTGCTTGAGTACCTCATCTTCCAGCTGTGCGGCGGATTCCACCACGGCGCATTTTTGGGCCAAATCCACTTTCGCCCGCACGCCGGGAATAGCATTTAAAGCGCGTTCCACCCGCCCCGCACAGTGTGCACATACCATGCCTTCAATAATGATTGTTTTTCGCATACGATTTTCCTTTTGTTTCCCTTTTTTAGACAGCTGCGCCGGCTTAAAAAACCTAAGCCGCAGCGCATTGGTTACCACACATACCGAACTTAAACTCATGGCCGCCGCCGCCCAGGAAGGGCTCAATTTCCAGCCAAACGGCACATACAAAGCCCCGGCCGCCAGCGGGATTCCCAACACATTGTAAATAAACGCCCAGAACAAATTTTGTTTGATGTTGCGCAACACGGCCCGGCTCAGCTGCAACGCCGTGGCCACGCCGGTTAAATCCTCTTTCATCAGCACGATATCGGCCGAGTCCACCGCCACATCCGTCCCCGCGCCCAGGGCCAGCCCCACATCGGCACGCACCAGTGCCGGGGCATCATTTACGCCGTCCCCCGCCATAGCCACCACTTCGCCTTGGTCCTGCAGCCGGCGGATAACGGCCTCTTTCTCCTGCGGCAACACGCCGGCAATGACTTGTTCTATCCCTACTTGCCGTGCTACCTGGCGGGCGGTTTGTTCGTTGTCACCCGTCAGCAACAGTACTTTCAGCCGCATTTTTTGAAGCAGTTTTACGGCATCCGCCGCCGAGGGTTTAATCGTATCGGAAAATCCTATCCACCCCAAATACCGGTTCCCGCGGGCAAAAAATAACGGCGTGCGTCCCAAACTGGCTTGCTGAGCAACCATTTCTTCCCCGTTCGGAACCGTGATTCCCAATTCTTTCATATAGGCCAAATTCCCGCCAAACAGTCCGTCATTTCCTTCGCTGGCCCGCACCCCGCGCCCGGGCAGCAGTTCAAAGCCGGATACCGGGAAAAGCGGCGTATTTTTTTCATCGGCCAAAGCCAATAAGGCCCGGGCAAAGGGATGCTGTGAAAAACGCTCCAACGAGGCGGCCTGTGTTAACAATTCCCCTTCCGTTACCCCCTCCGCCGGCGACACGGCTGCCGCCCGCATTTGCCCGGTAGTTACCGTACCTGTTTTATCCAACACCACCGTTGTTACCTTGTGGGCACGCTCCAAGCCAGCGGCCGATTTAACCAAAATTCCCTGCTTGGCGGCACTGCCGGTACCCACCATAATCGCCGTAGGGGTAGCCAGCCCCAGCGCACACGGGCAGGAAATAACCAGCACCGAAATAGCCGATGAAAGCGCAAAGCTGAAACTCGTCCCCTGCCACAGCCACACCACCAGCGTCAGCAACGCCGCCGCCAGCACGGCCGGCACAAATACGGCGCTCACGCGGTCCGCCAGTTGGGCAATCGGTGCTTTGCTGCCGGCGGCTTCTTCTACCAGCGTAATAATCTGCGCCAGCACCGTATCTTTCCCGGTCCGCTCTACGCGCAACTCCACATAGCCGCTGGCTAACAAGGTACCTGCCGCCAATTCCGCACCGATGGGTTTATCCTGCGGGACGCTTTCCCCCGTCAACGCCGATTCGTCCGCCGCGCCGCCGCCTTCTATTACCAACCCGTCGGCGGCAATTCGTTCCCCGGCCCGCACCACAATCACATCACCCGGCACCAAGCCCTGCACCGGAACGGACACTTCTTTCCCGTCCCGCAGGACGGACGCTTCCTGCGGCACCAGCCGAACCAGGGCGGAAATAGCGTCTGAAGTTTTAACTTTCGCCCGGGCTTCCAGCCACTTGCCCAGCGTAACCAAAGTTAGAATCATAGCCGCCGATTCAAAATACAACTGCCCCGCCAATTCCGCCGCCGCCGCGCCCGAACGGGGAAGCCCCATCAAATAAACCACTTCCAACAACACCCATACGCCGGATAACACCGCCGCACCCGCTCCGATTGCGATTAAACTGTCCATATTCGGCGATCCGGAAAATAAATGGCTAAAGCCGTTTGTAAAAAATTTACGGTTCCACAACACAACGGGCAGCATCAGCAAAAATTGGGTTAACGCAAACAGCCCCGGATTGGCCGCCAGCGGCTCCGGCAACGGCAGCGAAACCATATGGCCCATAGATACATACAACAGCGGCAAGAGAAAAAGAAGCGAACCGAAAAACCGTTTTTTCAGCCGGAGGGCTTCTTCTTTAGCGGCCCGCTGGGGAGATAAAAAAACGGCCGACGCTTCACCGGGAGCATAGGCCTCATAGCCGGCTGCACGCACGGCGGCGATAATATCCTGTGCGTTTAACCGGTCCTCGTCATACTCGGCAGTCAGCGTATTTTGCAGCAAATTAACCGCTGCTCCGTGCACACCGGGCAATTGGCCCACGGCGCGTTCCACATGGGCCTGGCAACTGGAACAGGTCATGCCGGTTATATGAAATTTTTTCTTCATCATTAAATACTCTCCTATTAAAGGATATGCTTATCGCCGGGACTTGTCAAGCGGCTCCGTTTAGGCACCCCCGGCTTTCGCGCGCGTTCGTACGACGAGCCGTTACTTTCGTTTTAGCCCTTTTTTTGCTACACTATATCCCATGACGATACTTATCATCATATTCATGCTAGTCTTAAACGCCTTGCTGGCGGCCTACGAAATGGCGCTGGCATCCGTTTCCCGCACGAAACTGTCTATCCTGGCCCAGGAAAAACGGCTGGGCGCCGAGCAAGCCCTTTTTATGAAAGACCATATGGAAGGCAGCTTGGCGGTAGTACAAATTGGTATTACGCTGGTAGGGGCTATCGCGGCCGCGGCCGGCGGAGCCGGGGCGGACGAAATGTTCTCGCCGGTGCTTCAAGAATGGCTTTCTATTCCCAAACGGCTGGCAGATGCTCTGTCCGTAGCGGTGGTGGTCGTACCGCTGAGCTTTATTACGATTGTATTTGCCGAGCTGACGCCCAAAACCTTTGCCATTAAAAACAAAGAATTTGTAACGCTTAAATTCTCGCCCATTATGCGGGTATTGTATTCCATTTTGTCGCCCATTGTGCATATTATGGAAGCCATGGTGCGCTTTTTTACGCAGAAATCGCTGACCAATAAAAAGCCGGACCCGAAAGAAGCCCAAAAAGCCGCTATGACCGATTTGCGCACCGCCGCGGCGATTGCATCGTCTTCGCGGCTGTTTGGCAAAACGGAAGAAAAAATTGTGCTTTCCAGCGCGATGTTCTGCATTCGCAAAATCCGCGAAATTCAAGTGCCGCTGGACCAGGTATATATGCTGGATGCCGGGGATTCCATCGCAGATACTTTTGTAAAAGCCCACCTGGATATGCACACCCGCTTCCCCGTACGGGAAAATCCGGCGGATCCGCAAAGCATTATCGGATATTTGAATTTTAAGGATATATTCCTCTCTACCAAAATGGCAGGCAGTGCGCCCACTTCGGCACGCACCATTGTACGCCCCATACTGCGCCTGGAAGCCGATACGCTGATTTCCGCCGCTTTAGAAAAATTAATGAAAGCCAAACAACATATCTGCCTGGTAACGGAAGCAGAAAAAATAACCGGCATCTTAACTTTGGAAGATATCTTTGAAGAAATGGTGGGCGAAATTGAGGACGAGTACGACTTCTTCCCCGCCTATATCCGCCCGATTGGTTCTTCGCTGGTAGCCAGCGCCACGGCCAAAATAGCGGATGTGTTTACTCAACTGGGGGTGCCTGCGCCCCAAGATCTTCCGGCCGCAATGACCGTAACCCAGTGGGCCGAAAAACAATTAGGCCGCGAACTGGATAAAAACGACAAGCTCAAAGCCGACGGGCTGTTAGTGGATCCCCGCAAATTCCGCAGGCATAAACTGATGGAAGTCTTAATCAGCAAAGCCGACGCTTAACATCTGCTAAATCCCGGGGTTACCCCCGGGGTTTATGATTTAAAACATTTTTAACAGCCGTACTGTTTACAAAAAATATCCCCGACGAAGCGGGGATTTTTTCAAACCTGCCCCCGCTCGTAAAGGCGGGGGCTCACACAAAGCCGTATTACAGAATACCGCGGTGGATTAAGTCGGCCCGCAGTCCGTCGGGCCCTTGGAATAGCACGCCTTCAAACCCCAATCTAACAGCAGCAGAAACATTGGCCGTATTATCATCAATAAACACGCAGTTGGGCGAATTTAAGTGAAAGCGTTTTAGCAACCGAGCGTAAATAGCCGGATCGGGCTTAACCAGCCGCTCCTCCCCGGATACAACAATGCCGTCCAATTGATTTAAAAAATCATATTTTTCGCGCGCGATGGGAAAAGTTTCCGCAGACCAGTTGGTCAGCGCAAAAGTGCGGTATCCTCTTTCTTTCAGTTCCCGCCAGACGGCTATCGTTCCTTTAATGGGTCCGCCCAGCATTTCGTCCCAGCGGTTATAATAGTCGTCAATCTGCGTGGCATACTTGGGATATTTCTCTTTGACAAGCGCCAACCCCTTTGCAAAAGAACGGCCTGCATCCTGCTGAGTATTCCACTGAGGCGTGCAAACCGTAGATAAAAACCATTCCATCTCTTCTTCGGAAGCAAAAATTTTCTTATATAAATGGCGCGGGTTCCAATCAATCATTACACCGCCCAAATCAAACACGATGTCTTTCATAAATTCCCCCTGTTTTTATTATACTCGCCCGAAGATAAAAAGGCAACCGCCGCTTCTGCAAAAACGCCTCCTGTATTTAGGAGGCGTTTTAAGAAGAAATAACGATTCTTAATCTCGCTGACAAGTATAGGCCACACAGCCCATCGTATATTTAGCCCCTAAAGAAATCCCGTTATAGGTGGCATGATAATAATACAATGTATAAGAATCGCTCTCCGAGCAAGTACCTGACATCGGGCTGCTGGCTATATTAACCGGGTTATACCCCCAAGCTCGCGCAACAGAAGCCACAGTAGAACATCCATTTCCTACAGAAAAAGGACCCAAACTGCCAGCAGATCCATCGGCCCCCCCTCCGCCCTGATAGAGAGAACAGTCATAATAAGAAGGAGAAGCGGGATCAAATACACAATCCATGCTGGAATAGCGTTTCCAGGAATAAGTGGCGCACTGCGAAGGACTGCTTACGGAACAGCTGCTCCAGGTAATTTTCCATTTCCCGGTAGATTCATCACAGCTAACTGTACCGTTTTGCGTACCGCAGGTATTGCAAGTAATCGGCGTCGGCGTACTCGGTTTGCTGGAGGGATCACACCCTGCGTTTTTGGCATTCCCACACATTAAATACACTTCTTCCTTGTCCTTTAATTTTAACTTCTGCCAAGATATGTTCGGCGTCCCCGGTGCTCCCGTGCTCGCACAGCTCGGAAAATCCGTCGTTATCCGGTTCGGAAATAATTTTAAAGTATCTACCGTGATATTATTCGCCTCTACACTTAACCCGTCATTGAGCGTATTCACCCGTAAATTACTACTAAAATTCATACTCCCGCTTCCGCTACCGCTCCCTATACTTGCCGTACTCCCACTGACCGCTGTGGCTGTATTTAAATCCAACCGCCCTTTCTTAAGCACAGTGTTCGTTACATTTAACGGCCTTAAGCCCGCATTCCCGCTCTCCGTGCAACCCAGGTTCATACTACAGGCACTCGTTAATCCCACATCTAACTGCTTGGTTACATTTACCTTGCTATATGCTACATACGGCACCGGAAAGTAAGTTACCATTTTAATTTTGTTTTCCGCATAACCGGTTATACTTGCTAACAAACAAAAAAATACCGTTAAAATTTGTTTCATACCCTGCTC
>CALUZQ010000048.1 GCA_944325225.1 uncultured Elusimicrobiales bacterium
CAAGCGGCCGAGAAAACGATTCGCTCCTTCGGGGCGACGCCGTTATTTCTGGGCTATTATGGGTTTCCGGGCAGTATTTGCGCGTCGGTAAACGAAGAAGTCGTGCACGGAATCCCAAAAAAAGATAGAATATTAAAGAGTGGTGATATTATCAGTATCGATACAGGGGCCCGCCTTGACGGCTTCTGTTCGGATGCCGCAATCACCCTCGGTGTGGGGAAAGTTTCTGATGAAGCCCAAAGACTGATGGATGTAACCAAAAAGTCTTTATATAAGGCAATCGGGCAAGTCAAACCGGGAAATCGCCTAGGCGATGTGCAACACGCGGTGGAAACTTTTGCCATATCTCAAGGTATGGGCGTGGTGCGTGATTATTGCGGGCATGGAATCGGCCGCAATATGCACGAGGAGCCGAGTATCCCGAATTTTGGGAAACCGGGCACAGGGCCATTGTTGGAGAAAGGAATGGTTCTGGCCATAGAACCCATGCTTACTGCGGGCACATTCAGAGTCAGGGAGTTGGACGACGGCTGGACGGTGGTTACGAGGGACGGCAGTTATGCTGCCCACTTTGAACACACGGTAGCCGTTACCGCTAACGGCAGTGAGATTTTCACTGCTTTTGAATAAAATTCGGCCGCGCATTTTGAAGGAAAAAATGGCGCGGGCGGAGGTTTGTTCTGAGATTTAATCCGAACTCGGAGTTGTATGAGCGATAAAATCGAAATTGAAGGTAAAGTCTTAGAAGCGCTGCCCAATGCGATGTTTAAGATAGAAATTCCGGGCGGCAAAATTATTCTAGGGCATATATCCGGCAAAATGAGAGTTCATCATATAAGAATTCTTCCGGGCGATAAAGTGCGGCTGGAACTTTCTCCATACGATCTAACCCGCGGAAGAATAACTTATAGGGAGAAATAAATGAAAGTCAGAGCCAGTGTAAAAAAGATATGTCAAAAATGCAAGATCATTAAACGCAACGGCGTGGTCCGGGTGGTTTGCGAAGTCGCGAAGCACAAACAGCGCCAAGGTTAATTTATAGGAGTTTTATAAGATATGGCTAGAGTCGCAGGTATTGATTTACCGAAAAACAAAAGAATAGATGTCGCGTTGGAATACATTTATGGCATCGGCAAGAAAAACGCGAAAGAAGTGCTTGCCAAATTGAACGGCCAGATTGATCCCGCCACCCGCGTGAAAGACTTGACCGAACAGCAGGCCGGTTTGCTCAACACCATTTTGCAGAAAGAATACAAAGTGGAAGGCGAACTGCGCCGCGAAGTGGCGCAAAACATTCACCGCTCTATTGAGATTGGTTCTTACAGAGGGCAGCGCCACCGCCGCAACCTGCCGGTCCGCGGACAGCGCACCAAAACCAACAGCAGAACCCGCCGCGGCAGAAGAAAAACCGTGGGTTCCAAAACCAAATAAATTTAGAGATTAGGAATTTAAACATATGGCAGAAGAAAAAGTAACAACGGCCGCGCCGGCAAAAGCTCCCGCGGCGAAAGGAAAAAAGAAAAACGCCAAAGCACCGGTATTCGGTGTGGTGCATATTTACTGCTCGTTCAACAACACGATTGTAACCGTGTCGGACGATAAGGGCAACACGATTGCTTGGTCCACCGCCGGATCTCACGGCTTTAAAGGCACCAAGAAAAGCACTCCGTTTGCCGCGCAGATTACCAGCAACAAAGCGGCGGAAAAAGCCGTGGCGATGGGTATGCGCGAAGTGGCCGTAAAAGTATGCGGCCCGGGCCAGGGCAGAGAAACTGCCGTGCGCGCCGTACAGCAAGCCGGACTTACCGTGTCTTCCATTAAAGACATTACCCCCATCCCCCACAACGGATGCAGACCGCCCAAAGCCAGGAGAGTATAAGAATTTATGTCTAGATATACAGGACCCAGCTGCAAAAAGTGCAGAAAATTAGATTGCAAACTTTTCTTGAAAGGAACCAAATGCTACACCAACTGTGTGATGGACAAGTTGGCGGCCGTAACCAAACGCGGCGGCAAAGTCAGAAAAGCCAAAGTGTCCGAATACGGCATTCGCTTGCAGGAAAAGCAGAAAGCCAGACTGCAGTCCGGCATGTCGGAAATTCCGTTCCGCAATTTGTTTGACTCCGCCGCCAAGGCCGAAGGCCAGACGGGTGAAAACTTCTTGCGCAAACTGGAAACCCGGTTGGATAATGTCGTGCGCCGCTTGGGCTTTGCGGTATCTTTGAAAGCCGCCCGCCAGATTGTGCTGCACGGTTATATCACGGTAAACGGGAAAGCCGTCAATGTTCCTTCCTATCAGCTGCGTATTGGCGACAAGGTAACCTTGGATAAATCCCTGGCGGAAAATGTACAGGTAAAGCAAGGTCTTACCGAAGCCGAAAAGCGCAATCAGCGCCCCAGCTTTTTGGAATATGACGCGGAAAAAATGACCGGAAAACTGTTAAGATGGCCCGACAGAGCGGAAATGTCCTACCCTGTCAACGAGCAGCTCATCGTAGAATATTACTCTAAATAGTTTGGAGGATTACAATGGCTTTTAATGAATTAGTCCTTCCCCAAAAGATTCAGCTGGAAGAAAAGACTGCGTCCGACTCCTACGGCAAATTTATTGCCGAGCCGTATGAAAGCGGTTATGGCCACACAGTGGGCAACTCCCTGCGCCGGATTTTACTTTCCGGTATGGAAGGCGCCGCTGTTACGGCCGTGCGGATTGCGGGAGCCGTGCACGAATTTAGCACGATTCCGAATGTACGGGAAGATGTCATTAACATTTTGCTCAATTTGAAACGTCTGCGCGTGAAAATGGAAGGCAAAAACCGTGAATACCTGCAGCTGCATGCGGCCAAACCCGGTATTGTTACGGCGGCCGATATTGAAGAATCCGACGGAGTGGAAATTGTCAATAAAGACCTGGCCCTGGCAACCTTGGAAGTAGGCGGCAGTGTGGAAATGGAAATTGAAATTTCCCGCGGCAAGGGTTATGTCCCTGCCGAAGATTTGGCCAAAATTCAGCGCCCGGCCGGATTCATTCCGGTAGATGCGTTGTTCTCGCCTATTGTGAAGGTTCACTACGATGTGGAACCGGCGCGCGTAGGTCAGAAAACGGACTACGACCGCTTGATTTTGGAAATCACAACCGACGGAACCTTGCTGCCGGCCCGGGCGTTGCACCGCGCGGCGGTATTGCTGTCCAGCTCGCTCCATATTTTCACGATTGAAGGCGAAGACGACTGCGTAGCCACCACCAGCGATGAAGCGGTGGAGGAACCGGTTTCTATGACGGGTTCCGTGGCCGGCGCGAGCGTGAACTCCAAACTTGATGAAGTGCTGAACCAATCCATTGAATTTATTGAATTGTCTTCGCGCTCCATCAACTGCCTCAAGTCCGAAAACATCAACACGGTGCGCGACTTGGTAAAAATGTCCGAAGATGACTTGAAAATGATCAAGAACTTTGGTGCCAAGTCCATGGACGAGATTAAAGAAAGACTGGCCGAGATGAAACTTTCGCTCGGTATGAAAATTTAAGGAGTAAGTTTTAGTATGATTAAAAATACCGGATACAGAAAACTTGGCAAGACTGCGTCCCACCGCAAAGCGATGCTCAACAATATGGCTACGAGCATTATTCTGCACGAAGAAGTAAAGACGACCTTGCCCAAAGCCAAAGAAGTCAGACGCGTGGTGGAAGGTTTAATCACCCTGGCCAAAGCCAACAACGAACGCGCCGCCAAAGACACCTTGAAAGATGCCGCGGCCGTGAAGAAATTGTTTGAAGTGTTGGCGGCCCGCTATGCCAACCGCGCAGGCGGCTTCTGCCGCATTTACCGTGCGGGGCTGCGCCAAGGCGATAATGCCCAAGTAGCCATTGTAAAACTGGTTGAATAGAGGCCCGATATGGTAATAGACTATCTGGGAGGGCTGTTTTCTTCGGACTTAGGAATGGATCTGGGCACGGCCAACTGTCTGATTTATGTAAAAGACAAAGGCATTGTGCTGCGGGAACCGTCCGTAGTTGCGGTAGAAAGAGAAACCGGCGAAGTGAAGGCCGTGGGAGCCAAGGCCAAGCAAATGCTGGGCCGCACTCCCGCCAACATTGTGGCCGTGCGCCCGATGAAAAACGGCGTTATTGCGGATTTTGAAGTAACGCAGGAAATGATTCGTTATTTTATCCGCAAAGTCCACAGCAGAAGCAGTCTGTTACGACCCCGAATTGTGATTGGCATTCCCTCGGATATTACCGGCGTGGAAAGACGCGCGGTAGATGATGCCGCCCGCCAAGCGGGTGCGCGCGAGGTCTATTTGATAGAGGAGCCCATGGCTTCGGCCATGGGCGCCGATTTGCCGATTGCGGAACCGCATGCCAGTATGATTGTGGATATCGGCGGCGGCACTACGGAAGTGGCTGTCATTTCCCTGGGGGGAATGGTGGTGGCAAAATCCATTGATGTAGCCGGCGACGAGCTGACCGAATGTATTGTGCAGTACTTCCGCAAGAAATACAATTTGATTATCGGTGAAACGACGGCCGAAGAAGTAAAAATTAATTTAGGTTCCGTCTATCCGCTGAAAGAAGAAAAATCCATGGAAGTAAAAGGGCGCGACCAGACGCAAGGGCTGCCCCGTACGCTGACGGTAACTTCGGAAGAAATCCGTCAGGCGCTGATGGAGCCGGTGCGTTTAATTATTGAAGTGATTAAAAGCACCCTGGAGGAAACTCCGCCCGAATTGGCGGCAGACCTCGTGGACCGAGGGTTGGTAGTGGCCGGCGGCGGCAGCTTGCTTAGAGGCATTACCGAACTGATCCGCAAAGAGACGGATATTCCGGTTCACCGGGCGGCGGATCCGCTGAGCTGTGTGGCGCTTGGAACGGGCAAATTTTTGGAGCAATTAAATGAGAAAGGTTCCCGTTTCTTTGGCTCCCGCAACAAATCTTTCTAGCATAGACGGCTGAAGAAATTTCAAGCGGACACAGTTCTTTTCGGGACCGTGTCCGCTTTTTGAATTTTAGCCCGCGCTTTGGCTGGATAGTGCCGCTTCGCATGGGGGCTTTATGACTGGCTGGCAGCCCACATATCTTTTTGTCCATAGGGGCGAAGCCGCACTTGAGATATTGGCCAAGCAGAATATCCGGCTAAGAAAGGAATAAATTAAATTTTAAATATGTTATTACACCGCAAATCACCTAAAAAACAAGTATCGCCCGGTATGCGCCGACGATTTTTATGGCCTTTGAGCTTTTTGTTGCTTTCTTTTTTATTGATGATTTTACCGTTGGAAGGGGTAGTGGCGTCTGTCAAAGCCGTATTGGCCTATGTATTTATCCCGCAGGTGCGTTTAGCGCACGGAACGGCCAAATATGCCGAAAATGTACACCAAACTGTGAGGGAATTGTTAGATGCGCACCGCGAAAACCGAGCTCTGAAACAAGAAATAGAAATGACCAAGTTATTGGCGTCCCAAGCGGAGGCCATTCTGGACGAAAACGGCCGGCTGACGGAAATTTTACACTTAAATCCGGCCAAACGCTGGACCGGCGTATGGGCGAAAGTGGCCTACCGGGAACCCACCCAGTGGAATACTGTAATTATAGATAAGGGCAGCCGCGATGGTATTCGCGAACGCAGCGCGGTAATTTCTATGGAGCAAGGCAAAGAAGGGTTGGCCGGTGTGGTGGTGGAAGTGACGGAGAATACCTCCAAAGTGTTATTGGTGCGGGATGAGGATTTTTCCGCCGCCGTCTATTTGGAACGCGGGCAGGAGGAGGGGCTTTTGGTGGGCAACGGGCCGCGCCCGGTGCGCATTAAATACATTCCGCTGCTGACCCGGGTGGAGAAAGGGGACAAAGTGTTCACGGCGGCAACCAGCAGTATTTTCCCGGCCGGTATTTTGGTGGGGGAAGTAAGCGGCGTGCGGGAAAATGAGGACTTTCAAACGGCCCTGACGGTTCATGTGGAACCGTTGGTGCATTCAGCGTCCGTAAAAGAGGTGTTTGTGATTTTAGACGGTGGGAGAAAATAATATGTGGAGTTTTGCAAAACTCGTTTTTCTGTTTGTACTGGCAACCGTTTTTCATTGGGCATTTGCTTCTATTTTTTCTTATTGGGGATTAAGCGTAAACATTTTGCTTGCGTTTGCCGCGGCATTTTGTGCGGTTTTGAAGCCGGCCTTTGGCTATCCGGTTGCTTTTATTTGCGGCCTTTTTTTGGATTTTTTCGGCACCAAATTATTTGGTAATAACGCTTTCACCTTTACGGTTTGTGCGTGTATTGTTTATGGCTTGTCAGAACGGTTTGACTTTGAAGCCGTTTTCCCGCAAGTGGTTACAGTGTTTGGGCTGGTGTTTTTGGCCGGGGTACTAAACAGTTTATTGTTTTTATGGTTTACTTCCGCGGCGATGTGGCCGGGTTTTTGGGGACTGTTGGGCGGGGCGCTGATTAGTGCTTTTTTTGCCCCAGCGGTTTTTTGGCTGGTGCGGCGCACCTTAGGAAAAGGAGCAGTTTGCCGACAGGGATAAAACGGAGCAGACATGGCCGTTACCAAGATTTTTTTCAATGCGCGTTTAAAGATGATGATGGTGCTGGCCTGTATTGCCGGCGGCATTATTGCGCTTCGCTTAGTGGATATACAAGTGCTTCGGCATAATGTGTATTTGCGTATGGCGGAGCGAAACCGCACGCAGATTATTTACCAAACGGCACCGCGCGGCCGCGTATTTACGGCAGACAGCGTTGCTGTGGCCACCAATGCCCCGTCTTTTAGTTTTTATTACCTGGGGGTCGGCAATACGGATCCGGCTTATTTAGAACAGCTCGCGCGCGATTTCGCCCCGCGGCTCAAAATGGATTCGGCCGAAGTATTGGCCAAGCTGGAAAAAGGTGTAAAAACGGGCAAAGCCACGCTGCTGGCGGAAAATTTATCCACCAAAAGCACGGTTTCCTTGCAGGAATTGCAGCTGTATTATCCCGGAGTCTATTTAATTGAAGAAACCAAACGCACCTATCCGTATGGCGGTTTTGCCAGCCATTTGTTAGGGTATATCGGCAGTATGACGGACCGGGAATGGCGCCAGCGCGACCTCAAGCGGGGATACCGTTTAAATTCCAAAATTGGCAAGAACGGAATTGAAAAAAAGTTTGAGAAAGAACTGAAAGGTACCGACGGCGGCGTCTATTTGGAAGTGGATTACCGCGGCCGGGTAAAAAGTATTATTCAAGATAAAAAATGGGCGGCGGGAAGCGATGTTTATCTAACGCTGAACTTCAAGCTTCAGCAAGCGGCGGAGGAAGGGCTCAAAAATTCCAAAACGGGCCGCGGCGCCGCCGTGGCACTGGATCCGCGAACCGGGGCTGTACTGGCGATGGCCAGTGCGCCGGCGTATGATCCGAATATCTTTGTGCAGTACAGCGATGAAGAAAACCCCCAACAAACCAAAAAAATCAACGAATATAATTTAGCGGTTCAAGGTACTTATCCGCCGGCTTCCACTTTTAAGGTTATTACGGCGGCAGCGGCGATTGAATATGGCAATTTAGATATCACTCGGAAAATAAATTGCACCGGCTATTCTGATTTCGG
>CALUZQ010000049.1 GCA_944325225.1 uncultured Elusimicrobiales bacterium
ACGGGTTTGCCGTCTTGATATTCTACGGTTACTTGGCTTTTAGCGTCCGGCCCCAGATAGGGCAGCATTTTGGTTCGGCGGGCTTTTTCCAAATTTTTCAGAATTTCGTGGGATAATACCAGCGAGAGCGGCATATATTCCAGGGTTTCATCTACCGCGTAGCCGACCATCAGTCCCTGGTCGCCGGCGCCGCCCACATCTACCCCTTGGCTGATGTCGGGCGACTGCTTGCCGATTACATTAATTACCGCGCAGGTTTTGTAGTTAAAGCCGTATTGAGCATCGTCATAGCCGATGTTTTTAATCACATCGCGTGCGATTTGTTCCACATCTACCCAGGTGCGGGTGGTAATTTCTCCGCCGACGACAACCAGCCCCCTCGTAATATAGGTTTCGCAGGCCACGCGGGCGGTTTTGTCTTTTTTCAGAATCTCGTCTAAAATAGCGTCGGAAATTTGATCGCAGACTTTATCCGGGTGTCCTTTGGAAACGGATTCGGAAGTAAAAAAACATTTGCCTTGTTTAATCATAGGTACGGACTCCTGACGCCGTTTGAGGGGAAGCGGCAGATTTAGTTTATAATATATTATACCACTTTAATATAAGGGGGCCCAATGACTAAACAATTTATTTCTTGGAATATAAATGGTATCCGGGCCGTGGAGAAAAAAGGATTTTTGGATTTTTTGGCTTCCTGCGGCGCTGATATCCTGGCCGTGCAGGAAACCAAAGCGTGCCCGGAGCAGCTTTCCGCAGCCCTGCAGAATCCACCGGGGTATCACGCGTTTTATTGCTGCGCCGAACGAAAGGGATATAGCGGGGTGGCGTGTTTTTGTAAAGAAAAACCTTTGTCCGTGGCGTATGGACTTGGCGTGGAAGAATTTGATAAGGAAGGCCGTACGCTCATTTTGGAATATCCCAATTTTTATTTTTTAAACATCTATTTTCCAAACGGCGGGCAAGGAGAAGAACGCATTCAATTTAAATTGCGTTTTTACGACAAGTTTCTGGGAAAGAGCAAAGAACTTTTTAAAACGGGCAAAACCGTAATTGCCTGCGGCGATGTGAATACCGCCCACCAAGAAATAGATTTGGCGCGCCCAAAAGAAAATGCCGGCGTAACCGGTTTTCTGCCCGAAGAACGCGCCTGGCTGAGCCGTTTCTTTTCCGAAGGGTACAGAGATGTGTACCGGCTGTTTGAAAAGGAAGGCGGGCATTACACCTGGTGGGATTATAAAACCCGCGCGCGCGAGCGCAATGTGGGCTGGCGGATAGACTATTTTATGGTAGATGAAAAATCGGTGCCCCAAGTAACCGGTGCGGAAATTTTGGCTGAGGTAATGGGTTCGGACCATTGTCCCATTAAATTGCAGATGAATATATAAAGGAGAGTTTTTCAAACACGGGATATATAGAAGCAAAAAATAAGCTGTAAAAAATAGGAACAAAAAGGGACTTGATTCTTATTCTGTTTTTTGTTACATTTAAAGTACGGGCTGAAAAAGGGTGTATAAATATCTTTTTCAGGCCGCATAAAAAAGGAGATAAAGCTATGAATAATAAAAAGGGTTTCACCCTGGTAGAATTGCTGGTAGTGGTCCTCATTATCGGCATTTTGGCTGCTATGGCCATGCCCGCTTACTTCAAAGCGGTAGAACGCGCCCGCGCGGCTGAAGCGGATACTTTGATTGCGTCCGCGGTCAATGCTCAACAGCGCTATAAAATGAAAACCGGTCACTATGCCAAAACCTGGAGCGCTTTGGATATTGCCCCGGCCAATGTGACTGCTGCTTCCAGCGTGTATTGCACCAAAGGTACTCAGCCGGCTGCTAAAGCTGAATCCACCGCTGCTGAAGCGAGCGGAACGGCTGTGTGCGGTGCTGGCCAGAATGGTTTCATCATTGCCTTAATCGGTACAAATGCCGCTACCGGCAACACCAACGGTGTGATTGCTACCCGCGTGGGTACCAACCAATATACCTACACGATTCAGAAACGCTATGAATCCACCAACCCGGCGGTCTGCATTGCTGGCACTTCTGCTGACGATGAAACTTTCTGCGCTGAATTCAACGGCACGGAAACTTATGCTGAATCTGCTAATGCCCGCACCGCGAACACGGTTACGAACTACACCGGTGCTTCTAAGCCCTAAGCATTTTGCTTAAAAAGTGTAAACCGCTCCCGAAATTCGGGAGCGGTTTTTGTGTGTATAGAAAACCAGTGGGCGGGTTGGTAAATATTGGAGAGTATAAGATGCTGGTTTGCGGGTGGAAAAAAGTATTTTATTTTAAAAACGCGGAATAGGGGCCGCCATCGGCAAACGACGACCTAACAGAAAAAATGTTTTCAAAACCCATGTAGGTTCACAGCCAAAGCTCAGGGAAGCCGGCTTGGGGCTGTTTCGGCTGCGTGTGGTACGGCAGGAACCGTGTGGCTTAAACTAGTCGTGCTAACGGGCACAGAGTGGGGAGGCCCAGCTTTGGCCTTGACGCATTTTATTTTTTTTGATACAGTGGGAAATGAGCCCCGTCCTACAGTCTGATACAGGTGGCTTTCGACGGGTGGTTTGTTGTGTTTATTTTTCTTTTAAGGAGTACGCTATGAAGAGGGTTTTAATCTATCTGCTGGTGGCTTTTCTTCCAGCCAGTATCAGTGCGGAAGATTTGCAGTTTATAACAACTTTGTCCTCTCCGCTGGGAACCTTTTCCCAGTTGGAAACCGCCGACCCGAAAACCGCTGTGGTTTCTCCGGTGGTGAATTTTTGCAATACGCGCGCGAGCGCGGGGCGAATATCTTTAAACGGTTCCAATGCTTATTTACAGACTTTGACTTTGAAGAATAACACGACCCTGGGCGGGAATGTGCAGGAATACCGGCTGAGCAATTCCTTAAATGTAAACAGCATCGGCACTTTGAGGGCAAAGCGGCTGATG
This sequence comes from uncultured Elusimicrobiales bacterium, assembly GCA_944325225.1. Lineage (GTDB taxonomy): Bacteria > Elusimicrobiota > Elusimicrobia > Elusimicrobiales > Elusimicrobiaceae > Avelusimicrobium. The sequence goes on from CALUZQ010000049.1 coordinate 2,937, forward strand.
GCGAACAATGTGAGTTTATCGGGCGCTAGCAGTATAAATAGCCAGGTAAATAATACCTTATATGTAAGCAGTATGAATGTAAAAGGTGCAAAAGCCAGTTCTCTGACGATTCCTTCCAAAGTACAAACGAGCAACACGGGCAGCAACAATGATATGGAATGGAGCAATATCTATTCACGGGATTATACTTCCAGCGGGAGCGCTACGGGAAGCAGCTATACTTCGTATCTGCTAAAATCCAAACAATGCGATCCGCCGCCTGGGGAACCAACCACCCAGTCGTGCCCTTCCGGTTATACCGGCACGCGGACGCGTACCTGGAACTACAGCACTTGCAGCTGGAACGCATGGCAGGGAACCTGTAAAGGTGATTGTTCAAATTATTCGTATAAATCTACGCATAAGTCGGAATGTTGCCCGGGAACTTCGGAATCAGATACTACTTGCTGGAGTTGTACGACGAATGCAACATGGACATATAATAACTATAATATAGTTGCCAACCAGCAAAAATGTAATGCGTTTCTGAATTGTCCCGGTACTCCCCAGAACCATGAGTGCAATAATAGATCGGGCCCGTGTTATCCCGTTGGAGCTTCTTGCCAAGTGCAACAGTTGTTTTGTGGATATCGGGATCCACGCAATGGACAGACCACTTGTTTGCTGGCGCAAGATGTAAAAAAGGTTTGTACGGGTACGACAAGTTGTGTCAGAAACGGCTGGTAAGGGTTGTGTAGCCATCAAAGAATCTGAAAATTCCGGCGGGAGCAAACAGCTTCTGCCGGAATTTTTTTAAGTATTTTTTCCAATCATCTATCCCAGTTTGGTTGGGGTTTTTATGCAAAACTCTCCGGGCGTATGCCCGGGGAGTTTTATGAGAAAGACGGATTTTTCCCGCCTGCACTTTAAGTTTTATGCTTCTATTCCAGTAAATGTTTTAAGTGCAAAACCGATTAAAAAGCTGACCGCCGCTACGCCAAAACTCAGGCAAGTCATTTCTATAAAGCGGTGTTTAAAGCTTTCTCCCCGCGCCACGGAATAGTAAAACATAAATCCGGCAATTAAGAGCAAGGCAAAAAACAACATCATTCCCAACGCCGCAAACACATTAGAAAGCACCGCAAACGGTGCCACCAACAACGCTACCGTAAGCACATAAGCCCCGCTGGTGTAAATGGCCGCTTTGACGGGGTGCTTGCCGGAATCTTTTTCCGCCTTGGAAGAAAGATATTCCGAAGAGCCCATAGAAAGTGCCGCGGCAATCCCCGTAATGGCGCCCGTAAGGGCGATAAGCCGCGGGTTGGAAAGGGCCAGCGTAAACCCGGCCAGTGCGCCGGTAAATTCTACCAGAGCGTCGGAAAGCCCTAAAATAACAGAACTCATATAGGCCAGCCGTTCTTCGTTGATAAGAGCGATGAGTTTGGCTTCATGGGCGTCCTCTTCCTGGGCGAGCTGGGCGATGTTGGGGTATTCGGTAAAAGCCCGGTACGAGCCCGATGCGTGGTGTTCGCCCGATTCCATCAGCTTGATGGCAAAAGTCAGCCCCAGGGTTTTGGCTAATAGGGAATACCACAGGATTTTCAGACGGTCCGGCGATTGCGCCACACCCGATTCCGTTTTGATTAAATCGTAATGGCGTTTTTCATCTTCGGCTAAAGTTTCCAGTACGCGGCGGTTTTCTTCATTTTTTTCGCTGGCGGCCAGCCGGAGATAAATGTAATGTTCGGTAATTTCGTTGCGGGAGAATACTTCCAGGTCTTTTTTTGTTTCTTCTAGCATACTAGTCCTCGTGATTTGGTATCCGGCCAGGCCGGAAAATAAAACGGTTTACTTTTTAGCGGCAGTTGGGGGGGTATCCGCCGGCGTTTGCTGGGGGGCAAGCGGCAGGAGCTCTTTGCCATAGGCAAAATCAAACACAATGCCTGCGATAAACTGCAGTTGGTTGAACAGGTCTTTTTCGCTGATAAATTCGTCCGGCGTGTGGGCGGTATTTTCCGCCAGCGGGTCCATATCCGGGCCGAGCCCGTAGGTAATCACGCCGAGTTTGCGTAAAAATTCATTATCGCCGGAAGCCGGGCTCATACCCGGAACGGTAATGGCGCCGGGAAATAATTTTTGCGCCGTTTTGGAAATGGAGGCAAATAATTCATCGGTACCGTCCATCGGCTGCGGGAACGGGGTTTGGGGGCGTTCCAGCATTTCCAGTACCACGCCGTCCTGTTCGGTAAACAGGTTTTTTAAATTTTCAAAAAATTCGTCCGGGTCTGAACCGGGCAGCAGCCGTATATTCAAAATAGCGCTGGCTTCACCGCTGGCGGAGCCGGTGTCTTTGCTGGCGGAAAGGACGGTGGGGTTAATGGTATCTTTAAGCTGGGTTCTAAAAAAGGGGTCCAGGGCCATTACTTCGGCGGCGGACTGGCTGTTCTGCGGGGAAGTGCCGAGCAAAAAGTTAATAGTGGTCTGCCCGTCCTCGTCCTGCAGCGGGGCGATGGCTTTAAAGAAAGTGCGCGCGGTGGGCGTTAATTTGGCCGGCGGATTATAGTTGGCGATTTTGGCCAGCGCCTGCGAAAGCAGATAAACGGCGTTGTCGTTTACCGGCATAGAAGAATGGACGCCCGTCCCGTAGGCGGTTACTTTTACATCCATATACATTTTGGTGGACGCCTCGGCAAAAACGATATCCGCGCCGTCTTTATTTTTGATAATACCGCCGCCTTCATTTAAGGCGTAGCCG
>CALUZQ010000050.1 GCA_944325225.1 uncultured Elusimicrobiales bacterium
GGGAGTGGGGGTGGGCGCCTTTGGAGGGGGAGGAACGGGGAAGTGTTGCGGGGTGTTCTTGGGGGCAAGCGCCCCCTCCGAAACGGGTCTTTTGCCACCGCCCAGCGTATTGGAATAAATAAAACCCCGGTTTGGCCGGGGCTTTTTATGGGGTTGGAACCGGGGAGCGTCTTAAAAAGTAGGCAAAAATGGAACCCCCCGGTTATCAAAACCGAGGGGTTCATCTTGCCGTGTCCATTCTTACTCCTCTACTGCTTTATCTACTGCTCTCAGGATAGGCCCTCCTACATCACCGGGACTTATGCCGCTTTTCGTTTCCACCCGGCCGAAGCAATTACATCAACCGCCGGAAACTATACTGCTCACGACTCCGTACGACTTAACCCTCATGCCGCACTGCACCGCTTTACAACCCTGCGTCAGCACCCTAACTTCCAGACGAAACAACATCAATGCCCTGCTCCGTCCGCGGTCAGATACGCCTTGCGCTGCGCCTTACAAGCTGCCGGACAGTTATGTAACCCAACCATCCTCGCTATTCCTAGCACGCAGGCCAACTTCTTCTGACTTGGTGCCTTTACAACAACAGTAACACTACCGCTCGTTACCGCTTTTGTCCGCTTTCTAAGCAGCCCCCGGCAAGGGCCTACGGACTTACTTCCTGTATGGATAGTATAAGCGGGTTTTGAAACTTTTCAAGGGGTATTTTTTCCGTCGGAAAATAAAAATTCCCGCAGGAAATGCCTCCCTGCGGGAATAAAAACAACGCGGCAAAACTTACAGTTTGGTAATATCCGCCACGGTTTGCGTCAGATAGCGGCGCACCCGCGCTAAAAGCGCTAAGCGGTTCTGCCGTACGGCCGCTTCCGGCGCGTTGACCATTACTTCTTTAAAGAAGTTCTCCAACGGTTCCCTAAATACGCTGTAGGTTTTAAGGATTTGCAAGTATTCTTCCCGGGTGCTGGCGCGGTTTACCGTGCATCCCAGCGAAGAATCCACTTTATGGATTTGGTCATACAAGGCCTTTTCCGCCGGCAGGGTGAGGAGTTTTTCGTCCACTTGTTCGGTAACTTCGCCGGCCTTTTTAAGCAAATTGCATACGCGTTTGGCCGGTTCCAGCAACAGGGCAAAATCTTCGCCTGTTTTTACCGTTTCCAAGGCGCTGACTAAGGTTTCCACTTGCGGAAGCGGCAGTTCGTACCAGTTGGCTACGGCATGCAGGGCCGAAGCCGTATGCCCGCGCTGTTCCAATACCAAGGCCAAGCGCTGGAACAAAAAGCCGGGCAGCTCTTTGAGCCCTTTGTCCGGCGTTCCGGCCGGATCCAGGGAGGCCGATTTTTCCACCAGTTCTTTTAACGATACCCGGATATTCTTTTCCAGCAAAATACGCACCGCGCCAAAGGCCTGGCGGCGCAGCGCAAACGGATCTTCGCTGCCGGTCGGAATTTGCCCAATTAAGAAATTGCCCACCAGCGTATCTATTTTCCCAGCCAGGGAAACCAACGCGCCGGTTTCGGTAGCGGGCAGGGCGGAGGAGGAAGTCAGCGGGAAGTAAAATTCTTCCATCGCTTTAGCGGCCTCTTTCTGCCCGGCCAGTGCGGCATATTGGCCGCCCATATAACCCTGTAATTCGGGGAATTCATACACTACATGGCTGGCCAAATCGGCATACGCATACGACGAAGCATAATCCACCGTCTGCTGCAGGGAAGTTTTGCCCGTTTTTTCACACAGCCAGTCCGCCAGCTGACGGGTCCGTTCGGATTTTTCGTACATAGATCCGAGCCCTTCCAGGAACTGTACGGTTTTAAGTTTTTCTTTAAAAGCATCCAGCCCTTCTTTTTTATCATTTTCAAAGAAGAAAACCGCGTCGGACAATCGGGCCGACATCACTTTTTTAAATCCGTCGCGCACTTCGTTTTGGTTGACGGAAATACCGTCGCGCACGGCGATAAAATACGGCTGCAGTTCGCCCTGGCTGTTTAACACCGGGAACATTTTAATTTGCTTTTTGAGCACGGTGGTAACCAGCTCTTTGGGCAGGGTTAAAAATTTGAGCTCAAAGTCGCCGCTTACGGCTACCGGGTGTTCGGTAAAGCAAACGGTTTCTTCAATCAAAGCGGGGTCTAAATCGGGCTGATAGCCGCGCAGTTTGGCCTCGTTGGATACCGTTTTGATGAGGGCTTCGCGCCGTTCCTGAGGCAGTACCAGAATGGGCTGCGGCTGGGAGCGAAGCAGGTCGGCGTAATATGCTTTATCGGCCTTTTCCACTTTAATCGGTTTGCGCCCGAAGGAAGAGAGCGGATAAGTATAGCGGTTGGAAGATACGCCCGCAACGGAAAATTTAATAATTTTCGTATCATAAAGCCCGATGAGCGAGCGAATCGGCCGGCCGTAGCGCAGGCCGGATTCTTCCCAAATCATATTTTTGGCAAATTCCAGCCCGGTAACCACGCGCGTGAAAATTTCCGGCAGCAGTTTAGCCGTTTTTTCGCCTTTGATTTTTACAACGGCATAAATAAACGGTCCTTTTTCCGTTTCCACGATGGTCAATTTTTCGGGAGCAATTCCATTCTTTTGGGCAAACCCGGCGCTTTGGGGCGTAAAATTCCCGTTGGCATCTTTTAACAGTTTGGCCGGCGGCCCTTTTACTTCTTTTTGTTCGTCGGCCGATTTGGCGGCGATGTCCTCAATCACGACCACCAGCCGGCGGTAAGTGCCAAAAGATTCTACCGATTTATAAGCAATTCTTTTTTCGTCCAGTAATTGGGCCGTTAACGATTCCAGCTGCTTTAAGGCAGGCGCCATAAAGCGGGCAGGCAAGTGTTCTACGCCGATTTCCAGCAAAGCATTCATTGGGCGGCCTCCTCGTTTTGGGGTTCTTCTTTTTCCACGCTTTCCACATAGGCCTTGGCGCAGGCCTTGGCTAAATTGCGAATTTTGGTAATGTTGTTCGTCCGGTCCGATACGGAAATCGCCCCGCGGGCTTCCAACATATTAAAATAATGCGAAAGTTTCATCGCATCGTCGTACGCAGGCAGATACAATCCTTTTTTGCACAGGGCAAAGCATTCGGCTTCGCATTCCTGGATATACCGGCGCAGGTGCTCCACATTGGATTCTTCAAAATAATAATGCGAAAACTGCCGTTCCCCTTCGTGATGTACATCGCGGTAGGTAATTTCGTCATTCCAGCGGATATCAAACACATTATCTACTTTCTGGCAATACATGGCAATTCGTTCCAGCCCGTAGGTAATTTCTACCGTAATGGGGTTTAACGCATAGCCGGCCATATTCTGAAAATAGGTAAACTGGGTAATTTCCATACCGTCCAGCCAGATTTCCCAGCCCACGCCCGAAGCGCCCAAAGTGGGGGACTGCCAGTCGTCCTCAATCCAGCGCACATCGTGTTGTTTGGGGTCCAGCCCAAGGGCTTTGAGGGAATTTAAATAGATTTCCTGAATATTGGCCGGGGCCGGTTTCATAATAACCTGGTATTGATAGTATTTGCCCAGCCGGTTCGGATTTTCGCCGTAGCGGCCGTCCGCCGGGCGGCGGCAGGGTTCCACATACGCGCGTTTGACGGGTTTTTTGGTTAACGAGCCGAAAAAGGTTTCCGGGTTATAGGTTCCGGCGCCTTTTTCAACATCATAGGGCTGAACAAGGACGCAGCCCTGTTTAGTCCAATAAGTATTTAAAGCGGATATCATATCCTGAAAATTCATACCGTTTTTCATAGCTAAGAACATTATATAAAATACAGACGGGCCGCGCAGAAAGTTCGGCCGGCTAAAAACTGCTATAATACCTGTATGATTACCACCGTTATTTTTGATATGGACGGGCTTTTGTTTGATACCGAACCGGTTTATTTTGAATGTTACAAAAAAGCCGCCGCCGAGGACGGCCTGGATTTTACCTATGAATTGTTTGAATCCTGCGTAGGCATCAGCCGGGCCGATGCCGCCCGGTTTATTTTGCAGCATTTCGGGCCGCAGGCGGATATCCGCAAAATGCACGCCCGCACCGGTGAAATTTTTGAAGAATACCTGGCCCAAAACGGCGAAATTCACTTCCGCCCCGGCGCCAAACAAGCGGTGGAATTTTTTTACAACCGGGGATTAAAGCTGGGGTTAGCGTCGTCCAACATTACCAAATGGGTAATGTTTTTGCTGGAAAAGAAGGGAATTAAAAGATACTTTTCATCGGTTACCACCTCCGATGATGTTTCCCGCCCGAAGCCGGATCCCGAAGTTTATTTGAAAACCGCCCAAAAATTGGGGGTGGATGTATCCGAATGTCTGGTGTTTGAGGATTCTGTGGCCGGGGCGACGGCGGCTATTACGGCGCAGATGCGTACCTGTGTAGTGCCGCAAATCAAACAGCCCACGCAGTTCGTGCGGGAGAATGCGTTTAAAATTTATCCTTCGCTGGAAGCCATTTATCCCGATATAGACGAATTGCTCGCTTAATCTGTTTCCGTTTCTAAATAACCCCGGCGCAGCGAGGGCTTTCTATACATAAAACCCCGGCTTTGCGGCCGGGGTTTTGGATTGTCAAAGGATTAGTTTACCGTCAATTTTTTCCACTTGGTTTGCAGTTCTTCCAAGGATTCTAAATCTTTCGGATCGTTGTAATTAAAGGTAATCATTTTATTCTGCGGATTGACCACAAACCACAGCGTCGCCGGATTGGAAGAGAGCGTGAGCAAAATAACTTCCTTATATTGCCGGGCTTCGGAAACCGGGTGCCGGTTCTGGAAGAAGCGGCGGATATACGCTAAATCTTCGTAGGAAAGTTCGCAAAAATCCGCCGGGACAATCGCCGTCAGCCCATACTGGTTAAACAGCCGGTTGGCGTTGGCCGCTTCTTTAACGGCCCGGTAGTTGGCCTGGCATTTGCGCACGAGCTTTTGGTTATCGTTCTTTTCCAACAAAGAAGCGTAAAATTGATTCATCTTTTTGTTTTCTTGGGTATGTACGCTGATCCGGCGGACATGTTCGCCGATGGCGGCCCCCAAAACGGAAGAAGCGCCCGCTTCATCTACTTTTTTATTTGCTTTTTCCAGGGCTTGCTTCCAGGAAATCGTTTTTTTATTGCCGGAAAAGAAGCTTTCCACAGTTGCCGCTTGGCAAACCGGCGCGGAAAAAAAAAAAAAAATGGCTGCGAGTTT
>CALUZQ010000051.1 GCA_944325225.1 uncultured Elusimicrobiales bacterium
ACTCGTTCCCGCCGGGACATGAGAAGATCCCACAATTCCGGAGTAGAATTGCCGCAGCTCGTGGCCTGCCCGAATTGCAAATCTCCCAGACTGCCGCACAATGTCTGCCCGACTTGCGGGTTCTATAAAGACAGAGTGGTAGTTGCCCAAAAAACCAAGGCCGAACCTGCCGAAGAAGCTAAATAACGGTTTATTATGAAAATAGCCCTGGACGCCTTAGGCGGAGATTTCGGCGCAAAACCCAATATACTGGGTGCTTTGAAAGCTGCCAAGAAACTCGGTTTAGAGATTATCTTGGTGGGGGACGAAGCGGTACTGCGCCGTGAACTTAACGCGTTGGGCTACGCGGATGTGCCGAAAAACATCTCCATTGTCCACGCACCCCAAACGATAGATATGGGCGCCGAACCCGCTAAAGAATGCCGGAATAAAAAAGACGCCAGCATCGTGGTATGCGCCCATTTGGTGCGCCGCGGCCAGGCGGACGCGTTTGTTTCTGCCGGCCATTCCGGCGCGGCTATGGTGGCGGCTCTGTTCGGTATGGGGCGTATTAAAGGCGTTCAGCGGCCGGCTATCGCTACTCCCATGCCCACCTATAAGGGCGTGAGCTTGTTGTTAGACGGCGGAGCCAATGCCGATTGCAAACCCATTCATTTGCTGCAGTTTGCGGTGATGGGCTCGGCTTATATGCAAAAAGTGTTTGATATTCCGGCTCCTTCGGTGGGGGTGTTGTCCATCGGGGAAGAAGAAACCAAAGGCAACTTTTTGGTCAAACACACGATTCCGCATATGCGCGAAATCGGCGTGAATTTTAAAGGCACCGTGGAAGGACGCGATGTAAATACCGGCGATACCGATGTAATCGTTTGCGATGGGTTCGTCGGCAATATCGTTTTAAAAATGGCGGAAGGGCTCGCCAAAACGATGATCCAAATGATTAAGCGCGAAATCAAAAAACGCCCGTTGGCTATTTTGGGTGCGCTGCTTTCCAAAGGGGCTTTTAAGGCCGTAAAAAAACATACCAATCCGGACTGCTACGGCGGCGCGCCTTTGGTGGGGGTAAACGGCGTGGCGATTATTTCCCACGGAAAATCCAACGATTTAGCCATTTTTAACGCCCTCAAAACGGCGGCGCGGCTGGTGGAAAAAGATTTCATCGGCGATATTGCTGCCAAAATGGCCGCCTTAAAACCCACCTTTGACGCCATTGAAAAAGAGATTCACCAGGAGGAAGCGTGATGGCCGATTTTACGAATAAAACTGTTATGGTTACCGGAGCCACGCGCGGAATCGGGTTGGCGATTGCCGAAGAATTTGCCAAAGCCGGCGCCCAGCTGGCCATTTGCGCTACCCGGCAGGAAGCGCTGGATCAAGCGGCCAAAACCTTAAATGGCTACGGGGTAAAAATATATACGCAGCCGGTTAATGTGGCCAATGCCGAAGAATGCGAACAATTTGTGCAAAATACGGTAAAAGAACTCGGCTCGTTGGATGTGTTGGTCAACAACGCGGGCATTACCAAAGACAATCTTACCGTACGCATGAGCGAACAGGACTGGGATGATGTAATCGCCGTCAATTTGAAAGGTACTTTTTTAATGTCAAAAGCCGCTTTGAAAGTTATGTTTAAAAAAAGAAGCGGCAACATTGTGAATATCTCCTCCGTCGTGGGAGAAATGGGCAACGCCGGGCAGGCCAATTATGTGGCCAGCAAAGCGGGCATTATCGGGCTGACGAAAACTTTTGCCAAAGAGTTTGGTTCCCGCAATGTGCGTGTAAATGCGGTGGCGCCCGGATTTGTGCAAACGGCTATGACCGACGCTCTGCCCGAAGAAGTAAAGGCCAAAGCGCTGGAAGCCGTGCCGCTTAAACGATTTGCTAAGACGCAGGACATCGCCAAAGCAGTAATGTTTTTGGCCAGCGAAGATGCTTCGTATATAACGGGGCATATCCTCGCCGTCAATGGCGGGCTTTATATTTGATAAAATTGTAACAAGGGGAAGCCCTTTTAATTATCGGAGGACAAAAATGTCTGTAGAAAATGTGCAAGAAAGAGTAAAAAACATCATCGTGGAACAGTTGGGTGTGGAAGCCGACCAGGTGAAACCCGAAGCTCAGTTCGTCAATGATTTGGGCGCCGATTCCTTGGATACGGTAGAACTTATCATGGCTTTGGAAGAAGAATTTGATATTGAAATTCCGGATGAAAAAGCCGAAAAAATCAAAACCGTTGGCGAAGCGATTGATTACATTGAACAAAACGCCAAGAAATAATTGTGTACACGGATATAGAGCGTATCATTGGATATAGCTTTAAAGATAAGGCCGTTTTAAAGGAAGCACTCACTCATAAGTCCTTTGCCGGGGAACACCGCAGCGCCAAACATAACGAGCGCTTGGAATTCCTGGGGGACAGTATATTAGGCGCTATTGTTGCAGATTATATCTACAACCAATGCCCTCATGTAGAAGAGGGAGTGCTTTCTAAAATTAAGTCCAACTTAGTTTCCAGACGCAACCTGTATCTTTGGGGCAAAGAGCTGGACCTTGGCCGCTATATGAGCTTGGGGCATGGCGAACTGGCCACCGGCGGACGGGAACGGGACAGTATCATTTCCAACGCGGTGGAAGCGGTCATCGGCGCTGTATATATAGACGGCGGCTACCCGGCGGCGGAAGCGGTTATTTTGCCTTGGGTAAAAACGCAGCCGCTTACGCAGGACGCGCAAGACTTTAAAAGCGGCCTGCAGGAATTTTTGCAAAAACGGGGGCCTCATACCCCGGTGTATGAAGTGATACAAACCGTCGGGCCGGAACATAATAAAGTATTTACCGTACGGGTGAGTTTAGACGGCAAAGAATTGGGTATTGGCAAGGGACGGAATAAAAAATTAGCCGAACAAGCCGCGGCTCAGGCCGCTTTGGAGCGGCTGAGAAAATAACAAAGGGGGACTGGGTATGCTTCCGAATAAGAAGAACTCTACGAAAGTAAGTGTCGGGTCGGAGAGAAAATTGCCGGAAGCGTTTTCTGTTCTTACCAAGAAACCGCTGGTTACGCTGGCGGTCATAGCGGCTGTTCCCGTGGTGCTGATGCTGGCTTTTACCTTTAAAAGCGGCTATACGCCCAATTCCAAGAGCGGGAAGTTTGATAAAATCGTAGTGGTCAAAACTCCTACCGAAATTGCAGACGACGCCACCGCCGCCCTGCAAAAGAAAGATACCCAAACCTTTCTAAATATCTTAAACGAGCAAACGCGCAACGATCCGAATATCGTCAACAGCAAAGGCGATCCGCTGATTGTGGCTGCCGCAACTATGGGCAATTTAGAAGCGGTGCAACAGCTGATTTTAAACGGGGCTGATGTAAATAAAGTAAACGCGTTTAATAAAGACACGGCCCTGCTGCGCAGTTTGTATGGGAACTTTTCCGAAATTACCCGCCTGCTGGTCTATTCGGGGGCGGATATCAATGCCGTGAATAACTACAATCATTCTCCGATGTATTTGGCCTTAGAAAAGAAACAAGCCGAATTTATTGATTTGTTTTTAACCAGCGGGGTGCGGGAAGGGTTAAATGCAGCCAATTTATTTCGTGCAAGCACTCAGAAAAATTCCATGGGGGTACTGGCGATGCTCAAAGGGGGCGTGGACCCCAATGTAAAAAACAGTCAAGGCAATACGCCGCTTATTATTTCGGCTTCGTTGGGCGATGTGCCGAGCGTACAGTCCCTTATGGCGTATCGGGCGGATGTTAATGCGGCCAATAACAATGGCAATACGGCGCTTATTTATGCTGCCCGTTATAATCACCCGGAAATTATTCGCGAGCTGTTAAAACCGCAAACGATGCAGGCCCCGCTGGATGTAAATATGCAGAACAAGCAAGGTCAGACTGCCTTGTATTGGGGGGCGGCAAAGGGATACGAGGAAGTAGTGCGCCGGTTGCTGGCCGCCGATGCTGACCCGACTATCGCCGCTAAAGACGGTTTAATCCCGTATATGATTGCCCGCAAAAATAAACGCGGGCAGGTGTTGGAATGGTTTAACAAGGATCTGCGGGAAGTTAAAAACAGCGTAATTGAGCAAGATAACGCGGCCCTTATTGCCCAGGCCAAAGCGGAAGGACGCGAACTGCCCACTGCCGATGGGAAGCAATCCGCCGCCAACAAACCCGTTACGGAGGACGATATTTTTACGGCGGCCCGCACAGGCGATATGGACTTGGCCCAACGGGTTATTTCTTCCAATAAAGCGGCTGTTTTTAAGAAAGACAAAGCCGGCTATACGCCCTTGTTTATTGCGGTGCAGAACAATCAGCCGGAAATGGTTACTTACCTGGTGGACAATATGGCGAGGTTGTTTGAATCTTCGCCGCAGGGGAATGTTTTCCATGTGGCGGTAACTAGGCAGAATATAGATATGCTGAAGCATTTAGTCAGCTTGGCGCGCAAAGAAGGGCGGCTGGCGATGATGTTGGAATATCGGGCGGCTTTGCAGAAGAATGGCCAATCCATGACGCCTTTGGGCTATGCGGCCCAGTTGTGTAATAAGGAAATTTATGACTATTTGATTTCCGTCGGAGCGAAGGACGGCGGGCTGAGCAAAAAGTCCAACATATTAGGGTATAAGACGCCGGCCGATTTAATGCAGGAATGCAAAACCAAACCGGCGCAAGCCAAAACACTTACCCGCAAAGCAGTACAGCGGCGGTAACTAACCAGCTCTTTCCAGAAGCCCGGCCCCAATTAGGGACCGGGTTTTGTTTTCGGAACCCCCGAATCAGCCGGGCGGATATTTATGGACAAAAGGAGCTTTCTGATACATCTCTCCGGCTGCACCGTAATTAGCAAAGCCCTGTTCAAGGCAGAACTCCCTGGCCTGGAAGGGCTGTTGCGCCAGGGCGCGACAGTGCGGAAACAGTGTGGCTTAAACTAATCGTGTTAACGGGCATAGAATGGGGAGGGGCGGCTCGCCCCTTGACTCGTTTTTTTTTTT
>CALUZQ010000052.1 GCA_944325225.1 uncultured Elusimicrobiales bacterium
TTTTTTTGATAAATTTTGCGTATGAACAAAATCTATCAAAAATCATTCCCCGGCGAAAAAAACGCCGGATTTACGCTCATAGAGCTGTTAGTGGTCGTTTTAATTATTGGCATACTGGCGGCGGTGGCATTGCCGCGATATGAATTTGCGGTCAAAAAAACACGAATGAATAATTATTTGGCTACTTTCCGTTCCATTAAAAAGAGTATGGAAATGTATCTGTTGGCCAGCGGAGGGGTATTCCCGGATACTTTGAAAGATTTGGATATGGACTTGCCCGGATGTGATTTTAGAATAAAGGGAGATGCTTCCTATTATGATTGTCAGGGCGTGCAATTTTATTATTGGGGGCCGGCGCTGGTGCATATTGATTTGAGAGTGCCCGAAATAGAAGGACTTGCGTTATATGCTCATTCGGCAGATAAGAAGCAAAAAATTTATTGCCGGGCGGCGGAGCCCATAGATAAAAAAGTGTGTGTGGCGTTGGGGGGAGTATATTACAATGAAGTCGGTGCACTAAGCCAATATGAACTGCCATAGAATCATCAATTAGTCCGTTGAAATACAAAAAACCCGGGGTGTGAACCCCGGGTTTTTATAGCAAAGCTTATTTGGCTTTGTGTTTAATGGGCTCTCCGTAATACGCTTTCAAGTACAGTTCCTTGATTTCGCTAATCAGCGGATAGCGGGCGTTGCCGCCGGTGCACTGGTCGTCAAAGGCGAGTTCGGAAAGTTTGTCCAGGTTGTCCAGGAATTCTTTTTCCGGAATGCCGTATTCTTTGATAGAGCGGGGAATATTGAGTTTGTGTTTCAAATCTTCCACCATATCAATCAAAGTTTGCACTTTAGCGTCCTTATCATCGCCCAGTTTATTGTGCGGGAGCAGGAAGTCCACAATTTTGCCGTAGCGTCCTTTTACAAACGGATATTTATACTGCGGGAATAATCCCTGCTTGGTGGGTTTATCCGTAGCGTTGAATTCAATCACATAGGACAACAACAACGCATTGGCCAACCCGTGCGGCACATGATACATCGCGCCCAGTTTGTGCGCCATAGAGTGCGAGAGCCCCAAGAATGCGTTGGCAAATGCCATACCGGCAATCGTGGCCGCGTAGTGCATTTTTTCGCGGGCGTTGATGTCTTTGGCGCCGTTGGTGTAGGATTTTTCCAAGTATTTAAACACCAGGCGGATTGCTTCCAGGGCTTGTCCGTCCGTAAAGTTGGTGGCATAGACGGAAGTATAGGCCTCAATGGCGTGGGTAAGCACATCCAAGCCGGAGAAAGCCGTCAGCGATTTGGGCATTCCGAGTACAAATTCCGGGTCAATAATCGCCATATCGGGGGTTAAGGCATAGTCGGTAATAGCGTATTTGGTGCCAGTTTTTTCGTCGGTAATGATGGTAAACGGCGTTACTTCAGATCCGGTGCCGGAAGTGGTGGGAATCGCCACCATAACCGCTTTTTTGCCCAAAGGCGGGGCCGCATAGATGCGTTTGCGGATATCCATAAAGCGCATGGCGATATCTTCAAAGCTGGTATCCGGGTTTTCGTACATCAGCCATACCATTTTCCCTTCGTCAATGGCCGATCCGCCGCCCAGGGCGATAATCATATCCGGCTGCCAGGAATTGGCGATGTTTAACGCTTCCTGTACATTGGAGATATTCGGATCCGGCAGTACATTGGAGAACACGCGGAATTTAATGTTTAAGCTTTCCAATACATCGGCTACCGCACGCACATGGCCTAATTGTTCCATAGTTTTGTCGGTAATGATATAAGCGCGGTGTTTATCGGAAAGTTCCGCCAGCGCCTGCGAGAGCGCGCCGCGTTTGAAGTAGATTTTGGACGGTACTTTGTACCAGTACATATTTTCGCGGCGTTCCGCGACGGATTTTACATTCATAAGATGTTTGACCCCAATGTTTTCGCTGACGGAGTTGCCGCCCCACGAGCCGCAGCCCAAGGTTAAAGACGGCGCAAGTTTGAAGTTGTACACATCGCCGATAGCACCCTGGGAGGAGGGCATATTAATCAGCGTGCGGGCGGTGGGCATATCTTTAAAGATATCAATGTGTTCTTCGTTGGCTTCGTCGGTATAGAGCACGGAAGTATGCCCGGCTCCGCCGTAGAGAATCAAATCGCGCGCCAACTGGGCGGCCTCGGCGAAATCTTTAGCGCGGTAGAAGCCCAGCACCGGGGAGAGTTTTTCGCGGGCGAAGGGTTCTTCGTCGCTTACTTCTTTGGCTTCAGCAATCAGAATTTTGGTACCGGCGGGTACTTTAATGCCGGCCATTTCGGCAATTTTTTCTGCGCTCTGCCCTACAATAGCGGAATTGAGCTTGCCGTTTACCACAATCGTTTCGGCCAGTTTTTTGCGGTCTTTGCCGGTTACAAAATGACAGCCGCGGGCGATAAATTCTTCCTTCACGGCGTCGTAAATGGCATCTTCCACGATGACGGACTGTTCACTGGCGCAAATCATGCCGTTATCAAAGGTTTTGCTCATAATGACGGAGCTGACCGCCATTTTGATATTGGCCGTAGCGTCAATGACCACAGGCGTATTGCCCGCGCCTACGCCGATGGCCGGCTTGCCGGAGGAGTAAGCCGCTTTTACCATACCGGGGCCGCCGGTGGCTAAAATTAAGC
Source organism: uncultured Elusimicrobiales bacterium (assembly GCA_944325225.1). Classification (GTDB taxonomy): domain Bacteria; phylum Elusimicrobiota; class Elusimicrobia; order Elusimicrobiales; family Elusimicrobiaceae; genus Avelusimicrobium. Next base: position 2,656 of record CALUZQ010000052.1, read on the forward strand.
TGATGTCTTTGTGGTGCATAAGCGCATTGGAAAGGGCCATTGTCGGGTTTTCAATCCAGCCGATAATGCCTTCCGGCGCACCGGCTTCCACGGCGGCGTTTAAAACGATTTTGGCCGCTTCAATGGTGCATTTTTTTGCGCGCGGATGCGGAGAAAATACAATCCCATTGCGGGTTTTCAAAGCGAGCAAGCTTTTGAAAATAGCGGTAGAAGTGGGGTTTGTGGTCGGAATAACGCCGGCAATTAAGCCAATCGGCTCGGCCACTTGGCGGAAACCGAAGGCGTCGTCATCGGACAATACGCCGCAGGTTTTCGTGTCTTTATATTGGTTATAGATGTATTCGGAGGCGAATTGGTTTTTAATTACTTTATCTTCCATTACGCCCATGCCCGTTTCTTCCACGGCCATTTTGGACAGAGGAATACGGTTCTGCGCAGCGGCAATAGCGGCCGCGCGGAAAATTTTATCTACTTGTTCTTGCGTATAATTGGCATACACGCGCTGGGCGTCTTTTACCTTAGAAACGATTTGGTCCAAGTGAGCCAATTCTTCCGGGGTGGCTACGGCCGGCGCTGCAGTTTTCTTTTCCGCCATAATGATTCTCCTTTAAAAGTGCAAAATAATCTTTATAGATATTTTGATATCCATATTTTATCTTTTGCGTAAAATAATGTCAATAATATCTCTGAACAGCTGATAGGTACCGGCTTGACAATAAAGGTTTAAAAAGCTATCATAGATATCATAATATCCAGCGTTTTACGACGGAACATTTTTTATTATGAGTATTTTTCACCGAAAAAAAGAGATTAGCGTGCAGACCATTCGCCGTTTGCCGCAATACCTGCGTATTTTTTATAACCTTCACGCATACGGGCGGGAATTGGTTTCTTCCACCGCTCTGGCCGAAGAAACCCAGCTCCTGCCGATTGTAATTAAGAAAGACTTGCAAGCCGTGGGCGCTCCCAGCAAGCTGCGGGCCGGATTTAAGGTGGCGGGGACGATAGCTGTCATCGAAAAATTTTTGGGCTGGAATAATTTAAATAAAGCGTTTTTAGTGGGGGTAGGGCACTTGGGCGCGGCGTTGTTGGGGTTTGACGGATTTAAAAATCACGGGTTGGAGATTGTAGCGGCGTTTGATACTCACCCCGAAAAAGTAGGCAGTGAATTTCACGGAGTGCAGGTGTATCATACGGCCCAGCTGGCCAGCGTGATTGAAAAACAAAATCTAAAAATAGCCATTTTGACTGTGCCGGCTTCTGCGGCTCAGGGTATAACCGATACGCTGGTAGCTGCCGGGATCAAGGCCATTTGGAATTTTGCACCGGTTAATTTGAGCGTTCCGTCCGGGGTAGTTGTACAAAAAGAGGATATCTCTTCCGGGTTGGCGGAGTTATGTGCCCAACTGAAAAGCCGTTAAAAAGCTGTCGGTGGCAATTTTTATAACCCCCCAAGCGGGGGGTTTTTGTTTGAACGGGGGGGTTAACAAGTTTAGAGAGGGGCAGTTTGCCTTTTACAGAAACATCCCCAACAAGTGGTTCCCCTTAATGCGTAAGCACCGTACTTAGCAAAACCCTGTTCGAGCCGGATTTCCCTGGGCTGGAAGGCCCCTGGAAGGGCTGTACTTTTTCCGACGGGAAAAAGTATAAAAAGAAAGCAAGCTTGCGGGAATAGTGTGGCTTAAATAATCGTATTAACGGGTCTGGAGTAGGGGCGGCCAAGCTTTGGCCCCCCAGGG
>CALUZQ010000053.1 GCA_944325225.1 uncultured Elusimicrobiales bacterium
AAATCCGGCATTTTTATTGTCGGGGAATGATTTTTGATAAGTTTTGTTCATATGCAAAATTTATCAAAAAAAAAAAACGAGTCAACCCCCTTGCCGGGGGCAGGATGTTTGGCCCCGGCCAAGGGGTTGCAACTTACGGTGCTAACGCAATAGGGGAACCATAAATTGAGAACATTTCTGCAAGGGGCGGGCCGCCCCCTCCCACGCTAGGCCCGTTAGTACGAGGGGTTTAAGCCACACGGTTACTGCTACCCCGCACCCAACCGAAACGGCCTCAAGCCGGTAACAGGCGGGCCGTACCTCCAGCCCATTCATGCCCACTCATACCAGCCAATGCAACTTCTCAATAATCTACACTAACAAAAAGCCCTTTTCCCGCACAAAGATTCACCACATACAAAAACACCCGGCAAAAAATGCCGGGTGTTTGAAATGCGTTCTATTTAAAACATTATTTCTTTCTACAATACCATACTTTGGCGGAAATAACTGTCGGAGCATAAATGGTTTTATAGTTATATTGCGTATTACAGTTATAATCACACGGATATTGTTCTACCCGGCTGCAAGTAGAAGATCCTATATATCCATTTACACAAATATACCCTTCTTTCGTACATTCCGGATTACTGCTGTTGCAGGAAGTGGAAACTCTCGTCCCGGAGCAAGAGGCCCAGCCGTCCCCAGTAGCCGAGGATGACTTGGTAATGTTATTCCATACCCCAGCCCCGCGCTGGCAATCTACCTGGGACTCACAACGATCAAAAGTTTCCGCCATATAACCCTCCGGATCCCAAGTAGCACTTAATACGGGCGAAATTTTTTGCCAGCTGGCTGTCCAACTTTGATAGGTGGGAGTATTGGTGCATACTTTTGCCGTAGTGGTACCCGAAGAACTGCATTCTACCAACACATTCTTAGTAACCCACGACCCTTCGTAAGGATTGGCACAGGGATCCTCGCAATCACTACTCCACGAAATATACCAGTTACCACTAACCCTATCACACTGAACATCAAAGTATTGGGTTCCACAGCTTCCACAGGATTTCTGATAGGGAGGTTGCGTAGCCGGATTACATTCCTTACAATCACCTACATCACAATTGCCCCATTCCCATTCACCCGTTAAAGGATTACATGTTCCATATGCTATTCCTGCTCCGTCACAGCCACATCTTGTCCAATCCGACCCCGAACAAGTTTTACATGCCCCTACACTGCAGCCGCTCCAATCACTCCAAGTGCCCGTACTGGTATCACAAGTGCGTGTTTTAATGCCCGCATTTTGGCACCCGCACGCTTGGGTCGCCTCTCCTACACATTCTATATACAGCGGTTCCCCTTCACACGCAAGCCCATTCTGATAATCCGCCCGCGCTATTAAATCACTGCATAACGGATAATCCTTATTTAACTTCGCGCACTCCGCTTCGCTCTCGCAACATAAGCGACCATCTGCATACGACGGCATCTTCAGCGTATATCCATACTTCCCTTTGCTCTGCGCTTCCATGCCCGTCGTCGTCAAACTATAACTGAAATTTTTGCTCTCTTCCTGCGGTATAACCTCCGCCAGTTTTACAATGTCCGTCTGATATTTTTGGTCCAGCGCACACCGTTTCTCCTGCTCGGTACGCACAGCCGCCATCATCTCTTCGGCTTCTGTTGTCTTGCGCGTTTCTATTACCTTGCTAAACTTTGGCAGCACGGCGGCTGACAAAATACCAATCACAATCACCACTACCAATAACTCAGTCAGCGTGAATGCTTTCTTCTTATGGGTTTTCATTGTCCCTCCTCGCACCAAAAAGGGATATGCTGCAGAGAGCCAGCATATCCCCTTTCTCTCTGTCTGGTGTTTGAGGAGAGACAGAAGAAAATTTTCTTATTTTACAGCCATTTAATTGCTTAAAACAAGGCACAGCCGGCTCTTTCACAAGCCGACCATATCCCTCCTCGCACCATACCATCAAATTACCATATCAAAAAAAAAAAACGAAAGACAAGCTATTTCCAGGCGGGAAATTTCTGGCTTGGGCAGGATTTTGCTACCTACAATGCTTACACAACAAGGAAACAACCGGTGGGGATATTCTCACAAAGGGCCTTTGGGGCGAGGGAAACTATGCCCGTTAACGCAACTGGATTGGACTCCCCTAACGGTGCCATGTTGCATCTAGCCCAATGGCCCCGGGGCTGGACTTCCAACTCAATGCCCGGTCATATGACTAGCTGATTCCACACGCTTTTTTCTTGCCGCGCCGTGACGAGAAGAACCGTTCTTTCCAAAAAAAATGGCTAATTAAAGTATATTTTGATATAATATGTCAAGGGATTTTTTATGAACAGGGAAGAAACGCTGGTTAATAATTTTAAATCTGTAAGCGCCGCCCTGTCAGCCGCCTGCCAAAAAAGCGGGCGAGACCCGAATGAAATCACGCTTTTAGCCGTTACCAAATACGCAAATGATGAAGATGTGCTAACCCTTTTACAAAAAGGGCTTATTAAGCATATTGGGGAATCCCGTGTACAGCAGGCATTAGCCCGCTGGACCCGCCCGGAGTTTGCCGCGTTTGATACAGTTAAACATTTTATCGGGCATTTACAAAAAAATAAGGCCGCCAAGGCCGCTCAGTTTTTTGATTTTATTGACTCGCTGGACAGCTGGGATACCGCACTGGCTGTATCCAAAAATGTACCTGCGGGGAAAACAATCCGCGTATTGGTACAGGTTAAATTGACGGATAAAGACACCCAGTCCGGCCTGCCCCTGCCAAAGGCCCGGGAATTGGCCGCCCGGCTGAAAAATTTATCCGCCATCAAAGTATGCGGATATATGGCCATCGCGCCGCAAGGAGCGCCCAAAAGCCAGCTGCAGCAGCTGTTCGGCCGGCTTAAACAGGCCTTTGATGAAGATTTTGCCGCTTGCCCGGAACGCTATTTGTCTATGGGTATGAGCGAAGATTTTGAAACGGCGGTGGAAGAAGGGTCTTCCCTGCCCAGAATCGGCAGCAAACTGTTTGCCGAAAATTTGGAGGGTTTATGATTATAAAAGTCCGTTTAATCCCCACGGCCGGGAGAAATGAAGTCATCAGCCGCATCGGCAGCGTGCTGCGCGTGAAAATTAAAAATAAAAAAGTAGATGACGACCCCGCAAACGCCATTATGAAAACTTTCCTGGCGGACTTTTTTAATGTAAAAGAAGAAAGCATCATTATCGTAAAAGGCGCCAAAGGAAAAGAAAAAACGGTGGAAGTCCGCGATAAGAGCGAAGAAGAACTCCGCAAAATTATGGATTCTATTCCGTAAATTGCTTTATCTCCAACCCCCGGCTAAGCCGGGGTTTTTTATTGTTTTCCGCCAAAGCTTTCTGAGAAAATCCTTCCTTTCCGTGTAAACCGGCCCCGCCGGGAAAAACGCGCCCAAGTACAATTAACAGTCATTTCCCCCCTTATGGCGGCCACTCCCCCGCCACACAAAACGCCCGCCAGCCCCATACGATCCCTATTTCAGCCGAAAATCTCCCAGCCGGACGGAGTATGTTCACAACACATAAAAGAAGCCCCGCATTTTACCGCGGGGCTTTTTTTGCGAAGGTCTATATTATTTAAGCAAGTTGGTTAGACTAAACGAGTCCACTTCCTGCTTCATTCGGGCAATCACTTCTTCCACCGGCAGGGCGGGCGTATTTTCGCCGCCTTTTAAGCGAATAGTCAGCTTGCCCTCGGCCGCTTCTTTGGCGCCGATGATGGCCGTATAAGGAATGCGCTGCATATGCGCTTCGCGGATTTTAAGCCCCAGTTTTTCCGGCCTTACATCTAATTCGGGACGCAAACCGGCTTGACGCATTTTGGCGTACACTTCTTTGGCAAACGGAATCTGGTCGTCCGTCAGCGTCAAAAGTTTAATCTGCACCGGGGCCAGCCACAGCGGGAACCAGCCCGCAAACTGCTCAATAATCACGCCGGCACAGCGTCCCCTCGCA
>CALUZQ010000054.1 GCA_944325225.1 uncultured Elusimicrobiales bacterium
TTTTTCACAATGGTAATTTTTTCTTTTAATACTTTGCCTACGATAGTGTGCAAATTGGGCTGGCCTTTGGGCCGTCCCTTTTTATTGCCGCTGAAGCCCGGCTTAAACCGATTCTTCTTCGGGGGCTTGCCGTATCCGACCTCATAATCATTCGGCATGTGCAGCCTCCCGCCGTTTTTCGGACAGCAACTCTTGATATGTTTTCCCGCTGGGCAGATGAACGGCCGTCCGGCCGCCCCCAAGGCCCTCATAGCGCCGGATAGCCGTATCCACATATTTGGGCTCCAACTCCACCCCATAGCAAACCCGTCCGGCCTTTTCGGCGGCAATAAGCGTACTGCCGGAGCCTAAAAAGCTGTCCAGCACTAATCCGCCGCGGTTGGACGCGTCCAAGATTGCGTCTTTAATCATTTCTACCGGTTTGACGGTGGGGTGCATAGAGCGTTTTTCGGTATTTTCTTCCCCCGGGGTATTGACGCTGGGATAGCACCATACATTGGTGCGGTAACGGCCGTGTATGCCGAGTTCTACATTGTTGATGTGCGGCTCGGTGCCGTGCTTAAACATAAAAATCAGTTCGTGCTGGGAACGGTAAAACGAGCCCATCCCCGCATTGTTTTTGCGCCATACACACAGATTTTTAAACTGGTCATACACTTCTCCCGCCGTCACCATCTCTTTAATATGCCGCCAGTCCATACAAATATAATGCAAAGAGCCGGATTTGCTGAACGCACACAGGCGTTCAAACGCCGTACGCAAAAAATGCGTAAATTGCTCGCTGGTCATTTCGCCGGAGGCAAATTTAAATTCATCGTGTTTTACACTGCCGGCCCCGCAGACATGCCCGTTAATTTTTACATTGTACGGAGGATCCGCAAACACCATATCGGCTTTCTTGTCCTCCATCAGTGCCCGCAGGGTTTCCTCCTGCAGGGAATTGCCGCAAATCAGGCGGTGTGCCCCCAACTGCCAAAGGTCCCCCTCCCGGGAAACGATATCGCCGTCTGCAATAAACGGGATTTGATTGGTTTTGGGGTCCGCCTCACGCTGTTCCCCCTCCAAAATGAGGTCTATATCCCCCATATCATACCCCGTAAGCGTAAGCGGAACATCCAAGTGCAGTTCCTCTATGGCCTTAAACTCCGCCTGCAGCAGTTCTATGCTCCATGTACCCAACTCCGTCAAACGGTTGTCGGCAATGCGATAATCCTTCTTTTGGGCCGGGGATAAGTGTTTTAAGCGAATAACGGGAACTTTTTCCATACGGGCGGCTTGAGCGGCCGCAAAACGGGCGTGGCCGGCTATAATTTCATTCTGCTCGTCGATTAAAATAGGGTTGATAAAACCAAAATGCTCAATAAAACGCGTAATTTGCGCGATTTGTTTATGGCTGTGCTGCCGCGGGTTGCCTGGATATTCTTTTAAACTAGACAAAGCGGCATACTCCACCACCAAAGGCGTAATTAATATATGGTCCGTCATAGAGAAAAACTCCTAATGGGTGTATTGAGGAAAACCCTCAGGTTTTTATAGCAGTTGGCCTTGCTTCTTCATGTTAAGGCAGGAAAGAGGTGCCGGCACATTTGTCCTTGTGCCAAGGGTGGGGTACTGTGACCTTTCCAAAGGTAAGATAATTTAGTTTTTGCACCCGTTTGAAACAGAAACCAAACGAATACAGAGGTAATTTATAGCATTATTTTGAAACAAAAATCAAATTTTTGCCATTTATTATCATAAATAAATAGTCTTAAAAAATAAGGATTTTTCCGCTCGCACGACGTAGAACTAGCACTTTTTATGGTTTAAAAATTTTTTGCCAAAACAGCTTGTTTTGGGTTAAAAATTGCTAATTAATGTTTCCGGAAAACTATTTTTCAACAAATTGCTACAATGGAAGTAACTTTTAAGGGTAAATTTCACTGAGTCATCAGTTGGAATATTGTATTACCGAAAAACAAACAAGAATGTTGGATACATAAGGAAGCCCTTTGCCAGTTCGAATTCGCATACCGGCTATTGGCAGGCAATTCCTGATATTATCGTGGATTCTTGAAGAAATAGCAGCCGCTCCGCCCGCCTTGATTTATGCTCCTTGCTGTTATTGGTGCCACATTGAAAGTTAGAAAGGAGACCTCTTATGTCTGAAACACAGTTTACCTGGTTGCCATTTTTTAATGAAATGCTGACAAAAATTTGTGCTGAATATAATGCCCAATCCTTGGCAGAAGTATTTAATGAGATATTCCCAGGCCAGCAAGATGAGAATCCGAAAAACAACAAAATTCGCTTCCAAGAAATGGACCCTCTCACTTTCATTGCCTGTTTTAATAGAAATATTGCTCCAAATAATCGGATTGAACTATGCAAACATGCAAAGGAAATTATGAACTTGCAAGCGCCGCTCCCTGCTGATTTTATGGGAATTCCCTGTTTTAGCAATTTCGCTACATGGTTTGTTCGCTATGCTTATGAACGGGGAAAAGATGATATTTCTTTACTGTGGGCTTTTGCACAGAAACGATTAAATGCCCAGGAAATAGAAGAAAGTGAATTTGAAACTCTCGTCAAATTGCCGTTTATAGGTATTACAAAAATAAGCCAATTTTTATTTATTTGCTTCCCAACGATTTATTATCCAATGGATGCAAAAACTTGCTCTTTTTTAGGTATAAAAAGAGAAAATTCTTTTTCGTGTTTTCAACAAGTCCAACAAATCGCTAAACAAAAATACCCATCGCAATTTCCATACCAGATCTCTTTCCAAGCTTGGGAAGATAAAAAAGCCCCTTTAGAAGGTTCTGCCAACATACAGGGTCCTTCTTTCTGGGCAGTACGCTCCAATTGGGAGGGGCAAGATCAGAGTGGCCGTTTCATTGCTCAAAACTGCTGGGAAAATGGATACGGGAAAAATGGTATGGATAAACATCGCAACACACTTAGCCGAGTGGCCGTGGGAGATGTATTTATTTTATTGTCACCTGAGAATACAGCAATTGGAAAAGTTACCCAGAGAATAAACTGGTGGTCTTTCCAAGTGGCTTGGACAAAACAAAAAATAGAGGACTATCTTTTCAATGGGCACAACGCAACTATCTCTAAAGTCAGAGAACCTGAACTAATTGATTATGTAAAAAAGTTATTATCGGACCGTGATGATACGTCAGCACATCGTTCTTCAAAACCTAAATTCCCTCTCAACCAAATTCTTTACGGGCCGCCTGGGACGGGAAAGACATATCACAGCGTAACCAAAGCAGTAGAGATTATTGATGGGAAAGTGAACCCCGATTATAGCCTGGCCAAAGCCCGCTTTGACGAATTGAAAAAAGAAGGGAAAATTAAATTTATTACTTTCCACCAAAACTATTCCTACGAGGATTTTATGGTAGGAATCCGTCCCATGTTAAA
>CALUZQ010000055.1 GCA_944325225.1 uncultured Elusimicrobiales bacterium
AACCGCTCGGCGGTCAAGCGGCTGCTGGCGCAGGACAAAACGCTGGTGTATGGGCAGGACGCCCAGGGAATGACGCCCTTTTTGATTGCCGTGCAAAACGGGGATTTGGATATGGCGGTGTTACTGGCGGACGCTTTTTCCCGCCTGGATACCGATTGCCCCTTGGGAAATGCGGTGCATATTGCGGTACTGAATGAAGACGCCGCTATGCTGCGGGTGCTGTTTCAATTGTGCGACGAAGAAGACCCCGATTTAGCCACCCTAATGCTTAATATGCGCCGCCATTGGGGCGCACCCAAGAGTAAAACCAATGACGGCAATACGCCGCTCCACCTGGCGGCTTTAAAATGCCACCGGCCGATGTACCAATTTTTGGTGGCCAACGGCGCCAGCCCAACGGTGCGCAACAACCAGGGCAAAACCCCGGCGCAATTATTAACAGCTTGCCCGCCGGAACCCCAAAAGCCGGAAAAGGCGCAAGAATCTCCTGGCGCCGCGGCCGGACCAAGGAATGCGATGCTTGCCAAACCCGTTGTTTCGCCGGAGGAAGAGGAGCCGTCGGCCGTTGTTAAAGAACTGCCGCCTTCTGCTGAACCGGCGAAGCCGGTTCTGTTGCCGCCCCCGCCCGATGAGCCGCTCGTGTTTCCTGTGGAATGATTTCAAAAGCCGCTTGCAAGAGCGGCTTTTTTAGGATTCATTGACGCGACATTGCGGGAATAGTGCGGCTTCATTAGTCGCGCTAACGGGCAAAGGAAAGGGAGCACCGGCTCGGTGCCCCAGGGAGCCACAAAAATCACTTTCAAGCAGGAAATGAATTTATTTGTACTTTTTCCGGCGGGAAAAAGTACCAAAAAGCGCCCGGCCCAGGGCCCCATAAAAATCACTTCCAAGCGGGAAATTTTATAACTCGCGCGGTTCCCCGCGCTCAAACAATAAAATTTCTTTTCCGCTTGGAAGGCTTTTTATAGACGGGGCGAAAGGGCCGGTTAAACGGCAACGGCAACCACATAAGCGGAAACGGCTTTCTTTTTGAAACAGTGCGACTTTGCCCAAACAGTGTGGCCTAAACTAGTTGCGCTAGTGGGCCTAGAGTAGGGAGGCTAGCCCCTGGGCCGGCTCTGGCCTGTTGCGTAAACATTCTCAACCAGTTGTTCCCTAATTGCGTAAGCACCGTATTTTGCGAAACCCTGTCCGAGGCAGAGCACCGCGGCCTGGAAGGCCCTGCCCCCGGCAAGGGGCCGTTTCGTTGGAGCGCGGTATTCCAAAAACAGTGTAGCTCCACTAATCGCGTTAACGGGCCTAGAGAGGGGAGCCCAGGCTCTGGGCCTTGATTTGTTTTTTTTTTTTGATAAATTTTGGCTATGAACAAAATTTATCAAAAAACCCACCCGGCGGGGAAAAACGCCGGATTTACGCTAATAGAGCTATTAGTGGTTGTTTTAATCATTGGCATATTGGCGGCGGTGGCGTTGCCGCAATATCAGTTGGCAGTTCTTAAAGCGCGGGCTACAGAACTACGGACGGTTATGTCTTCCTTAAGCAAAATGATTGAACTGTATTATATGGCCAATGGGGAATACCCGAAATACTGGTCCGATTTAGACATTGATATACCCGGGTGTTCGCCGTGGACCTCTGGGGATTTGGCTGATTTAATATGCCAAAAAGTCCGTATTGACTTAAATGCTACCAATATCGTTGGTTGGGACAGCACTGAGCGTGATAATGATACTTCCTACAAAGATAATAATTTCCACAACATTTATTATTTTGTAAATGCTGGGAATGAATCAGACAAAGCCGGCAAATTTTCCTGTGCTGGTCACACAGATAACGGTAAAAAATTGTGCAAAAGTTTATGTGGCGCAGACGGATGCCTTTTCTAATCTGAGTCTAAAACCGCCCCGGAAAAATATCCGGGGCGGTTTTCTTTTTATAAGCTATTTATTTTCGTACTTGTAGACGACCAGCCCGCTCCTTAGTTTGGGCTCAAACCACGTGGATTTGGGCGGCATAATTTTATGCGCGTCGGCCACTTTCATCAATTCTTCCATAGACGTGGGGAACATCGAAAACGCCACTTTCCATTTTCCGCCGTCCACCCGTTTTTTTAGCTCGCCAATTCCGCGTATTCCGCCCACAAAATCGATGCGTTTGTCGGTGCGCGGGTCCCCAATGCCCAGTATGGGCGCAAGCAGGTTTTCCTGCAAGATGCTCACGTCCAGCGCGGCCACCGGGTCGGCGGCGTCAAACGAGCCTTTTTTAGCCGTCAGCGTGTACCATTTCCCATCCAAGTACATTCCAAACTCGTGGCGTTTTTGCGGTTTTTCCCGCCCGGTTTCGGCTACGTCAAATTTGGCGGCGATTTTTTCCAAAAACGCTTCGCTGGTCAGGCCGTTTAAGTCTTTTACCAAGCGGTTGTAATCCATTACATACAGCTGCCCGGCGGGAAAAATAACACTCAAAAAGAAGTTGTATTTTTCCTGGCCGGTGTGTTTGGAATTATGCGCTTTGCGCTGGCGGGCCACATTGGCCGCGGCGGCGGAACGGTGGTGTCCGTCGGCAATATAGAGCGTGGGGATTTGTTCGAACGCGTCCATTAAAAACTTGATGTTCGCGGGGGCGTCAATCACCCAAAATTCGTGGCGGATGCCGTCTTCGGTCGTAAAATCATAGACGGGAAATTCGGCCGCAATTTCGGCTATTTTGGCATTGATATCCGCACGGTCCGGGTAGGTTAAAAACACGGGCCC